>CAZNYC010000016.1:0-41720 GCA_964577175.1 uncultured Anaerolineales bacterium
AGCCGCCGTCCTCCGGCGGGCGCCGGGTGGGGCCTGCGCGGGCCGCGGTGCCCATCCGGACGCCTACCCTGGCGCACCGATCGGCGAGACACCGCTGAGCGCGTTGCAGGCGGCTGCAACCGCCCCCGGCTCCCCGGGGCGGGCCGGACCGTCCGGCTGCTGCGGGCCGTCATGGCCCGCCGCCGCGACGGCGTTCCGGACATGCGCAAAGGGGGGACAGGCGCAAGCGCCGCGGGATGGGATGAGGTTGCCCATGGGTACACCCTCCGTTTCGCTGTATCTGATCCGGCTGATCGTCCTGCTTGGGGTGGCGGCTGTCTTTCTCCTCTTCGGCCGCCGCCGCGGGGCGAAGGGCCGGGTCGTCGTCGCGATGGGCGGCGGGTTCCTCTGCCTGCTCGGCGCCGAGGTGGCCGACTTCCTCCGCCAGTGGGAGGCGGGCGCCCTGACCGACGACGCCGAAGGATGGGAGAGCGTCTATATCTACGCCCTGGGATACGTGGCCATCGCCCTGGGCGTTGTGGGCTGGGTCCGCGACCTCAACGCCAGCAACTCGCAACTGGAGGCGGACAACTCGAGCCTGCGGCAACTGGCGGAGTTTGACTTCCTGACGGACCTCGTGAACCGCCGCCACGCCGAGGGGTACATCAAACGCGAGATGGCCCGGGCCCGCCGCAAACGCACCCCCGTCGGCTTCGTCATGATGGACCTGGACCACTTCAAGCAGATCAACGACACGCACGGGCACCAGGCGGGCGACGCCGTCCTGGCCCACGTGGGGCACCTGCTGCGGGACCGCCTCCGCGCCAGCGACATCCTCGTCCGGTACGGCGGCGAGGAGTTCCTGCTCGTCCTGCCGGACTCCGGACTCGAAAGTTCCGCCGCCATCGCCGAGACCCTCCGCCGGACCCTCCAGGACCAGGGCGCCCCGTACCGGAAGAAGGTGGTGCCGATCCAGGCGAGTTTCGGCGTGGCCGCCGTCGGCCCCGGCCAGAACGCGACGGTCCACGAGATCGTGGCCCGCGCCGACGAGGCCCTCTACGCCGCCAAGGGCCTCGGCCGCAACTGCGTGACCACCTGGGACGAAATCACCGCCGAGGACGACGACGGCGGCGCGGCGCATGCCTCCGGCCAGCCCCACCCCGAGCCGGTTACGACGGGCGGGTGAGCGATTCCCCTCGGCAGGTGCCACCGATTGCTCGTCAATCGGTGCCTCACCCCTTCAACTCCCGGCCGGACAAGACCGGCCGGCCCACACGGATACCTTCCGCAGCCACCACACGGGCGCACGGCCGGACGAGACCGGCCGTGGCACCGGCGCAAAAAGTCGGAGCCGCGGTAGGGGGCGAACGCGGCTCCGGGGTCGGCACGGCCTGTGAGGGGGGGCAGGCCGCACCACTGCCTGGTTGGGGGGCCAGGTCAGGTCTCCATGTCGGCTTCCTCGTCCGTCAGGTACGGGTCTTCGTCGTCGTCCTCGGTTTCGTCGATGCCGTCGGCCTCGGGGTCGGCTTCGTCATCGGTCTCGTCGGCCTCGGCGCCGTTCTGATTCCGCTGGGCCTTCAGGGCCTCCCACTGGTCCAGGGTGATGAGGGTCTCGCGGGCCTGGCTGCCCTTGTACTCGCCCACGATGCCGTCCTCGGCCATCTGGTCGACGAGGCGTGCGGCGCGTCCGTAACCGATGCCGAGCCGCCGCTGGAGCAGGCTCACGCTGCCGCGCTCGTGTTCCAGGATGATCTCGATCGCCTTGGCGTAGAGTTCGTCGTCGGCGCCGACGGCGACGAGGTCGTTGTCGGCGTCGGCGTCGTCGCCGGTCTTGAGTTGGACGAGTTCGCGCTGGAACTCGGGCTCGGCCTTCCGGGTGATGTGGTCGAGGACGTTCTGGATGTCGGCATCGCTGACGAAGGCCCCCTGGGCGCGAGTGAACTTCGAGGCGCCGGGGGTCATAAAGAGGAGGTCGCCTTGGCCGAGCAGTTTCTCCGCCCCCATCGAATCGAGGATGGTGCGGGAATCGATGCGGCTGGCGGTCTGGAACGCCACCCGGACCGGCAGGTTCGACTTGATGAGGCCGGTCAGCACGTCGACGCTCGGCCGCTGGGTCGCCATGACGAGGTGGATGCCGACGGCCCGCGACTTCTGCGAGAGGCGCGTGACGTGGCCCTCCACCTCCTTGGCGGCGACCATCATGAGGTCGGCCAGTTCGTCGACGATGACGACGATATGCGGCAGGTGGACCTGGAGTTTGGCTTCTTCCTCCGGCGAGGCGGGCTGGAACTTCTCGACGATGCGCTGGCGGCCGAGGCGGTTGTAGGAGGCCAGGTTCCGCACCCCGGCGGTCGATAGCAGCCGGTACCGTTCCTCCATTTTGTCGACCAGCCACCCGAGGATCGCCTCGGCTTTGCGCATGTCGTTGACGACGGGGCAGAGGAGGTGCGGCAGTTTCTGGTAGACCGAGAGTTCCACCATCTTCGGATCGATCAGGATCATGCGCAGGTCGTCCGGCGTCCGCGTCAGCAGGAGCGACATGATGATGGCGTTCAGGCACACGCTCTTGCCGGAGCCCGTCGTGCCGCCGATCAACAGGTGCGGCATGATGCCGAGGTCCTTTACGAGCGGCTGTCCGCTCGAATCCTTGCCGAGGTAGAGCGGCAGGCTGAAGCGTTTGGGGGCGGCCTGACCGGCCTCGACGATTTCCTTGAGGCGGACGACCTCCCGCCGCGTGTTCGGCACCTCGACGCCGATGGTGTCCTTGCCGGGCAGGGGGGCCACGATCCGCACGTTCGGCGCCTTCATGGCGATGGCGATGTCGTCGGAGAGGCCGATGACCTTGCCCACCTTGACGCCGGGCGCCAGGGCCACCTCGAATTGCGTGATGACCGGGCCGGTCTCGATGGCCACCACTTCGGCCGAGACGCCGAACTCCTGGAGCGTTTCGGTCAGGACCTCGGCGCTGGCGCGGATGGACGCTTCGTCGGTCGCGGCGCCGCTGGTCTCGGCGTCCTCGAGCAACTCGAACGAGGGGAGTTGATAGTCGTGGCTGCGCGCGGTGGTGGGCGCCGGCGTGAACGGCAGGGCGCCGGGCTCGGCGTCGGCGTCGGCCTTCGGCCGGGGCGAGCGGGCGTCGCGGATGATGACGTTATGCGGGGGCCTGGCGGGCCTGGGCGGTTCCTCCTCGGGTTCGGCTTGCTTCCTTGGCGGTTCGGCGACGGCGGTGGCGGTTTCGGCCCCGGCCTCCGGGTCGTCGTCCGGCACCTCGTCGGCCTTGTCCTTTCGTCGGGAGGCGCGCTGCTTGCGGGCCTTCGGACGGGAGTCGTCCGCCGCGTTGCCGCCGGACGATTGGGCGAAGCCGGCGAGCCTCGACCCGGCCGCCCCGGCGATGGCGGCCGCCGCCCCCGCCAGACGCGCCTGCGGGGCACGGGCCCGGTTGCGGACCCACTTGAAGACGGCCAGCGGCAGGATGATGAGCCACGTGTCCGTCAGCAGCAGCAGGCCGACCACGGTCGTCGGCACGATCAAGAGGACCGTGCCGAACGTGCCGAGGCGGGGCTCCAGGAAGAGCCAGCCGGCCAGCCCCAGCACGCCGCCGTTGCCCTCCGGCAGACGGGCCTCGACCGCAATCATCGCTGAGGCGAGCGAGACGACGAGCGTGAGCATCGTGGCCCCGATGATGCGGAAGACCTTGTTGTCCAGCGAATCCTTGGAGACCCAGAGGAGCGATCCCGCCAGGACGAACAGGACGAGGGGGTAGGCGGCGTCGCCGATCCCGGAGAGGAGCCAATACGCCACGTGGGCCCCGGTCACGCCGCACCAGTTCGCTACGGGGACGTTCGGCGGATAGACGGCTTCCGACGGCGGGTCCGCGGGGTGGAACGAGAGGAGGCTGCCGGCCAGGAACAGCCCCGCCACAGCCGTCAGGACGGCGGCGGCGGTCCGGGCTCGGCTGGTCGTGGTCATGGGTTCGTGGTCCTTCGCCTTTCCCTCTGCCCTGGTGGGAGAGGGCAGGGTGAGGGGGGCATGCCAAATGCCCAATGACCAATGCTCACTGCCCAAGCAGGCCTCCGGCCTGTAGGAACAGCGCCTCGGGCGACCTTGAACCTCGAACGCTGAACCTTGAACTTGGGGCCCTCGCTTCGCCCTGCCTTCGTTACTCCGTCACTGCGTTACTTGAATTGCATCAGCCTCACCCCATCCCTCTGCCGTCGAGGGAGAGGGAGGTATCCATTAATGTGTCCCGCTGGATCCGAAGCCCCCCTCGCCGCGGACGGTCTCGGGCAGGTCGTCCACCACCTGGACCTCGGCCCGCTCGACCGCCGAGACGACCAACTGGGCGATCCGCATGCCGCGCGTAATCGTGTACGGCTCGCGGCCGACGTTGCCGAGAATGATGCCGACCTCGCCCCGATAGTCGGCGTCGATGGTGCCCGGCGCGTTGGAGACCGTCAGGCCGTGCTTCAGCGCCAGGCCGCTCCGTGGCCGCACCTGGATCTCGTAGCCCGCGGGGACGGCCACGAAGAGCCCCGTCGGGACGAGTCGGATGTCGCCGGGCTCGAGCGTCATGGGCTCGTCGACCGCGGCACAGACATCCATCCCTGCCGCCGCCTCGCTCATGTACCGGGGCAGGGGGAGGTCGTCGCAGTCCGGTTTCCGCCGGACCAGAAGGGGTATCGGCATGGGGAGAGTCCTTGCTTGAGGCAAATTCCGGGTTATCGGACGCTTGGCCCGGCCCGCTTCATGGGGGTCAATCCCCGTTGTTGCCGGCGTCGGGCGGGGGGAGGACGATGTAGGCGTCCATCGTCTCGCGGAGACGCCGCAGTGCCCTCCAGAGTTTGTCGCTGAGGTTGCCGGAGGTGTTGTGCGCCGCGGCTTCCAGATTCTCGTGCAGTTCTGCCAGTTCGCGGAGCGGGGCATGCACGGTGGCGATGCGCGGGGCGTCGAGCGTCAGGCGCCTTCGCATCTCGTCGGCGAGGGGGACGTTCTCCAGGATGGCCTCGCGCTGCGGCCCGGTGAGACGGACGCCGATTTCCTCGTCGGGGCTGGCGATGGTGCGGCCGGTGCGGCGGGCGAGTTCCTCCTCGTCGATGAGGCCCAGGTGCAGGAGCAGCGTGTTTTCGATCTCCAGGATCAGGTCTTCGAGGGGATTGTCGGCGGTGTCCTCGGACGGGAAGCCGATGGCCCCGACGTCGTCCGTCTTGACGTATGGCAGGATGCCGGCATAGAGTTGGTCGCTGGCCGCCTGGAGCCGCTCGCGGGTGGCCTTGTCGGCCTCGGCCATCGTGTCGGCGATCCGATCGAGCAGATCCTGCACGTGATCCAACCTCATGTCGACCAGGGGGCTCTCCGGCCGACCGCTGCGCAGCGCCGCCGCCACCGGCTTGTGCCCCGAGGCCACCGGAAGCAGCAGGGACCGCATGGGGGGCGGCAGGGAAACCGGAATCGGATACCCGGCCGGGACCCGGACCGCGCCCTCCAGCAGGCTGAGCACGCCCAGGGCCTCGTCCGGGTCTTCCGGAAACCCGTCGAGGTCTTCGTCGGGAAAGCCGAACCAGTCATCGTCCTCGTCGTCTTCCGCAAAACCGAAGAGGGTGTTTTCCTGGAACGGCTCGTCGCTTTCGCACAGGGGAATCGGCCGGTCGAGATCGAAGGCTTCTCGTGCGGCGTGGAGGTCGAACGCGTCGGGATGCCAGTCCGGGTCCACCCAGTCGCGTACCTCTTCAACGTATGTGGCTGGGATGTCCCACTCCTCGGGATCAATGGCGCCGCCGGCGGCGGCGCAGGCGTAGTAGCCGGGGATGCTTCCGGAATCCTCCATGGGAAACGCCCGCTCCCCGCCCGTGAGCCGGCGGTGGAAGCGTTCCGGCAGGTCGCGGACGGCTTTCAGGTGCACGCGGTGCATCCAGGAATCGCCGAAATCGTACTCGTACACGCATCGGTCGCCGCGCTTGGCAAAGTAGGAGGTGACGGGGACGGTCGTACCGGCCGGACCGAACTCCGGCCCGGCGTTGGTGGCGATGGCCGGCCGCGACCGCCCCTTCGCCCGGAAGGCATGCAGGTGGTAGTTCTCCCAGCCGCAGGCGTCCTGGATGGCCAGGTGCAGATCGCGGAACGTCGCGTCGGCCTCCAGGAGAAACCGCCGCCAGATGCGCGGCTTGACGTCGATGAGGCTGACCTCGAATTCGAAGTACGTGGGCATGGTTTGTTCTCCGAGGGGTTACCGTGCGTCGCGCGGACGGGCGGGAGGCGTGCCGCGCCCGTCCGACGGGTCCGCGCCTTTTCTTACCAATTCCGGGGCGGCATGTGTAGGGGAAACCGCCGGCGACGGGGCCGGTTCCGGCCCGTTGCGGTACGGGCCCGGCGGTGGCGGCGCGAGGGGCCCCCGGAAATCGCGGCGGCAGAACCTTGAAAACGCCGATCGGGGCGATATACTGTACCGTCTCGGCGGCCGGCGTAGCTCAACGGTAGAGCACCGGTTTTGTAAACCGGACGTTGGGAGTTCAAATCTCCCCGCCGGCTCCAACGAACGCGGAATCCGGAAGGGGGAATGCGGAACGGGCTTGGCCGACGGCCCGGCCGCACCGAAGCGGGTCGGCGGTGCAGCAGGGGTGTCGGTTCCGCGTGCTCCGTTCCGCCTTCCGCATTGAGACGTGTGGTGAGGTTCCCGAGCGGTCAAAGGGGGCGGACTGTAAATCCGCTGGCTCAGCCTTCGGAGGTTCGAATCCTCCCCTCACCACCATCGAGCGGCAGTCCAAAGTCGGAAAGGCAGTCCAGAGTCCAAAGTCGGGAACGGCAGTCCAAGGTCGAAAGTCCAAAGTCAACGGCGGGCAGGACGGGCGTTTTGTGGGCCGGTGACTTTGGACCTTGGACTTTGGACTTGCGACTTTGGACTTGGTTCGGCGGGCGTAGCTCAACGGCAGAGCCCCGGCCTTCCAAGCCGGTCATGTGGGTTCGATTCCCATCGCCCGCTCCACAGGACAGGCTCGACCGCCGGATCCTATCCGGGGTCGGCGGCGGGGCGAACGGGGCCGGGTGTCGCCGGCCGCCGAAAAAAGCGCCAGGCCGGATTTTTAGGTTGACAGACCGGCCTGCCGCGCTATGATGGACCGTTCTAGGGCCGGTGGTCGGTCTGCGCCGTGCGCTGTGTGCCGGACGCATTCCGGACGCCTTGTCGTCTTTCGGCGGCGGGCGCGCCGCACCGGCTGCGGGCGGCGGACGGGCGGTCGAACCGAATCCCGTGCGAGGCTGGCGTAGCTCAGTGGTAGAGCGCGTCCTTGGTAAGGACGAGGTCATGGGTTCGACCCCCATCGCCAGCTCCATTTCCGGAACCCGCAGCGTGTGAACCGTTCGGTCCGGCCGACGCCGGCCGCAACGTCTTGAATATCGGAACGACGGAAGGCCCGCCCCGGTGCGGGCCACAAAGGACACGAGCGTACCAGAGCGGAGACCAGGGTTATGGCCAAGGAAGTCTTCGAACGCACCAAACCGCACGTCAACGTGGGGACGATCGGTCACGTGGACCACGGCAAGACCACGCTGACCGCCGCGATGACGAAGGTGATGGAGATGCAGGGTCTGTCGACCTACAAGTCGTACGACGAGATCGCCAAGGCCTCCGAGTCGCAGGGCCGGCGCGACGAGACCAAGATCCTGACCATCGCCACTGCCCACGTCGAGTACGCGACGGCGAACCGGCACTACGCCCACGTGGACTGTCCCGGCCACGCCGACTACGTCAAGAACATGATTACCGGCGCCGCCCAGATGGACGGGGCGATCCTGGTGGTGAGCGCGGCCGACGGCCCGATGCCGCAGACCCGCGAGCACATCCTGCTGGCGCGCCAGGTCAACGTGCCCAAGATTATCGTCTTCATGAACAAGGTGGACCTCGTCGACGATGAGGAACTGCTCGAACTGGTGGAGATGGAGGTCCGCGAACTCCTCTCGAAGTACGATTTCCCCGGCGACGACACGCCGATCATCCGCGGCTCGGCGCTGAAGGCCGTCTCGGCCGAGAGCCCGGACGACGAGGCCTGCAAGCCCATCGTCGAACTCCTCGAGGCCATGGACGAGTACATCCCCGTGCCCGAGCGGGAGGTCGACAAGCCGTTCCTCATGCCCGTCGAGGACGTCTTCAGCATCAAGGGCCGGGGCACGGTCGGCACCGGCCGGGTGGAGCGCGGCCAGATCAAGGTGGGCGACGAGGTCGAGATCGTCGGCATCCAGGAAACCCGCAAGACCGTGGCCACCGGCGTCGAGATGTTCCAGAAGACGCTCGAACAGGGCCAGGCCGGCGACAACATCGGCGTCCTGCTCCGCGGGGTGGAGAAGGACGCACTGGATCGCGGCATGGTGCTGGCCAAGCCCGGCTCCATTACGCCGCACACCAAGTTCGAGGGCGAGGTCTACGTCCTGACGAAAGAGGAGGGTGGCCGGCACACGCCGTTCTTCACCGGGTACCGCCCGCAGTTCTACTTCCGGACGACGGACGTGACCGGGTCGATCGAACTGACGGGCGGGGCCGAGATGTGCATGCCCGGCGACAACATCGGCATCAATGCCGAACTGATCACGCCGATCGCCATGGAAGAAGGCCTGCGGTTCGCCATCCGCGAGGGCGGCCGGACCGTCGGCGCCGGCGTCGTCTCGAAGATCATCGAGTGAGGCTTCCGTCGCCAACCGAGGGCGGGCGCCGGCAGGCGTGGCCGGCCGGCGGGCCCGCTCGACCCACGGGCCGTCGGCTCGCAGCGGCCGGCTGAGGCCGGCCCACGGGCGGTGCAGCCCTTCGTTTCCGGGAAACACCGATGCGCCAATACGTTACACTCGAATGCACCGAATGCGGGGCGCGGAACTACCGCACCCCCATGGAGACGCGCGGGAACGCCAAACTTCGTATCAAGAAGTATTGCCCGCGCGAGCGCAAACATACACTGCACCGCGAACGGAAGAAGTAACGCCGCCGCGGCTCACAGGGGCGTAGCTCAATTTGGCAGAGCACCGGTCTCCAAAACCGACGGTTGGGGGTTCGAGTCCCTCCGCCCCTGCCACCGGCCCCCTTCCGGGCGGAACGACAAGCGTAAGGATCCGACGGCGTGGCCCTTCAGATCTATAAACCCGGGCAGGGGCGATACGTGCGGCTGGGGACGGCCGGCGCCGCCGGCCTCGTCGGCCTCATGCTGAGTTATTATCTCTATACCCTGCTGGCCCGGCACGTGCCGGACGACTTCGCTTACAAGGTGTACGTGGCGTATGCGGCCCCGGCCGTGCTGTTTGCGGTTATCGCGCTTTTGACGGCAAAGTACCTGAACCAGCCGCGGGCGGCCGATTTCCTCATCGCCACCGAAAGCGAAATGAAGAAGGTTTCCTGGTCGAGCAAGGCCGAGGTCATCGGCTCCACGCTGGTCGTCATCGTGACGGTCGTCATCCTGGCCGCCTTCATCTTCGTGGTCGACTACGTGGTCAGCGGGACGCTCGGCGACGGCTGCCGCATCCCCTTTACCGGGCTGCGGGCCCCCGGACTCGGACTCTGGTGACGACGGTCATGGCTAAACACTGGTACGTGTTGCGCGTGCAGTCCAACAAAGAGGCGACGGTGCGCGACACCCTCGAGCGGAAGGCCAAACTCGAGGGCGTCGAGGACCGCCTCGCCCGCGTCGTCGTCCCCACCGAGCGGGTCTCGACGATGAAGGGCGGCAAGCGGCGCGTCACGGAACGCAAACTCTATCCCGGGTACGTCTTCGTCGAGATGGAACCGGACGAGGACGGACGGGTGCCCGAGAAGGTCTGGTTCCTCGTCCGCGAGACGACCGGCGTGGGGGACTTCATCGGCACGGAGGGCAAACCGACGCCGATGGACCCCGGCGAGGTGGAGAAACTGCTCGGCGAGGCCGAACGTAGCGAGGAAGAGGCCCCCGCGCTCAATGTCGATTACGAACCCGGCGACCAGGTGAAGGTGAAGCAGGGGCCGTTCGAGAATTCCGAGGGTGTCGTCGACGAGGTCGACCTCGAAAAGGGCCTCGTGCGGGTCATCCTGACGATCTTCGGCCGGCCGACGCCCGTGGAACTGGAGTACTGGCAGGTGGGGCCGATTTGATTTTGGATTTCGGATTGCGGATTTCAGATTTGAGATTTGGAATTGCGGATTGAACGACAACAACACCTTTTAGCCGCGACGTGCAGCGGAGCGCGTGCCGCTTGAGCAGGCGCCGCGGCGGAGCGCGCACCGCGTAAGCAGGCAAGGGATTGCCGATGGCGAAGCGAGTGACGGCGAAGATCAAGTTGCAGTGCCCGGGCGGGCAGGCGACGCCTGCGCCGCCGGTCGGGCCGGCGCTGGGCCAGCACGGAGTCAACATCGGCCAGTTCGTCCAGCAGTTCAACGACCGGACGAAGGACACGCCCGGATTGACGATTCCGGTGGAGATCACGGTCTTCGCGGACCGGTCGTTCACGTTCATCCTGAAGAGCCCGCCCGCCGCCGTCCTGCTGAAGCAGGCGGCCGGCATCGTGGTGGGCAGCGGCGAGCCGCACGAACGCATCGTCGGCCGGGTCACGTGGGACCAGGTCCGCGAGATCGCCGAGCGGAAGATCCAGGACCTGAACGCGACGGACCTCGACGCGGCCTGCCGTATCGTGGCCGGCACCGCCCGCAGCATGGGCGTGGAAGTGGTGGAGACGGCGGCCGAGGCCGCCGCCCCGCTGCCGGAGCCGGAGGCCGAGGAAGCGACCGCCGGCGAAGCCGGTGCCGGGGCCGCCCCCGCACCGGCGGCGGAACCGGCGGCCGAGTAAACATCCAGAACCCCCTTTGTGGGACCCAACGGCCGAGGCCGAGGGGCTTGAACCACGGAGGCACGCATGCCGAAACATGGAAAACGTTTGCGCGAGGCCCGCAAGGCCGTCGAGCCGCGCCCGTACGACCTCAGCGAAGCCATTCGCCTGCTGAAGTCCCTGCCCGGCCCGAACTTCGACCAGAGCGTGGAACTGCACCTGCGGCTGGGGATCGACCCGAAACAGTCGGACCAGAACATCCGCGGGGCGGTCTCGCTGCCGGCGGGTCTGGGCCGGCCGCGGCGGGTCGTCGCGTTCTGCCCGGACGAAATGGCCGACGCCGCCAAGGAAGCCGGCGCCGTCGAGGCCGGCGCCGACGACCTCATCGCCAAGGTCCAGGACGGGTGGATGGACTTCGACGTGGCGGTGGCCCATCCGCAGATGATGTCGAGCGTGGCGAAACTCGGCCGCATCCTCGGGCCCCAGGGCAAGATGCCCACGCCCAAGGCCGGGACGGTCGGCGAAGACATCCCGACGCTCGTCTCGGAGTTCAAGGCCGGCAAACTCGAATACCGGAACGATTCCGGCGGGAACCTGCATGCCGTCGTCGGCAAGATGAGTTTCGACGAGGCGGACCTGGCCCGCAACATCCGGGCCCTGGCCGACCACCTGAAACGGCTTCGTCCGACGTCGGCCAAGGGGCGGTTCTTCCGCCGGGCGTGCCTCAGCGCCACGATGATGCCCAGCGTCGAGTTGGACCTGAGCAGCCTGGGGGCGCCGGCCGTCGCCGAGGCGTAGCAGCGCCGGTCGCGGCAGGACGCCGCGCCGGATGAGGGCCGCGCGGTGTCTCTGCTGATGCACCGCGCGAAAGCGCCGGACGGCGCGGCGGGCCGGGAGATCCGCCGCGCGGGAACCACGGGCAGTCGCGAACACAACGAGCAGGATGATCCGATGAGTCGTTACATCAAAGAACGGATGGTCGAGGAGTACGCCCGGCGGCTGGGTGAGGTCGTCGACGTCGCCGCCCTCAATACCGAGGGCATCGACGCGAACCAGATGGTGGCCTTCCGCGCGACGCTTCGGGAGCGCGGCCTGGACACCATGCGTGTCCAGAACCGGCTGTGCCGGCTGGCCATCCAGGAGAGCCCACTCTCCGGGGCGGAGGCCCTGCTCGACGGGCCGACCACGCTCGTCTGGGGTGCCGAGAGCATCGTCGACATCGCCAAGACCGTGGCGGAGCAGGCAAAGGAGGTGGGGGCTCTGGAGATCCGTGGCGGGTTCAGCCGCGGGGCCGTCCTGTCCTCGGCCGAGATCCAGGACCTCTCGAAACTGCCCGGCCGGGAGGAACTCATCGGCCAGGTCGTGGCCCGGGCTGCCGGGCAGGCGTCGCGGGTGGTGAGCCTGGCGACGGCTCCGGCAAGCGGGCTGCTCGCGCAGATTCGCGAGGTCGAGAAGCAGGCCCCGGCGGCGCCGGCGGAAACCCCCGCCGCGGAAGCGGCGCCGGCCGAAGCCGCACCGGCCGAGGAGGCGGCGGACGCCCCGGCCGAAGAGAAGCCCGACGAAGACACGCCGGCCGCGGAAGCCCGGGCCGACGAAGAGACACCGGCCGATGCGGCCGCAGAAGAACAGGAACAGGAGCAGGCGTCGGACGCGCCGGAGTCGGCGGAGGAGTCTGACGAGACGTCGTAAACCGAAGGGGGGTCGGCGTCGCCCGGCGAGGGCGACGGCCGGCAACCGACGAACCGGAAGGGCCCCGCCGCGGGGCAGGAACTTGCAACGGAGGCTTGAGCGATGACGGAAGCAGCAACCGAGACCCAGGAACGGACCTGGAGCGATGGGATCAAGGAACTCGGCGACAAGATCGTCGATCTCACGGTCCTGGAGGCCAAGGAACTGGGCGACTACCTCGAAGAGGTGCACGGGATCAAGGCGGCCGCGCCGGTCGGCGTGGCGATGGCGGCCCCGGGTGCCGGTGCGGGCGGCGAAGAGGAAGAGGAAAAGGACGAGTTCGACGTCGTCCTGACCGGGGCGGGCGACAAGAAGATCCCCGTCATCAAGGCCGTCCGCGAGATCACGAGCCTCGGCCTCAAGGAGGCCAAGGAACTCGTCGAGAGCGCCCCCAAGGCCGTCCGAGAGGGCGTCACCAAGGAAGAGGCCGAGCAGCTCCAGAAGAAACTCGAAGACGCCGGCGCGTCGGTCGAACTGAAGTAGACGGGGCCGACTGACGGTGTCGTCCGGCTCGATTGTCATGTCGACCGAGCCCGGAGGCGGCCGCATGGCGGCATCGGGGCGAGGGCAGCGCAGCACGCCGAGGGCTCGCAGGAAACCTCGCCGTGCCTGCCGCAACACGGCGATGACCACGGCGGGATTCCTCGGCTCCGTCGCCTCCGGCGACGCCGCTCGCAGTGACAACGCGCAGTGTTTGGCGCCGGCGGGGTGGAGCCCCCGCCCGACGGCCCGGCGCACACGAACCTCTGCTGGCGAGGTGATATGGTGAGCGAGCACGAACGCCGTAATTTCGGCCGTGTGGCCGAGGTCCTGGACATCCCCAGCCTCACGGAGATCCAGACCGAAAAATACGCGGACTTCCTCCAGGAAGGCGTCGAACCCTCCAAACGCGACGCCACCGGCCTGGAGGCCGTCCTCCAGGAAGTCTTCCCGATTACCAGTTACGACGGCTCGCTGCGCCTGGACTACCTGTCGTACCGCCTGGGCCGCCCGCGCTATACGCCGGACCAGTGCCGGGCGCTTCGGCTGACGTACGGCCGTCCGTTCCGCATCACGGTCCGCCTGAGCGGGCAGGCGTACCCGGAGCCGATCGAGGAAGAGGTGTACGTGGGCGAGTTGCCCATCATGATGGGCGGCGGCGAGTTCATCATCAACGGGGCCGAGCGGGTCATCGTGAGCCAGTTGCACCGCTCGCCGGGCGTCGACTTCTCGATGGAGCTGGAGGCGGGCGACCGCCGCCTCCACTCCTGCCGCATCATCCCCGAACGCGGGTCCTGGATCGAGATCAACGTCTCGAAGAAGGACGTGCTCCAGATGCGGATCGACCAGTCGTCCAAGATTCCCGTCACGTCGTTCCTGCGGGCGATGGACCCCGAGTACGCCGACACCGAGACCCTCATCCGCCTCTTCTACGAGACGAAACTCCTGCGGTTCAGCCAGGTGAAGCGCGGCATGCCCGTGCAGGACATGTACGTGGTGGGGCCGGTGGTGGACAAGGAGACGGGCGAGGTCATCCTGGAGGCCGGCCAGCGGGTCGGCGAGAAGTGGGACGACATCCGGAACTCCGCCCTCGCCCAGATGGAGGTCGTGGCGGACCCGAACTGCGACCCCCTCATCCTCAACACCCTGGCCGAGGACAAGACCACCACCTACGACGAAGCGGTCCTGTACATCTACGGGCGGCTCCGGGTCGGCAACCCGCCCAACCTGGAGAAGGCCAAGCAACTCTTCCAGGAGAAGTTCTACGACATCAACCGGTACCGCCTGGGCAAGGTGGGCCGGTTCCGCCTGAACCGCAAGTTCGACATGGACGTGGCCGAGGACGAGATGACCCTGCGGCCGGACGACTTCATTGCCTGCCTCCGCTACATCCTGGGCCTGCGGGCCGGCGAGGGGTATCTGGACGACATCGACGACCTCTCCAACCGCCGCCTGCGGACCATCGAGGAACTGGCCGGCGACGAAATCCGCAAGGGGTTCCTCAAACTCCGCCGCACCGTCCAGGAACGGATGAGCCTGAAGGACCCGGACGACCTCACGCCGCGGACCCTCGTCAACTCCAAGAGCGTGTCCTCGTCCATCGAGTACTTCTTCGGCCGGAGCGAACTGTCGCAGGTGGTGGACCAGACGAACCCGCTGGCCCAACTGGCCAACGAGCGGCGCCTCTCGGCCCTCGGTCCAGGCGGGCTGAACCGGAAGCGGGCCGGGTTCGATGTCCGCGACGTCCACGTGTCGCACTACGGCCGCATCTGCCCCATCGAGACGCCCGAAGGCACGAACATCGGCCTCATTGCCCAGTTGGGCATCTACGCCACCGTGGACCCGTACGGCTTCCTCATCACGCCGTACCGGCAGGTGGAGCGCGGGAAGGTGAACGGCGACATCCGCTACATGCGGGCGGACGAGGAAATCCGCCACACGCTGGCGCCGGCGGATATCCCGGTGGACGGGCGGGGCCGGATCGCCGCCGACGCCCTCATCGGACGCCAGGCCGGCGACACCCGCCGCGTCCCCTCCGGCGAGGTCGATTACGTGGACGTCAGCCCGAAGCAGGTGGTGGGCGTCTCGGCCAGCCTCATTCCGTTCCTCGAGCACGACGACGCCAACCGGGCCCTGATGGGCTCGAACATGCAGCGCCAGGCCGTCCCGCTGCTGAAGCCCCGGCCGCCCGTCGTCGCGACGGGCATGGAGCGGCCGGTGGCCGAGAACTCCGGCATGGTCATCAAGGCCGACGAGGCCGGCACCGTCACCTACGTCGACGGCCGGCGCATCGTCGTGGAGAACAAGGATGGGTGGGAGAAGTCCTACCCGCTCCGCAAGTTCGTGGGCCTGAACGAGCGGACGTGCCTGAACCAGAAACCGATCGTCGCCGAGGGCGACCGGGTCAAGCAGGGCCAGGTCCTGGCCGACGGGCCCGCCACGGCCGACGGCGAACTCGCCCTGGGCCGCGACGTCAGCGTCGCCTTCATGACCTGGGACGGTTACAACTTCGAGGACGCCATCCTCGTCTCCGAAAGCCTCCTGTGGGACGACCGGTTCACGAGCATCCACATCGATGAGTTCGACGTGGAGGTCCGCGAGACGAAACTCGGCCGCGAGGAGTTCACCTGCGACATCCCGAACGTCTCGGAGCGGCAACTGCGGAATCTGGACGAGGAGGGTATCATCCGCATCGGCACCCGCGTGGGGCCGGGCGACATCCTCGCCGGCAAGGTCTCGCCGAAGTCGAAGACCGAACTCTCGCCCGAGGAGAAACTGCTGCACGCCATCTTCGGCCGCGCCGGCGAGGACGTGAAAAACGATTCCCTCGTCGTGCCGGCCGGCACGGAGGGCATCGTCATCGGGGCCGAGAAGTACAGCCGCGTCGCCCACCTCTCCGACTCCGAACGCAAACGCCGAAGCCGCGAGGCGCGGCGCATCGCCAAGGACATGAACGAGCAGATCACCGAGGCGTTCCGCAGCCTCGTCGAGACCCTGAACGGCGTCCTCCACACCAGGATGACCGACCCCGACACGGGGGAAGTGTACGGCGAGGCGAAGACCGACGCCGAACTCATCGAGCAGATCGAGCGGTTCGACTACGACCGGCTCCAGACGCGGTCGCAGTCGTACGAGGAAGGCCGCGACATCTGCCGCCGCGAGTGGCCCAAGATCCAGGAAATGCTGGACGAGAAGGAGCGGCAGGTATCGCGGCTGAAGCGCGGCGACGAACTGCCCACGGGCGTCCTGGAAATGGTCAAGATCTGGATCGCCACCAAGCGGACGCTGGCGGTGGGCGACAAGATGGCCGGCCGGCACGGCAACAAGGGCGTCATCGCCCGCATCCTGCCGGTCGAGGACATGCCGTTCCTGCCGGACGGCCGGCCGGTGGAGATCCTTTTGAATCCGCTCGGCGTCCCCAGCCGGATGAACGTCGGCCAGATTCTGGAGACGCACCTGGGGTGGGCGGCCAGCGTGCTGGGCTTCCAGGCCCAGACGCCCGTCTTCGACGGGTGCAAGGAGGACGCGATCCACGACCTCCTCGAGGACGCCGGCTTGCCGCGCGACGGCAAGATCGCCCTCTACGACGGCCGCACCGGCGAACCGTTCGGCCAGCGGGTGACCGTCGGCAGCATCTACATGATGAAACTGCACCATCTCGTTGACGACAAGGTCCACGCCCGCGCCACGGGGCCGTACAGCCTCATCACCCAGCAGCCGCTGGGCGGCAAGGCGCGCTCGGGCGGCCAGCGGTTCGGCGAAATGGAGGTCTGGGCCCTCGAAGCCTACGGCGCCGCTTACGTCCTCCAGGAACTCCTCACCGTCAAGAGCGACGACGTCGAGGGCCGAACCAAAATCTACGAGTCCATGGTCATGGGCCGCAACACCCTCGAAGCCGGCACCCCCGTTTCCTTCGACGTCCTCTGTAACGAGGTCAAGGGGCTGTGCCTCAACATCCAACTGGAGAAGAAGCGGTTGTAAGGCAGTGACTGAGTGACGGAGTAACTGAGTAACTGAGTGGAAGGTCGCGAGGCATAGAGGCCGAACCGAACTGAAACCGGGCCGTGCCATCGAAAGGCCCCGCAGGCCGGGCGGCGTGCAGTTGCCTGCGGACTCAGTCACTCAGTCACTCGGTCACTTCCGTACCCTGAGGAGCCAATCCACATGGCAATCGATACCACCGTTTACGATAAGATTAACGATTACGGCAGCGTGAAGATCTCGCTGGCCAGCCCGAACGATATCCGTTCGTGGTCGTTCGGCGAGGTGCGCAAGCCCGAGACGATCAACTACCGCACGTACCGCGCGGAACGCGACGGCCTGTTCTGCGAACGCATCTTCGGCCCCGAACGCGACTGGGAGTGCTTCTGCGGCAAGTACAAGGGCACGAAGCACAAGGGCATGATCTGCGACCGGTGCGGCGTGAAGGTCACCCACAGCCGCGTCCGCCGCAAACGGATGGGCCACATCAACCTGGCCGCCCCCGTCGTCCACATCTGGTTCTTCAAGGCGATGCCCAGCCGCCTCGGCACGCTGCTCGGCATGAAGGTGTCGGACCTGGAGAAGGTCATCTACTTCCAGGATTACATCGTGGTGGATCCCGGCCCCACGCCGCTGAAGCCCAAGCAACTGCTGACCGAGGAGGAATACCGCGACGCCCGCGAGAAGTACGGCGCCGAGTTCGACGCCGACATGGGCGCCGAGGCCGTCAAGAAGATGCTCCAGCGCATCGACCTGGCGGAACTCTCCGTCCGCCTCCGCGAGGCCCTGACCAAGACACGCTCGAAACAGAAGATCAAGAATATTACGAAGCGGTTGAAACTCGTCGAGGCCCTCCGCGAGTCCGGCAACCAGCCCGACTGGATGATCATGGAGGTCATCCCGGTCATCCCGCCGGACCTTCGGCCGCTGGTGCTTTTGGATTCCGGCAACTTCGCCACCAGCGACCTGAACGACCTGTACCGGCGGATCATGAACCGCAATAACCGCCTGAAGAAACTGGTGGACCTGAACGCGCCGGAGGTCATCATCCGCAACGAGAAGCGGATGCTCCAGGCCGCCGTCGACGCCCTCTTCGACAACGCCCGCTGCCGACGCTCCGTCCTGGGGTCCTCCAACCGGCCGCTCAAATCCCTGACGGACATGATCAAGGGCAAGCAGGGCCGGTTCCGCGAGAACCTGCTGGGCAAACGCGTCGACTACTCCGCCCGCAGCGTCATCGTCATCGGGCCGGAACTGAAGTTGAACCAGTGCGGCCTGCCGAAGAAGATCGCCCTGGAACTCTACCAGCCGTTCATCATCCGCCGCCTGAAGGACCTCGGCTACGCCGACACCATCAAGAGCGCCAAGCGGATGATCGAGCGCGAAAGCCGCGAGGTCTGGGACATCCTCGACGAAGTCACCCACCAGCACCCGGTCCTCCTGAACCGCGCGCCCACGCTGCACCGGATGGGCATCCAGGCGTTCGAGCCCGTGCTCATCGAGGGCAACGCCATCAAGATTCACCCGCTCGTCTGCCGCGGCTTCAACGCCGACTTCGACGGCGACCAGATGGCCGTCCACCTGCCGCTGTCCATCGAGGCCCAGGTCGACGCCACCGTCCTCATGATGAGCACGAACAACATCTTCAGCCCGGCCAACGGCCGGCCCATCATGAGTCCCAGCCAGGACATCGTCCTCGGCGGGTTCTACCTGACGACCGAGCGGCCGGACCAGGCCGGCGAGGGCAAGGCGTTCAAGGACTTCCACGAGGCCATGGCGGCCTACGCCCACGGACGCGTCGGCCTTCAGGCCCCCATCCAGGTGCGCCTGCCCGAGGGGATGAAACTCGCCGTCCGAAAGGGCATCGAGACCGAGCCCGAAAGCCGCCGAATCGAGACCACCGTCGGCCGCATCATCTTCAACGACGTGTTGCCCGACGGCATGCCGTTCTACAACTTCGAGATGGACCAGGGCGGCCTCAGCCAGGTCATCTCCGACTGCTACCGACTGCTCGGCAAGGCCGCCACCATCGAGGTCCTCGACGCCATCAAGGAACTCGGGTTCAAGTGGTCGACGCTGGCGGGCCTCTCGTTCTCCACCGAGGACCTCCGGGTGCCCGTCGAGCAGAAACGCCGGCACCTGGAGAAGGCCCAGAAAGAGGTCGATCGCATCAACAAGGCCTACGAGGCCGGGGCCATCACCGACGGCGAGCGGTACAACCAGGTCATCGACGCCTGGACCCACGCGCGGGAACTGGTGACCCAGGAAATGATGCACGAACTGGCCCACGACACGCGCGGCGGCAAGCCGCACCTCAACCCCATCTTCCTGATGACCCACTCCGGGGCCCGCGGCAGCGTGGACCAGGTCCGGCAGTTGGCGGGGATGCGCGGCCTGATGGCCAAGCCCTCCGGCCGCATCATCGAGACGCCCATCAAGGCGAACTTCCGCGAGGGCCTCTCGGTGCTCGAATACTTCTCGTCCACCCACGGTGCCCGCAAGGGCCTCGCCGACACGGCCCTCAAGACCGCCGACTCGGGGTACCTGACCCGCAAACTCGCCGACGTGGCCCAGAACGTCATCATCAGCGAGACGGATTGCGGCACGCTGAACTCCATCGAGAAGGAAACCTGGTACCGCGGGGCGGAGGTCGACCGCTCCCTCGCCGACGCCATCGTCGGACGCGTCGCCGCCCAGAACATCGTGGACCCGATGACCGACGAGTACGTGGCCAGGGAGGGCGAGGTCATCACCGCCGAGGGCGCCGCCCGCATCGAGGAACTCGGCATCGACCGCCTTCGCGTCCGCAGCCCGCTCACCTGCGACTCCTCCATCGGCTGCTGCGCCACCTGTTACGGCGTGGACCTCTCCACCGGCCGCAACGTGGAGGAGGGCATGGCCGTCGGCATCATGTCCGCCCAGTCCATCGGTGAACCCGGCACGCAACTCACGATGCGGACGTTCCACATCGGCGGCACCGCGCACCGGGCCGTCCTCCAGAGCGAGCACCGCGCCAGCCAGGCCGGCACCGTCAAGTTCCAGGCCGTCAACGCCGTCGAGGTCGACGAAGGCGAGGACCGACGCACCATCAGCCTGAAGCACAACGGCGAAATCCTCATCCTGGACGACAAGGAACGCGAACTCGAACGCTACACCGTTCCCCTCGGCGCCACCCTTGCCGTCAAGGACGGCGACAAGGTCAAGGCCGGCCAGTCCCTCTGCAAGTGGGACCCGTACATGGCCCCCATCCTGGCCGAAGACACCGGCGTCGTCCGCTACGCCGATCTTGTCGAAGGCGAAACGATGCGGATCGAGGAAGACAAGTCCGGCTTCACGCGGCGCCTCGTCGTCGAGCACAAGGGCGAACTGCACCCGCGGGTCATCATCGAGGACACCGACGGCAAGATCCTGGAGTTCCACTACATCCCCGCCCGCACCTACGTGGAGGTCGAGGAGGGCCAGGAGGTGCAGCCCGGCACGCTGCTGGCCCGCCGGCCCCGCGAGGTGGGCGGCACGCAGGACATCACCGGCGGCCTGCCGCGCGTCACCGAACTCTTCGAGGCCCGCAAGCCCAAGGAACCCGCCGTCATGAGCGAGATCGACGGCCTGGTCGAACTGTCGCAGGAGAAGAAGCGCGGCAAGATGACGATCATCGTCCGCAACCCCGAGTCCGAGATCGAGAAGGAACACTACGTGCCGCACGACCGGCACCTGCGGGTTCACACGGGCGACCGCGTCCGCGCCGGCGACCAGTTGACCGACGGGCCCCTGGTCCCGCACGACATCCTCCGGATCTCCGGCGAGGCGGAACTCCAGAAGTACATGCTCCGCGAGATCCAGAACGTCTACCGCTCGCAGAAACAGACCATCGACGACAAGCACGTCGAGACGATCCTCAGCCAGATGCTCTCCAAGGTCCGCGTCGACCGGCCCGGCGACACCGCCTTCCTGCCCGGCGAGGTCGTCGACCGCTTCAAGTTCCGGGCCGAGAACGAGCGCCTGCACCAGATGGTCAAGGTGGCCGACCCCGGCGACACGGAGTTTGAGGAAGGCCAGTTGGTCCTGAAGAGCGAGTTCGAGGAAGCCGCCGCCATCGCCGAGCAGGGCGGCGGGGAGCCCCCCAAGAAGCGGCGCCCCAAACCCGCCACCGCCAAGACCATGCTCCTCGGCATCACCAAGGCCAGCCTCCAGAGCGACTCGTTCCTCTCGGCCGCCAGTTTCCAGGAAACCACCAAGGTCCTGACCGAGGCGGCGCTGGCCGGCAAGGTCGACCCGCTCGTCGGTCTGAAGGAGAACGTGGTCCTCGGGCACCTGATTCCGGCGGGGACCGGCTTCAAGCCGTACCTGGAGGCCGCCGTCCGCCTGCACGCCGAGCCGGTCATGCTCGCACAGCCGGAGGGCGAGGAGATCCCCGCCGTCGGGTCCGAGGTCCGGCCGCCGCTCGACGCGCCCCAGGCGCCCGGCAACCCGGGGCAGGGGGCTTGACCTGCACGCCGTAATGCGCCAAAATAGAAAAACCCCATCATGGGGATGACGACGCAGACTGATGAAACCTGACGCTGACCGGAGACGATAGCCGATGCCGACCATCAACCAGTTGATCCGCAAGGGACGCAAGTCCGAGAAGAAGAAGTCCAAGAGCCAGGCGCTCCAGCAGAACCCCCAGCGCCGCGGCGTGTGTACGCTCGTCCGCACCCAGACGCCCAAGAAGCCGAACTCGGCGCTGCGGAAGATCGCCCGCGTGCGGCTCTCCAACGGCAAAGAGGTCACCGCCTACATCCCGGGCATCGACCACAACCTCCAGGAGCACAGCATCGTCCTGGTGCGCGGCGGCCGCGTCCGCGACCTGCCCGGCGTGCGATACCACATTGTGCGCGGCACGCTGGACGCCCTCGGCGTCGACGGACGCCGACAGGGCCGCTCCAAGTACGGAACCAAGAAACCCAGGTAACCGCCGGCCCATCCCCTCTCCCCCGGCGGGAGAGGGCGAGGGTGAGGGGGGAATCACGGAAGGGACGGGTGGCGGTTCACCCTCACCGCTTCCCTCTCCCGTCAAGGGAGAGGGGGAGAATTCAGACGCACCGGCCGGACATGCCCGGCCTCAGGAGACGACCCGATGGCCTACAAGAAGTTCACCGCGAGTCACACGCACCTGAAGCCCGACCCGCGCCTGCAAAGCACCCTGGCCCAGAAGTTCATCAACTGCATGATGACCGGCGGCAAGAAGAGCGTGGCCCAGCGCGTCTTCTACGACGCCATGGACATCATCGCCAAGAAGGTCTCCGACGCCGAACCGGTGGACGTCTTCACCCAGGCGATCGGCAACGTCAAGCCGCATATCGAGGTCCGCTCCAAGCGCGTCGGCGGGGCCACCTACCAGGTGCCGATGCAGGTCAACGAGCGGCGCCGCCTGTCGCTGGCCATCCGGTGGATCCTCGAGGCGGTCCGGGGCGGCTCCGGCCGGCCCACCGCCCAGCGCCTGGCCGACGAACTCGTCGCGGCGTACAAGAAGGAGGGCGCCGCCGTCCAGACCCGGGAGAACGTCCACCGCATGGCCGAGGCGAACAAGGCCTTCGCCCACTTCGCCTGGTAACGGGGGGCCACGGACCGGCCGGGGCGGCGCGCCGGGGTTCCCTTCCGACTCTTTCTCCGCCACCGAATCGCTGGCCGCCTTGCTCCAAAGGCGGCAGCCCTGTTACCCTGCCTGTAGGGCACCGTGCCGACGGGCAGGCCCCTTTCCTCCGCGGAAGACGCCCGCCGCGACGCCGGCGCGGGCGCCCGGCCGGGGAGAACGACGCAGCGTCACGGCGGCTGCCGACGGGCCGCCACGCAGGAATACCATACGTATGGCAGAACATGACCTGAGCAAAACCCGCAACATCGGCATCACCGCCCATATCGATGCCGGAAAGACCACCGTCACCGAACGGGTCCTCTACTACGCCGGCAAGACGTACAAGATCGGCGAGGTCCACGACGGCACCGCCGTCATGGACTACGACCCGGAGGAGCAGCAGCGCGGCATCACGATCCACGCCGCCGCCACCACGCTGCCCTGGCACGGGCACACGATCAACCTGATCGATACGCCCGGCCACGTGGATTTCACCGTCGAGGTTGAGCGGTCGCTCCGCGTCCTCGACGGCGCCGTCGTGGTGTTCTGCGGCGTGGGGGGTGTGGAGGCCCAGAGCGAGACCGTCTGGCGCCAGGCCGACCGCTACGAGGTGCCGCGCCTCGCCTTCGTCAACAAACTCGACCGCGTGGGCAGCGACTTCGACGAGGTCGTCGGCGAGATGCGCGAGCGGCTCCATCCCGGGGCCGTCCCCGTCCAGATGCCCATCGGCACGGGCGAGGGTTTCCGCGGCATCATCGACCTCGTCCGCATGCGGGCCTTCTACTACCGCAACGACCTCGGCACCCGGATTGAAGAGGACGACATCCCCGACGAGATGTACGAGGCCGCCGACCACGCCCGCGAGGAACTCATCGCCCGCGCCGCCGACTTCTGCGACCACCTCATGGAGCGGTACGTCGAGGAGCACGACGTCAGCGTCGACGCCCTCAAGGGCGCCATCCGCACCGGCTGTCTGGAGTGCGAACTCGTGCCGGTGCTCTGCGGCACGGCGCTGAAGAACAAGGGCATCCAACTGCTGATGGACGCCGTCTGCGACTACCTGCCCAGCCCCCGCGACCGCGGGGCCGTCGTCGGCCAGGAGACCGACAAGCGCGGCGAGGTGCACCAGGTGGACATCAAGCCCGACCCGGACGGGGGGTTCGTGGCCCTGGTGTTCAAGATCGCCGCCGACGCCCATGGCGACCTGCACTGGGTCCGCATCTATCGCGGGCGACTGACGCCCGGCACGCGCATCCTGAACACGACCCGCGACCGCAAGGAGAACGTCCAGCGCATCTGGCGGATGCACGCCGAGGAACGTATCCGCGAGGACGAAGTCGTCGCCGGCGATATCGTCGCCTTCGTGGGCCTGAAGGACGCCTCCACCGGCGATACCCTGACCGACACGCGCCACCCCCTCGTCCTGGAACGCATGGGCGTGCCGAAGACCGTCATCTCGATGGCCATCGAACCCAAGACCAGCGAGGACCGCCAGCAGATGGGCGAGGTGCTGGCCACCCTCGGCCGCGAGGACCCCACCTTCGAGTCCTACGTCGACCCGGAGACCGGGCAGACCCTGATCGCCGGCATGGGCGAGTTGCACCTGGAGGTGCTCGTCCACCGCATGCTCCGCGACTACGACCTCCACGTCAAGGTCGGCCGGCCGCGCGTCTCCTATCGCGAGACGATCCGCGAACGGGTCGAGGCCGAGGGCCGCTTCGTCCGCCAGACGGGCGGCCGCGGGCAGTTCGGCGTCGTCAATATCCGCGTCGAACCCCGGCCCAGCGGCGACCTGGAGGCCGATCCCCTCGACTTCGAGTGGAAGGTCAAGGGCGGCAACATCCCCCAGGAGTTCGCCCGGCCCATCGAGAGCGGCATCCGCGACGCCGCCGCCTCCGGCATCATGACCGGCTACCCGCTCATCGACGTGAAGGTCGAGGTGCTGGACGGCAAATACCACGAGGTGGATTCCTCCGAGGTGGCGTACGAGGCGGCCGGGCGGCTTGCCCTGGAGCGGGCCATCGAAAAGGCCGGCGTCCGCCTGCTGGAGCCGATCATGCGGCTCCAGGTGGTCGCCCCGAACGAGTACTTCGGCGAGGTGACCTCCGACCTCGTCGCTCGCCGGGCCGAAATTGAGGATACGCACCTGCGGGGCACCAGCCGGGTGATCACGGCCATGGTCCCGCTGGCCGAGATGTTCGGCTACGCCACGACGGTTCGCAGCCTGACGCAGGGCAGGGCGACCTATTCCATGGAGCCCTCGCATTACGCTGTTGTGCCGGACCGCGTGGCCCAGACCCTGATGGATTAGAATAAGACACTGCGCGGCGGGCCGTCTTGCCCACCGCGCGCCTGACGCCCGGCCACGAGCGAAGCGAATGGCCGGAACCAAGGGCGCCAGAGGGCCCAAGCGCCGCTGTGCCGGCCCGGGGCCGAAAACCGGGATTTTGGTCAAAAAGAGGTTGACACTCCGGCCCGTGGTGGTAGACTACCGTTTCTCGACGTAAAAAACGCCCGGCCGCGTGAGGCCGGGACACAAGGAAAGTGCTCGGCGGCCGGGCTCGTTTCCTTCGGGTCCGAGTGGCGCAGCCGGGGACTTCTTGTCTTATGGGCAGACCGCACAAGGTTGAGCGCGCATGGTAGGTGACCGAATCCGTATCCGCATGGAGGCGTACGACCACCGCGTCCTGGACCAGAGCGCGGTGGAAATCGTCGAAACCAGCAAACGCACCGGCGCACGGGTCAAGGGACCGATTCCCCTCCCCACGCGCATCGAGCGGTACACCGTCCTCCGCTCTCCCAACATCGACAAGAAGAGCCGAGAGCAGTTCGAAATCCGGACCCACAAACGCGTCATCGACATCGAAGAGCCGACCGCCAAGACCGTCGATGCACTCAATAAACTCAATATGCCTGCGGGCGTTTTCATCAAGATCAAGGCCTGACTCCATGCCGGCGATCCTGGGTAAAAAAGCGGGAATGACCAGCGTGTACGATGACCAGGGACGACAGGTCCCCGTCACCGTCATCGAAGCCGGTCCGTGCCAGGTGCTCCAGATCAAGACCGTCGAGACCGACGGCTACAACGCCGTTCAGTTGGGTTACGATGAAACGGGCGACCGCGCCGCGGGCCGGCCCCTGGCCGGACACGCCAAGAAGGCCGGCGCCACGCCCGTGAAAGTCATCCGCGAGTACCGCACCGACGACCTCGACGCCTACGAACTCGGCGCCACCGTCACCGTCGGGGCGTTCGAAGACGTGCCGATGGTCGACGTCGTCGGCGTCAGCAAGGGGCGGGGCTTCGCGGGCGTCGTGAAGCGGCACGGGTTCCAGGGGCAGTCGGCCTCGCACGGCACGGAGCGCAAGCACCGCTCCTCCGGCGGCATCGGCGAGGGCTCGGGCATCCCGGCCCGCGCCGTCCGCAAAGGGAAGCGGATGGCCGGCCACATGGGGCACCAGCGCCGCACCGTCGAACGCCTCAAGGTCCTGAAGGTGGACCCCGAAGGCCACCTGCTCGTCGTCAAGGGCAGCGTGCCGGGGCCGAACGGCGGATACCTGTTCGTCCGAAGCGCCAAGAAGATGGGGGCCGTCAAGGCGTAGTCGCCTCTCCGCGGCCGGCGGTGGCGGCCAGGGCCGCGCGGAACCGACGACCACACCACACGTGAGCCATCATGATCGAAGTCAAGGTCTACAACCCGGACGGCGCGAGCGCCGAGACGATCGAGGTCGACGAGGCCTGGTTCGGCGGCGAGGTGCACGAGGAGGCCCTCCGCCTGGCGGTCCGCCGCTACGAGAGCCGCCAACGCGTCGGCACCGCCGCCAGCAAGAGCCGGAGCCAGAAGCGCGGCTCGGGCCGCAAGATCTTCCGCCAGAAGCACACCGGCCGGGCCCGCATGGGCACGATCCGGAACCCCATCCGCCGCGGAGGGGGGGCGACGTTCGCCAAACGCGCCCGCGACTTCAGCGTCGGCATGCCGCGTAAACTTCGTCGGCGGGCGCTCGATTCGGCCCTCCTCGCCCGGCTCCGCGATGAGGAAGTCCTCGTCCTGGACGGCCTGGACCTGCCCGAGCCGAAAACCCGCGACGTTGCCCGGGTGCTGGAGGCCCTCGGCGTTGACCGCTCGTGCGTCCTCGCCGTCCAGCCCGGCGACGACGTGCTCTACAAGTCGGCCCGCAACCTGCCGCGGACCCGCGTCCGCCGCGTCGCCGACCTCAACGCGTACGAGGTCCTCTGGCCGGCCCGCCTGGTGTTTACGCGGCCGGCGTTCGAGGCCATGCTCGAAGCAAGGAAGGCGTGATGGACCCGTACCAGGTTGTCATCAAGCCGCTCATCACCGAGAAGGGGACTCTCCAGAACGAGGGTCTGAACCAGTACGCCTTCCAGGTCCACATGCGGTCCAACAAGGCCCAGATCAAGGAAGCGGTCGAGAAAATCTACAGCGTCCGCGTCATGAAGGTGCGGACGATGAAACGCCGCGGAAAGGTGCGGCGATATCGGTACACCCGCGGGCGGACGGCCGGCATGAAGAAGGCCGTCGTCACCCTCCATCACGACGACCATATTGACCTGTTCTAGCGGCGCGGACGGCGCCTCGGCGCCCGTCCCGGAAGGATAGTAGTCACATGGCCCTGAAGAAACACAAACCGACCAGCGCCGGCCGCCGGCGGTCGTCCGTCCAGGATTTCTCCGACCTGGCCAAGGGCAAGCCGCAGCGCGGCCTGACGAAGCGCATCCGCCGCAAGGGCGGGCGGAACCATCACGGCAAGACGACCGCCCGGTTCCGCGGCGGCGGGGCACGTAAACTGTACCGCATCGTCGATTTCCAGCGCGACAAGGACGGCGTGCCGGCCAAGGTCGCCGCCCTCGAATACGACCCGAACCGCAGCGCCCGCCTCGCCCTGCTGCACTACGCGGACGGCGAGAAGCGATACATCCTGGCCCCGGCCGGCCTGGCCGTCGGCCAGACCGTCGTCAGCGGGCCGGACGCCGAACCGCGCGTCGGCAACTCGCTGCCGCTGGCGAAGATTCCGAGCGGCCTGCCGATTCACAACATCGAGATCCGGCCGGGGTCGGGCGGCAAACTGGTCCGCGCCGCCGGCCGCAGCGGCGCCCTCAGCGCCAAGGAAGGCAAGTGGGCGCACATCACCCTGCCGAGCGGCGAGGTCCGCCGAGTCAGCCTCCGCTGCCGCGCCACCATCGGCTCGGTCGGCAACAGCGACCACGGCGCTGTCCGGTGGGGCAAGGCCGGACGAAGACGCCACAAGGGCCGCAAGCCACACAGCCGCGGCTCGGCGATGAACCCGGTGGACCATCCGATGGGCGGCGGCGAAGGACGCCGCTCGGGCGGCCGGCCGCCCTGTTCGCCCACCGGTGTCCAGTCCAAGGGCGGACGGACCCGCCGGCGCCGCAAGCCCTCCAACGCGCACATTATCCGACGCCGCAAGAGCCGGCGGTACGGCGAAGTGAAGATTCCGAGAAAGTAACCGCGAGAGGAACGCATCCCGATGGGACGGTCGACCAAAAAAGGCCCGCACGTAGACCCCAAACTCCTGCGGAAGGTCCAGAAGCAGGAGCAGGAGGGCAGCCGCGAACCCATCAAGACCTGGGCCCGCGCCTGCACCATCGTGCCGGAGTTCGTCGGCCGCACGTTCCTCGTTCACAACGGTAAGACGCACGAGCGGGTGTTCGTGACCGAGGACATGGTGGGGCACAAGTTGGGCGAGTTCGCCCCGACGCGTATGTTCCGGGGTCACGGCGGGCGGCGTGCAGCCCCGGCGCCGGGCCGGCCGGGCGGACCCGCCAGGTAATCGAACCGGCCGCCGCCGGCTCCGACCGTCGCGGTCCAGGAAGTGCAGGACGATCATGGGATATCGAGCGAGCCACAGGTTTGCCCGCATCAGCCCGCGGAAGGTGGGGCTGGTGATGGACATGATTCGCGGCAAGCCGCTGGAAGAGGCGCTGCGGGCCGTGGACTTCAGTCCGCGCCGGGCGTCGCGGATGGTGGCCAAACTGCTCCGCAGCGCGCTGGCCAACGCCGACGAGCAGGAGGCCGACCTCGAACTTCTCTATGTGGTCGACGCCCGCGCCGACCAGGGGCCCGTTCTGAAACGCGTCCAGCCCCGGGCCCGCGGCGCTGCCGACATCCTGCACCGGCCCACGTGTCATCTGACGGTGGAACTCGAGGAGTCGGCCGAGGCCTGACCCTCGGACGAAAGGCTACCCCTTATGGGACAGAAGATCAACCCGACCGGCTTTCGCATCGGCATCACCGAACCGTGGCGCAGCCGGTGGTACGCGCCGAAGCGGGCGTTCGGCCAGTTGCTCGTCGAAGACGAGAAGATCCGGAACTACGTTAAGAGCAACCACGGCTTCGCCGCCATCGCCAAAATCGAGGTGGAGCGGACGCGGGAGGAAGTCAAGGTCATCCTGCACTCGGCCCGGCCGGGCCTGATCATCGGCCGAAAGGGTGCCGAGGTCGACCGCCTCCGCAGCGAACTGGAGGATCTGACCGGCCGCCGCATCACCGTCAACATCGTCGAGGTCTCGAAGCCGGAACTGAGCGGGCAACTGGTGGCCGAGCAGGTGGCGCAGCAACTGGAGAAGCGGTCCTCGTTCCGCCGGACGATGAAGCAGGCCGCCGACGCCACCATGGCGGCCGGTGCCAAGGGCGTGAAGATCCGCTGCGCGGGCCGGTTGGGCGGCCATGAGATGAGCCGCGCCGAGACCACCAGCCGCGGCAGCATCCCGCTCCAGACGCTTCGAGGCGACATCGATTACGGATTCGCCCAGGCGTACTGCACGTACGGCGTCATCGGCGTCAAGGCCTGGGTCTACAAGGGCGAACGGCTGCCCGCCAAGGAAAAAGAGGAGGCCGGCGATGGCGCTGATGCCCAAACGCGTTAAGTTCCGCAAGAGCCACCGCGGAAAAATGAAGGGGAAGGCGCAGCGCGGCAACTATGTGGCGTTCGGCGACTGGGGGCTCCAGGCGCTGGAGTCCGGCTGGATCACCGCCCAGCAGATCGAGGCCGGTCGCGTCGCCGCCACCCACTTCCTCCACCGCGAAGGCAAACTCTGGGTCCGCATCTTCCCCCACAAGTCCGTGACCAGCCAGCCGCTGGAAACCCGGATGGGGAAGGGCAAGGGCGAGCCCGACCACTGGGTCGCCGTCGTCCGCGAGGGCGGTATCCTGTTTGAACTGGGCGGCGTGCCGGAAGACCTCGCCCGCCAGGCCCTGCGGCGCGTGGCGCACAAGATGCCCATGCGCACGCGGATGGTCAGCCGCCGGCACGGACTGTAGAACCTCTCACGGGCCGACGGCCCGAACGACAAAAGGCACACGGAAGCGAACGTATGAAGCCCGACGAAATCCGGGACATGTCGGACGAGCAGATTCACCAGGAACTCGAGGCCCTGGAACGCCGGGTCTTCGACCTGCGGACGCAGGCGGCGACCGAGGAACTCGGTGTGCCCAGCGAGTTGCGGGCCGCCCGGCGCGACATCGCCCGCATGCGGACGATCCTCCGCCAGCGCGAACTCGCCGCCCAACAGCCCGCCTCAGAGGAGAAGGCCACGCCATGACCGCTACCCAGGCACAACAGCGCGGCAATCGTCAGCGGCTGCGCGGCGTCGTGGTCCGCGACAAGGCCTCCCGCACGATCACCGTCGAGGTGATGCGGCGGCTCCAGCATCCGCGGTACGGCAAGATGGTTCGGCGGCATACGCGGCTGGCGGCGCACGACCCGGCCGACGAGGCGAAGATCGGCGACACCGTGGAGATTATTTCCTGCCGCCCGCTCTCGAAGACCAAGCGGTATCGCCTGCTGCGAATTGTCGAGCAGGGTCCGGGCGAGGCCCTGGTGGGCCAGCCCCCCGCCCGGCCCGAGGCCGAGAGCCCCGAAGAGCCGGAACCGGCCGAGACGCCCGCAGAGACGGCGCCGGAAACGGCCGCCCAGGCGGTGACGGAAACGGCGGCCGAGACGACCGCATCCGATATTCTCTCCCCTGGCGGGAGAGGGCAGGGTGAGGGGGATGCCGAGCCGCCGGCAGGCGGCGAGGCCGCCGGAACCGAATCGGCCGAGACGACCGCCGAGGCGGAACCGGCCGAGGCCCCGGCCGACGAGGACACTCCCGGCGCCAACGAGTCGCCGGCGACGTAACCATCCGGAGAAGGCCCCGATGATCCAGATGCAGAGCGTGCTCGACGTGGCCGACAACACCGGCGCCCGGACCGTCCGGGCCATCCGGGTGCTGGGCGGCTCGACCCGCCGCCGCGGGTACACCCGGTCCACCGCCGGCATCGGCGACATCGTCATTGCCTCCGTCCAGAAGGCGGTGCCGAGCGGCGAGGCGAAGAAGGGCGAGGTCGTCCGGTGCGTCGTCGTGCGGACGAGGTACCCCGCGCGGCGGGCGGACGGCTCGTTCGTCCGCTTCGACCGCAACGCCGTCGTCCTGATCGACCGCGACGGGAACCCGCGGGGGACGCGGGTGTTCGGGGCGGTGGCCCGCGAACTCAGGGAAAAGCGGTACATGCGAATCGTCTCGCTCGCCAGCGAGGTCGTCTAGAAGGTCCGGAGAGACGTGATGCATATTCGGCGCGACGATACCGTCGAGGTGATTACCGGCGAGGACCGCGGGATCCGCGCCCGCGTCCTGCGGGTGGACCGCGGCAAGCGACAGGCGATCGTCGAGGGCGTGAACCGCGTGTACAAGCATCTGCGGCGGTCGCGGCGGAACCCGCAGGGCGGCCGGCTCGAAATCGAGGCCCCCGTCGACCTCTCGAACCTCAAACTCGTCTGCGCCAAGTGCGACAAGGGCGTCCGCACCGGCACCCGCACCGACGACGACGGCGCCAAGTATCGCGTCTGCCGGTCGTGCGGCGCGGACCTCGGAAAGATGTAGTCCCATGGCTCGATTGCTCGAACAATACCGCAGCGAGGTCGTGCCGGCGCTCCGCGAGCGCTTCGGCCGCGAGAACCTCCACAGCCTGCCGAGGCTGGAAAAGATCGTCGTCTCGATGGGCCTCGGCCGGGCCCGCGAGGAACCGAAACGCCTCGACGCCGCCGTGGCCGACCTCGCGCGCATCACCGGCCAGCAGCCCGGCCTGACGAAGGCCCGCAAGAGCGTGTCGGCGTTCCAGATTCGCGCGGGCGTGAACGTCGGCTGCAAGGTGACTCTCCGGGGCGCCCGGATGTACGAGTTTCTCGACCGCCTCATCAACCTCGCCATGCCGCGCATCCGAGACTTCCGCGGCATGCCCGCCGACGCCTTCGACGGGCGGGGCAACTACTCGATGGGCGTGTCCGAGCAGTTGGTCTTTCCGGAGATCAGCGTCGACGACGTGCAGTACCAGCAGGGGATGAACATTACGATCGTGATCGCGAACAGCGAGTCGGACGCGGAATCGCGGGCCCTTCTCGAGGGACTCGGGTTCCCGTTCCGCCGCGAGGAATAATTCAGGCGGGGACGTTATGGCCACCAAAGCCCAGCGACTGAAAGCCAAACGCGAACCGAAGTTCATGACCCGCCGGGTCCGGCGATGCGAACTGTGCGGCCGGCCGCGGGCCGTCTACCGCAAGTTTGCCATCTGCCGCATCTGTTTCCGCGAACTCGCCCACAAGGGCCAGATTCCCGGCGTCCGCAAGGCGTCGTGGTAGTCATCACAGGGAGGTGCTGGCGGTGAACAAGGATACCATCGCCGACATGCTGACCCGCATCCGCAACGCTCTTCAGCGCCACCGGGGTGCCGTGGACGTGCTGGCCTCGAACACGGTGCGCGGCGTGCTGCAGGTGATGCGGGCTGAGGGCTTCATCCAGGGATTCGACGAGATCGACGACGGCCGCCAGGGGCTCATCCGCGTCCACCTGAAGTACGGGCCGGACGGCGAAGAGGTCCTCACGCACCTTCAGCGCGGGTCCAAACTCAGCCGGCGCCTCTACCGCAAGGCCGACGATATCGAGCCGGTCCTGGGCGGCCTGGGCGTCGGCATCTATACGACCAGTCGCGGCGTGGTCAGCGACCGCCAGGCCCGCCGCATGCACGTGGGCGGCGAACTGCTCTGCGAAGTCTGGTAAACACCGCCTCACGCGGAGATCGTGCGATGTCCCGTATCGGAAAACAACCCGTGCCTGTGCCCGACGGCGTCAAGGTCGCCGTCCAGGGCCGGACCGTTCGTGTCGAAGGCCCGCTCGGGAAACTCGAGTGGGAGCATCCCTTCGGCCTGACGGTGACCGTCGACGAGGGGGCCCGCGAGGTCCGCGTCGACCGCCCCGACGACCACCGCCGCCACAAGGCCCTGCACGGCCTGACCCGCTCCCTCATCGCCAATATGGTCGAGGGCGTGACGAAGGGCTATCGCCGAGGCCTGGAACTGTACGGCACGGGGTACTCGGTGCAGCAGCAGGGGCCGAAACTGGTATTCCAGTGCGGCGTGGCGCACGCGGTGGAGAAGCCCATCCCGAACGGCATCGAGGTGGAAATCGAGGTCCCGAACACGCGCGGCAATGACACCCCGGCCCGCTTTTTCGTCAAGGGATGCGACAAGCAACTCGTCGGCGAGTTTGCGGCCGAGATCCGGCATCTCCGGCCGGCCGAGCCGTACCTCGGCAAGGGATTCCGCTACCTCGGCGAGCAGATTCGCCGCAAGGCCGGCAAGACTTTCGTGAGCGGCGCACAGTAAGACGGCGCACCAGAGGACGACCGAATGACGGACGTGAAGCATAATCGGGCGACGCTGCTTCGTCGGAAGCGGCACGTGCGGCAGACGGTGACGGGGACGCCCGACCGGCCCCGCCTCAGCGTCTACCGCAGCCTCAAACACATTTACGCGCAGGTGGTCGACGACATCTCCGGGCGGACGCTGGCGTCGGCCAGTACGCTCAGCAAGGAGGTTCGCGGGGAGGTCGAGTCCACCGGCAATCGCGATGCGGCCGCCAAGGTCGGCGCGCTCCTGGCTGAACGCGCCAAGCAGGCCGGCATCGAGGCCGTCGCCTTCGACCGCGGCGGCCGGAAGTTCCACGGCCGGGTCAAGGCCCTGGCCGAGGCCGCCCGCGAGGCCGGTCTCCGCTTCTGACGCCCGGACCCAAGCAAAGGAACGCACGGCGTGGCTAAGTCGGACGATAAAAAACGGTTCTTCGGCGAAGAAGGCGACCTCCAGGACACGGTCGTCAACATCAACCGCTCCGCCAAGGTCGTCAAGGGCGGCCGGCGGTTCAGTTTCAGTGCGCTGACCGTTGTCGGCGACCGCCGCGGACGCGTCGGCATCGGGTACGGCAAGGCGAACGAGGTACCCCCCGCCGTCGAGAAGAGTATCTCCGAGGGCAAGAAGAGCCTCGTCGAGGTCCCCCTGAAGGGCGACACCATCCCGCACCCGGTCACCGGGCGATTCGGCGCGGCCCGGGTGTACATGAGGCCGGCGGGCCCCGGTACCGGCGTCATCGCCGGCGGCGGCGTCCGGGCCGTTTGCCAGATGGTCGGCATCCGCAACATCCTGACGAAGTCCATCGGGTCGAACAACCCGGTCAACCTCGTCAAGGCCGCCATGGACGGCCTGATGAAACTGAAGGACGCCAGGGAGGTGGCGCGGCTTCGGGGCGTGCCGGTCGAGGAACTGACCGGCCTTGAGAAGGTACAGCGCGCCGCCGAGAAGGCCGCCGAACCCGCCGCCGCGCCGGCCGAGGAAAAGCCGGTCGAACCGGAGGGCGCGGCCGCGGCGCCGACCACCACGGAGGCCGAGGTGGCCGTGGCGACCGACGAGGCCGCCGAGACGGGCGAGGCCCGCCAGCCCGCCCCCAGCCCGCCGCCGCCCGCGCATCCGCAGGCGCAGGAGCGGCCCGAAACCGAAACCAACGAGCCGGATCAGCCGGCCGATACCACCGAGTCCGAGGACCAGTCGTGAACCTGAGCGACGTGAAACGAAGCGGCAAGGGACACCGCCGGCGCAAGCGCATCGGGCGCGGCATCGGCAGCGGGTCCGGGAAGACCTGCGGCCGGGGTCACAAGGGCGCCAAGTCGCGGTCGGGCTACTCGCGCAGCCATGTGTACGAGGGCGGCCAGATGCCCCTGTTCCGCCGCCTGCCGAAGCGCGGGTTCTCCAACGCCGCCTTTGCCGAGTTGGTCGTCAGCGTGAACGTTGACGCGCTGAATCGCTTCCGCAAAGGGACGGAGGTCGACCCGGCGACATTGCGGGAGGCCGGCCTCGTCAAGGGGCGGGTCCGGCGCGTCAAGATCCTCGGCCGCGGCGAGTTGAAGAAGGAACTGACGGTCCGGGCCCACGCGTTCAGCGCCTCGGCACGGGAGAAGATTGAGGGCGCGGGCGGCCAGGCGGAGGTCATCGGCGCGTGATCGGCTCCCTCATCAACGTGTTCAAGATCCCGGAACTGAGGAGGAAGATCCTCTTCACGATCCTCATCGTCGCCGTCTACCGGCTCGGCATGTACATGCCGATCCCGGGGACGCACCCGGGGTTCCTGAACGCGCTGATGGCGGCAGAGGAGTCCGCCGAGGCCGGGGGAGGCGGCGGTCTGGGCGGGTACCTGAACTTCATCGCCCGCATCACGGGAGGAAGTTTCGGGCCGTTCCTCTTCTCGCTCGGCATCATGCCGTACATCAGTGCCTCGATTATTCTCCAGTTGCTGACGCAGGCGGTGCCGTCGCTGGAGAAACTCGCCAAAGAGGGCGAGAGCGGCCGGCGAAAAATCAACGAGTACACCCGGTACCTGACGGTACTGCTCTGCCTCGTGCAGGCCTCGTTCATCGCCAAGACCGCCGGATTCGTGCCCGGGCAGGGCGCCGGCGCCGACGGATGGCGGGCCGGTGAAGTCAGTCCCGTCATGTTCTACCTGGTCTGCGTCGTTGCCATGACGGGAGGCACCATCCTCCTCATGTGGCTGGGCGAACTGGTGGACGAGTACGGCATCGGCAACGGCATCAGCCTGATCATCATGGCGGGCATCGTGGACCGCCTGCCGGCCGTCGCCCAGTACGTGAGCCAGAACGCCACCCTCGAGTTCCTGGGGTTCTACGGCGGGGCGGGCAAAATCGGCATCGAAACGGTCTTTCTCATCCTGGTGATGTTCGTCGGCGTGATCATCGGCGTGGTCCTGATTACGCAGGCGCAGCGGCGGATTCCGATCCAGCAGGCCAAGCATACGCGCGGCCGGCGGATGTACGGGGGCCAGCGCCAGTACCTGCCCCTGCGGGTGAACCAGGCCGGCGTCATCCCGGTCATCTTCGCCAGCAGCCTCCTGTTCCTGCCGATGTACCTGTTCGGCATGCTCTCCGAGGCCACCCAGGGCTCTTGGGCCTGGCCCATCATGCAGGAGTTCTCGAACGCGTTCGGCGGTGGCCCGGTGTATATGCTGGTGTACGTGGGGCTGATCTTCGTCTTCTGCTACTTCTGGACGGCGATCACGTTCCAGCCGCGAGAGATTGCCAACAACCTCCGCGACTGGGGCAACTTCGTGCCGGGCATGCGGCCGGGCAAACGCACCGCCGACTACCTCGAACGCGTCGTCAACCGGATTACGTACGTGGGGGCGGCGTTCCTGGCGGCCGTGGCCATCCTGCCCATCGTCGTTAGCAGCCTGACCGGGGTCGACCGCGTAATGACCGGCTTCCTGGGGGGGACGGGGCTCCTGATTATCGTCAGCGTGGCCCTGGACCTGGTGCAGCGGATCGAATCGCACCTGGTGATGCGGCACTACGAGGGGTTCCTGGCCGAGGGACGCGTCAAGGGACGCCGCGGCTGACGGGCCGGCCCGATGAAGAGAATCGCGCCGGTACTCACCCCGGCCGGACAGAGATACAACCGGAAAGGAGCCGCTCGCGTGCGACTCGTCTTCATGGGACCTCCCGGCGCCGGCAAAGGAACGCAGGCCAAGCAGACGGCCGCGCGGTACGGTATCCCGCACGTGTCGAGCGGCGATATCTTCCGGGCCGAAATCTCGAACGAAACGGACCTTGGAAAAGAGATAAAGCAATACCTCGACTCGGGCGCCCTGGTGCCCGACGAGATCACCGTCAAGGCGGTGGTGGGGCGGCTCCGGGCCGACGACTGCCGCGACGGCTGGCTGCTCGACGGCTTCCCGCGCACCGAGCCGCAGGCGCGGGCCCTGGACGAAGCCCTCGAGGAGCAGGGGCATACGCTCGACGCCGTGGTCTACCTGTCGGTGGACCCGGAGGCGATCGTGCAGCGGATGAGCGGGCGGCGGGTATGCCCGCAGTGCGGGCGCTCCTACCACGTGGAGCACATCCCGCCCGAGACGGAAGGAAAATGCGACGCGTGCGGGGCCGACCTCGTCACGCGAGAAGACGATAAACCCGAGACCGTCCGGCAGCGTCTCGCCACGTACCAGGAGGCGACGGCGCCGCTCATCGAGTACTACGAGGCGCGCGGCCTGCTGGTGCGCGTGGACGGCAGCGGCACGCCGGACGACGTCCGGCAGCGGCTCTTTGACCAATTGGACGCACAGGTAGATCGCGGCTGAGACCGCCGGCCCGGCATGAGCATCCGCCCCAAGCGCGACGAAGACATCGAGAAGATGCGGGCGGCCGGGCAGATCGTCGGCGAGGCGCTCGTCCGCCTCGAGCGGATGACCGAGCCGGGCGTCACCACCGCCGACCTCGACGCCGAGGCCCGGCGCATCATCCGCCGGCGCGGTGGGAGACCGCTCTTCTACGGGCAGCCGCATCCGGGTACCGGTAACACGTACCCGGGCAGCATCTGTGCCTCGATCAACGAGGAACTGGTGCACGGCATCCCGGGGCCGCGGCGGCTGGCCGAGGGCGACATCGTCAGCATCGACGTCGGCGTCGAGAAGGACGGCTGGTGCGGCGACGCGGCCCGGACCTTCGCCGTCGGCGACGTGCCGCAGCGGGTCCGGCGCCTGCTCGAGGTGACCGAAGAGGCCCTGGCAATCGCCCGGCGCGAGGCCCGGCCGGGCCTGTTCTGGTCGGCCGTCGCCGGACGCATGGAGGACTGCGTCACCAGCGCCGGTTTCTCGGTTGTGCAGGAGTACGTAGGCCACGGCATCGGGAAGACGATGTGGGAGGAACCCCGCGTGCCGAACTACGTCGGCCGCAGCATGATGCGGGACGATTTCCTCCTGATCGAGAACATGACGATGGCCGTCGAGCCCATGGTCAATATGGGCCGGCGCCACGTCCGGGAGGCCGACGACGGCTGGACCGTCGTGACGAAGGACGGCAAGCCGTGTGCCCATTTTGAGGATACGCTCGTGGTTCGCCGCGACGGCTGTGAAGCCCTGACGCGGTGGACGGAACCCGAAACGGGAGGATGAGTCCAACATCATGGCTAAGGACGTCATCCGGATGGAGGGAACGGTTACCGAGGCATTGCCGAACGCCATGTTCCGCGTGGAACTGGAGAACGGCCACAAGGTGCTCGCCCACATGTCCGGGCGGATGCGGATGCACTTCATCCGAATCCTGCCCGGCGACCAGGTCACGGTGGAACTCTCGCCGTACGACCTCACCAAGGGCCGCATCGTCTACCGGACCGGCTGAGGCGCCGTCCTGAACGAAGGTGCGAGGTGTCGGACGATGAAAGTACGGACCAGCGTCAAACGGATTTGCGAGAACTGTAAGATCGTGCGCCGCCACGGCGTGGTGCGGGTCATCTGTTCCAATCCCCGCCACAAGCAGCGCCAGAAGATGAAGGCCAGGAGGAAATAAACCATGCCACGGATTGCCGGAGTCGACGTGCCGGCCGACAAGGTCACGTGGGTGGCGCTGACGTCCATCCATGGGATCGGCAAGGCCGGCGCCATGAAAATCTGCGAGGAAGCGGGCATCGAGCCCGAAGGTCGCATGAAGGAACTCAGCGAGGACGACATCGGCCGCATCGCCACCATCCTCGACCGTAGTTACGTCATCGAGGGGGCGCTGCGCCGGCAGGTGCTCCAGAACATTGGCCGCCTTCGCGACATCGGATGCTACCGCGGCCGGCGGCATCGCCGCGGACTGCCGGTGCGCGGTCAGCGGACCCGCACCAATGCCCGGACCCGCAAGGGACCCCGTAAGACCGTTGCCGGAAAGAAGGGCGTCAAGGAACTGCGATAAGAGGCTGTTTCATCCCCCCTCTCCCTTGACGGGAGAGGGTCGGGAAACGGCCGCCAAGCCACAGACGGGCCGGCGGGTCCCGCACGCGGCGGGGCGGCGGCCCGACGCACGGAATCGGACGGAGAGGATATGGCGAAGCGGAAGAAAAAGCGCAAAACGCGGCGCGGCGTGGCCAAGGGCGTCGTCTACGTCAAGGCCACGTTCAACAATACCATCGTCACGATCACCGACCCGGCGGGCAACGTCATGTGCCAGGACTCCGCCGGAAGCATCGGGTTCAAGGGCAGCCGCAAGTCCACGCCGTTTGCGGCCCAGCGCGCCGCCGAGGCGTGCGCCGAGAAAGCCAAGAAGATGGGAATGCGCGAAGTCGAGGTCCGCGTTCGCGGGCCGGGGTCCGGCCGGGAGTCGGCCATCACGGCGTTGCAGGCGGCCGGCCTGAAGGTCACTGCCATCGAAGACGCCACCCCCATCCCGCACAACGGATGCCGCCCCCCCAAACGCCGACGCGTCTGACGCGTAAGCCGGGAGAATCGTATGGCTCGATACACTGGACCGGTCTGCCGACGCTGCCGGCGGGCCGGCATGAAACTGTACCTCAAGGGGCTCCGCTGCGAGACCGCCAAGTGCGCCATCGAGAAGCAGTGGCGCAGTAAGCCCCCCGGCATGCACTTCTGGCGCCGCCGGCGCCAGAGCGAGTACGGCCTGCGCCTCCGTGAGAAGCAGAAACTGCGCTGGTACTACGGCGTGCTCGAAAAGCAGTTCCGCCGGTTCTACGAGGAAGCGGCACGCGGGAAAGGGTCGACCGGCGAGCGGCTGCTCGTCCTCATGGAACGCCGCCTCGACAACGTCGTCTACCGCCTGGGGTTCGCGCCCAGCCGCAGCGCCGCACGCCAACTTATCCTGCACGGGCACGTGCACGTGAACGGCCGGCGGTCGAACGTCGGCAGCCAGAAGGTCGAGGTCGGAGACGTCATCGAGGTGCGCGACAAGAGAATCAGCCGCGACCTCGTCCGGTCGTACATCGAGGCCGAGGAAGACCGCATCGTGCCCGACTGGCTCGACGCCGATCCCCAGCGGTTCCGCGGCGAGGTCAAGGCGATCCCCACCCGCGACGACGTCTCCATCCAGATCAACGAGCAGCTGATCGTCGAATTCTGCAGCCGATAGCCCATAACCGAGGAGGCCACAATCGTGATGCGGATCAGATGGAAGGGGCTTGAACTCCCCACACGCGTGGTCTTGGATGAAGATACCCAGGCCCCCACGTACGGGCAGTTTATCGCCGAACCGTTCGAACGCGGCTTCGGCGTGACCATCGGCAACAGCCTCCGGCGCATTCTTCTCTCCAGCCTCGAGGGCGCCGCCGTGACCGGCGTGCGCATCGAGAACGTCCTCCATGAGTTCTCCAGCGTCGACGGCGTCGTTGAGGACGTGACCGACGTCATCCTGAACGTCAAGGGGCTCGTCGTGCGGCTCGAAGGCACGCGGCCCCGCACCGTGACCCTCGAGGCCGACGAGGCCGGCCCCGTAACCGCCGGCCAGATCCAGACCGGCCCGAACGTCGAGATCCTCAACCCGGACCACGTCATCTGCACGCTGGCGAAGGAGGCACGTCTGTCGATGGAACTCCAGATCGAAAAGGGGCGCGGCTACGTTACCGCCGAGGAAAACACCCCCGAGGGCGACCAGGAAGTCGGCTACGTCCCCATCGACAGCCACTTCTCGCCCGTCGAGCGGGTCCGGTACCGCACCGAGGATACCCGCGTGGGCCAGCGGACCAACTACGACCGCCTCGTGCTCGAGGTGTGGACGAACGGCACGGTCTCGCCGGACATGGCCCTCGTCGAGGCCGCCAAAATCATGCGCAAGCATCTCAATCCGTTTGTTGAGTACTTCCGGCCCGGCGAAGAGGTCACCGCCGAGGCCGCCCCGGAGGTCGAAGAGGCCGCCGGCGCCGAGGAATACGTCTCCGAACTCGAACGCAAACTCGCCATGCCCATCGCCGAACTCAACCTCTCGGTGCGGGCGGCCAACTGCCTCGAGTCCGACAACATCATGACCGTCGGCCAACTCGTCCGCCTGTCCGAGGACGACCTGCTCGCCATCCGGTCGTTCGGCAAAACGAGCCTCCGCGAGGTCAAACGGAAACTCGCCGACCTCGGGCTCAGCATCGGCATGGACCTCGAGGGCGTCACCGCCGGCGGCGGAGGGAGCAGTTGACATGCGGCACGTAAAACGCCAACGCAAACTCGGCCGGACCAGCCCGCACCGCACCCGCACGCTCCAGAGCCTCGCGTGCGCGCTCATCCGGCACGAGGCCATCACCACGACCGTCCCGAAGGCGAAAGAGGCCCGGCGGTTCGTCGAACGCCTCATCACCACCGCGCGCAAGGGCACCCTCCAGGCCCGCCGCCGCGTCGCCACCCGCCTCCAGGACGAGGATGCCGCCAGGAAACTCGTCGACGACATCGCGCCCCGCTTCGCCGATCGGCCCGGCGGGTACACCCGCGTCCTCAAACTCGGACGCCACCGCGTCGGCGACGGCACGCAACTGGCCCGCCTCGAACTCACCGAGATGCGCGAGACCGAAGAGGCTGAGGAGTAACGCCGGGTGGCATCGGTGCGCGTGTGTGGCCAGATTCCCCTTGCTCTTGACGGGAGAGATGGGGGGTGAGGGCGGTGAAGCGGGTCTTCTGTTCCAGGAGAGCCCCCATGCCCGAGGACTGCATTTTCTGCAAGATCGTGGCAGGCCGAATTCCCTGCACCCGCGTCTTCGAGGACGAGCAGTGCCTGGCGTTCATGGACATCGGTCCGCTCGCCGACGGGCACACCCTGCTCATCCCGAAGAAGCACTACGAGGTGGTCGGCGAGATGCCGCCCGACGAGGTGGCCCACCTCGGCCGGCAGATCCCGGGTCTCGCCCGGGCGGTGCAGGAGGCGATGGGCGCCGACGGCCTGAACGTCCTTCAGAACAACGGGCGCGTGGCCGGCCAGGCCGTCGGCCACGTCCACATCCACTTCATCCCGCGCGTGCCGGACGACGGCCTCGGCTATCGCTGGCCCGCCGGCGAGTCCGACGCCGAGACCCT
>CAZNYC010000017.1:0-41584 GCA_964577175.1 uncultured Anaerolineales bacterium
GCCTCACGCGAAGGCGCTCGAACGGCCACGGCAAACGACATGCCTCACGCCAAGGCGCAAGGCCGCAAAGAACGACAACAGCGAACAGCGTGACTCACGCAAAGACGCAAAGGCGCTAAAACGACACAAGACAGTTATGACGGATATACGGTCGGCTGGCGCTCTGTGCCGTTGCCTTTTCCCTGTATCTTCTGTCTCCGCCGTTTGCCGTCTTTGCGGCTTGGCGCCTTGGCGTGAGGCTGCTGTTGCCGTGTTGTATCCTGGCCTGTGGCGCGGGCTCAGCCGCCCAGGTGCTCCTCGATGATGCGCTGGAACTCGGGCCGGTCCTCGGTCGTCCACATGCCGATGATCTTGCGTTCGCGTTCGGCGCTGGCGGGCGAGTCGGAGGCGTGGGCGGCGTTGCGCATGAGGTCGCGCCCGAAGTCGCTGCGCACCGTGCCTTCCTCGGCGTGCTCCGGATTCGTGGCGCCCTGCATGCGGCGGATCTTCTCGATGGCGTCCGGCCCGCGGTAGAGGAGGGCCAGACACTGGAGGGGTCCGGGCCGGTTCCGCCCCTCCTCCGAGGTAACGCGCCGGGGATCCACGCCCGTCATGTAGTGGACGATCTTGGCGAACTCGGTCCGGGCGTTCAGGTCCGCCAGCGACGCCTTGGCCTGCTCGTAGAACGCGTCGGGAATCTCGAAGTCGAACGCGCCGGCCAGCCGCTCGCGCATCGTGCCTTCGGTGAGAAACTGCAGTTTGTCGCGGAAGACGTCCAGGAGCGGGGCGTAGAACGCCTCGCCCTGGGCGGCGGACATCGACAGCAGTTTCGCCCCCACGATGTAGAGGCCCGTCCGGCTGAAGACGTCGATGATGTAGCCGGGCCGGCGGCTGCGGCGTTCGAAGTTCTCCGGCTTCAGGATCACCAGTTGGGTCTCGAAGTCCTCGGCGTCCGGCAGGAAGTCGACCGCGTCCTCGATGATGCCGCCGTCGGTGGCGGCCGTGCGGGCCATGAACGCCAGTTCCTCCCCCGCCGTCTCGCCGCACGGGCCGCAGATGACCGCCGGCTCGAAGTACCGGAGCGAGCCGTCCGGCGCCCGCTGGAAGTCGCCGTACGTGCCCCGGACGGTGTGGCCGGTCACGCGCGGGCTGGCGTGGCCGACCACGTCGTCGAGCAGGTGCTGGAAGGCATCGGGGCCCTTGAACAGGAGCATCATGCAGCGGTTCGAGAGGCCGAGCGGATTGTCGCGCCGCAGGTGCTCGTCGACGTAGCCGATGAAGGCGTCGCGGGCGGGGTTCTCGAGGTCCGACCGCCGGAGGATGTCCACGTACGCGTCCACCCACCCGTCGCTCGGTGCATACATGTGGATGCCAACCAGGTTTAACCGGGCCAGGCTGACTAGGCGCCCGATGATGCCGCCGGTCCGGCTCTTGTGCAGGCTGTACGGCGTGATCATGGCGTAGGCGAGTTCGTCCGCCATGGAGTCGCTCCTCCGCTGAGAGTTTCAAAGTCGTACTGTAGCCCGCCGGGCCGCGCGGGTCAACGCGGAAAACGGTCCAGGCGCCGCCGAACGCGGGGACGAACCCGGTACCCGGTCGCCATCTGCCTTTTGCCTTGCACGCCCGTCGCGTGCCGCGTTACGCTAACGAATTATGAGGAGCGCGCCACAACCGGCCGGGCTGGCCGCTCGGCGCCTGGCCGGGTGCATCGATCACACCGTCCTTGCGCCGGCCCACACGATCGCCGACGTGGAGCAGGCCTGCGCCGACGCCCTGGAACACGGGTTTGCGGCGGTGACGGTGGCCCCCTACGACATCGGCCGGGTCGTGGAGCACTTGGCCGGCACCCCCGTCGCCCCCGGCGGGACGGTCGGCATTCCGTTCGGATACGGGGGCGTGCAGACCAAGGAAATCGAGGCGGGGGTCTCGGTCGACGCCGGCGCCCGCGAGATCGACATGGTCCTGAACCTGGTGGCGGCCCGGAGCGGCCGGTGGGCCCACGTGCGGGACGAGATCGCCGCCGTCCGCCGCGTGGCCGACGGCCTCGTCCTCAAGGTCATCCTCGAAACGTGTTACCTGACGGACGAGGCGAAGCGGCGGGCGTGCTACCTGGCCGTCGAGGCCGGGGCCGACTTCGTCAAGACCTCCACCGGCTTCGGGCCCGGCGGCGCCACGGTGGCGGACGTGCGGCTGCTGAAGGCGACGGTCGGCGACGCCGCCCGCGTGAAGGCGGCCGGCGGCATCCGGACCGTCGCCCAGGTCCGCGCGATGCTGGCGGCCGGGGCCGAGCGGATCGGCACGAGCGCGGGCCCGGCCATCATGAACGAGTTCGCTGCATTGCGGCAAGGGCCGTGACCCGATGGCCGACACCTCTCCCCCCACCGCCCGCCGCACCCCCGCGGATGCCGTGCGCCGGCTGCGCCTCCGGCTGGAGGCCGAGGGCCGGGCCGGGCTGACCGCCGTGCCGCGCGCGCCGGTAAGGCCCGCGACAAGTGAAGACGGCCCGGCCCTTCGGCAGTACCCGGCCGCCGACGCGGCCGGCTCGGAGGTCGCATCGCGGCAAAGCCGTGCCGCCGAGGCCGCCCGTACCCTGAAAGAGGAGTTCGCCGAGGCCACGGCGGATGAAGATGCCCGGCCGTTTCCGCGGCCGGCTCGTTCCGTGTCCGAGGTCGAAGACGCTTCCCCCGCACCCACCGTCCACGTGAAAGGGCCCGGTTTGTTCGACGAGCAGAGCCCCGACCTGGAAGACGGAACCAGCCCCGAGGAAGCCCTCCGGCGCATCGCCGACGAGGTGGCCACCTGCCCGCGGTGCCCGGAACTGGTCGAGCACCGGACGAACACCGTGCCCGGCCAGGGCAACCCGCGGGCGGACCTCGTGTTCATCGGCGAGGCCCCCGGCGCCGACGAGGACCGAGAGGGTCTGGCGTTCGTCGGGCGGGCCGGCCAGTTGCTGACGAAGATGATCGAAGCCCTCGGCATGACCCGCGAGCAGGTCTTCATCGGCAACGTCATCAAGTGCCGGCCGCCGGGCAACCGCAATCCCACGCCGGAGGAAGAGGCGAACTGCTTCCCGTACCTGGCCCGGCAGATCGAGGTCATCCGGCCGAAGGTCATCGTGGCTTTGGGCGGCGTGGCGGCGAAGTATCTGCTCCAGACGTCGGACGGCATCACGCGGCTGCGGGGGCAATTCTACCCGTTCAAGGGAGCGCAGTTGATGCCGACGTTCCATCCCGCCTACGTCCTGCGGAATTACACGAAGGATACCCGCCGGAAGGTCTACGACGACCTCCTCGCCGCCAAGGAGGCCATTGCGGAAGGGTAGGCCCTTCCCTGCCCAGGGGCGCTGACCTTCGGAGGTGGCCGGCCGCTTCCGGGCGTCGCCGGGGGCTTCGTGCGCCCGCCGTTCGAGCCCGCTGCGGAAGCAGCGGGTTATCACCATCCGGCATGGGAGGTGCCACGGCAGATGAAGATACCCGGCCGCTTCCGCGGCCGGCTCGGCGGCGCAAAAAACGGGCGTCGCCACCATGGGGGTGAGTGACGACGCCCTAGGGCCAAAGGGCGGTCCGGGAAGGACCGCAGTCGACCGGGTCTTGGAAGGGGCGGTTCGACCCGGCCGTCTACTCCTTGGAACCCCGCCGCGCCGGGGATGTTCCGGGAAATCAAATTTTTTCATTTTTCCCCGGCGCCGCCCTTGCGGCCGCCCGGCAGACCGAAGCCCGGCGGCATCTGCGGACCCGGCCCCGACTCGGGTACCTGGTCCAGCCCCAGCCGCTTGATCATGGCGGGGTAGGCGGCCTTGGCGGCCTGGACCTCGGCGGCGTAGTCGAACTGTGCTTCCGCCGGTCCTTCCGTCTTGGCCACCAGCGGGCCGGCGGTGCCGAACAGTTGCTCCAGGGCCTCGTCGCCGAGCGGCGGCTGGCCCATGCCGCCCTTGCCCGCGAGCATGTTCTCCTTGACGTAGGCGTCGTCGGCCATGAGTTTGTCGATGACCTCCAGCACCTTGGCCCCGTCGAAGACGAACTGCACGCTGTCGTCCGGCGTTTTCCGGAACCCTTTGACCTCGACCAGTTTGCCGGGCAGGCGGAAGGTGGCGTCCATCCGCATCTTGCCGATGGTCATGGCCATCATCGGTTTCATCTGCTGCCACTTGGCGCGTTCGGCGGCCAGGCGCTGCTGCATTTCCTGCTCGGTCATCTCCGGTGTGGACTGGGGCTCGGCCGGGGGCGTGCCGGTCTCCGGGCCGCCGGGTGCCGCGTCGGGCTGCTGTTGGGGCTGGAGGCGGAGGAGCATGCCGCCGTCGTCCGTCTTCTCGAGCGTCACGCCCTGCATCTTGCCCGCCTGAAGGTTCATCGCCGTGAAGTCGGGGAAGTACGCCGTCCCCGTGAAGCGGTTCCGGTTGTCCTCGGTCCGTTCGACGGCGACGTCGGACCACGTCTCGACGCCCTTCGACCCGTCGAGCACCGACTTGGCGAACCGCTTGGCCGTCACCTGCGGGTCGGGCGCCTCATTCTGCGGCGTCATGGCGAAGGGCATGTCGGACATAATGAGTTCGACGCGCATCTTGCCCGAGCGGTTCGGGTTCAAGGTGACGTCCTGTTTGGTCTCGATGCATCCGGCGACGAGGACGGCCGCTGCGAGTGCGGCCAGTGCGAGCGGTACGGTGCGCATGGGAGACTCCTTGGCTGGCGGCGCCCGGCGGGGCGGCGTCCATCCGCCCCGGTGCCGCGACGCCCTCAGCCTCCCATACGGGACCATCGTTTCCAAGCAAAAAAGACGGCGGGAGCGGTGGGTGCAGGTTAGAAAAGGCGCGGAAGGGGCAGGTGTCATTGCGACCGAGCCCTCGCGCAGCGAGGGCGAGCGGAGAAATCTCGGCGTGGGGTTGGACAGCGAGACCTCTCCGCTCGGGCCGTTGGGCCCTCGGTCGAGATGACATTCGAGCCTTCCGTCACATCCACATCCTGCCACCTCTTGTGACGTGCACCCGAAGCGGTCGGGGCGGCGGCGCAAGTGACCTCCCCGGCGTGCCGCTCCCGGCCGGGGGATGGCGGCTTGCTCCCTCCGCGCCGCCCGATTACAATGGGTGCCGGTCGGTCGCGCCTGGTCCGTTCGGATCCCCGGGGAAGGGTCGCCATGATCCAGCCGGTGCCGGTGGTGGAGGAGGGGTCGTTGCTCCGCGCGGCGGGCCCGCCGCGCGAGACACCGCCCGCCGGCGCGGAGACGGACGCCCGTCCGCCCGACGCCTACGGCCTCTCGCGCTCGGCGCCGGAGGAGATCGGCGAGGACGCCGTCCGCAGCCGCATCATCTCCCCCTCGCTGCTGCTGCCGGCGGAGGTCGTCCTGTTCGAACTCAAGCCGTCGCTGTGGTACGTCTTGTTCACGAGCCTGCCGATTGCGGCCGCCGGCGTGGCGCTGGTGGCCTTGGCCCTGGCCGTCGAGCAGTTGCAGAGCATCCGGCACCTCGGGATGGTCGTCGGGATGTGGGTCATCGGGCTGCGGGTGGCGGTGGCGCTGCTTCAGTGGCTCGGCCGGACGTACGTTCTGACGGACCGGCGCATCCTGATTCAGTCGGGCGTCTTCGACGTCAAGGTCGAGGCGCTCGGGCTGGAACACATCGAGACCACGTTCGTCGCGCAGGCGGTGGTCCAGCGGCTGCTGGGCATCGGCACGATCTTCTTCCGCACCGGCAATGCCGCCCGCGGCAGCCTCTCCTGGGAACACGTCCGCCGGCCGAAGGACGTGCACGGCCACGTGGTGGCGCAGATCGAACGGTGGAAACACACGCTCGAGCGCGGCGGGGAAAGGTGAGGCGACGCGAAAAGCAACAATCATGAACAAGGAACACTGAACACCGAATCATGAAGTGATCGGGCCTACGGCCCGGGTGGTCCCTACGCGCTGCTCGAGCCGGCCGCGGAAGCGGCCGGTCATCCTCATCCGCCCTGGTCGACTCGCGCCGCCGGTCGGGCGTGACCCGCCGCTCCGGCGGTGGGCTCGAAAAGCGACGCGGTCGAACGGTTGACACCGCGCAGCGCGCCACGTCACTCGATGACGACGCCTCCCTTGCCGTGCGTAATCGTGCCCAGCCGATAGACGGTCTCGCCTTCCCTCTCCAGCATCCAGGCGATATGCTCGGCGAAGTACGCCGAGACGACCATCACGAAGCCGATGCCCATATTGAACACCCGCCGCATCTCCTTCTGCGACACGTTGCCTGCCTTCTGAAGCCACGTGAAGACGGGCGGCACGGGCCAGGCGTCCTTGTCGAGGCGGGCCTCGACGGCGTCCGGCAGGATGCGCGCCAGGTTCCCCGCCAGCCCCCCGCCGGTGACGTGCGCCATGCCGTGCACCACCCGCTTGCGGGTGTAGTGGTGGAGGACCCGCAGCACGGCGCGGGCGTACAGCCGCGTCGGTTGAAGGAAGGACTCGGCGACGGTCTGCCCGAGGTCGGGGATCGTGTCCGTGACGGCCAGGCCGGCCGCCTCGAACGCGATTTTCCGGGCCAGAGTGTAGCCGTTCGAGTGCAGGCCGGAGGAGGCCAGGCCGAGCACGGCGTCGCCCGGGCGGATGCGCTGCCCGGTGATGATCGCCCTCTTCTCGACCACGCCGACGGCGAAGCCGGCCAGGTCGAAGTCGCCGTCGGCGTAGAAGCCGGGCATCTCGGCCGTCTCGCCGCCCAGCAGGGCGCAGTCGCACCGTTTGCAGGCCTCGGCCACGCCCAGGACGACCTCGGCCGCCACGGCCTCTTCGAGGCGGCCGGTGCCGAGGTAATCGAGGAAGAAGAGCGGTTCGGCCCCCAGGACGAGGATGTCGTTGACGCACATGGCCACGCAGTCCTGGCCGACGGTCCGGCAGCGGCCGGCGTCGATGGCGACGCGGAGTTTCGTCCCCACGCCGTCGGTCCCCGCCACCAGGAGCGGGTGCCGGTAGTTTCGCTGGAAGAGACGCTCGTCGTAGTCCAGGCTGAAGACGCCGGCGAAATGGCCGTAACGGTCCATGACCCGCGGGCCGTGGGTCCGGCGGACGGCGGAGCGGATGGCCTCGACGAACCGGTCGCCGGCCTCGATGTCGACGCCGGCCGTCTTGTAGGTGAGACGTTTGGCCATGGCGGGTCGGCTCCTAGCGAAGGCGCGGGCATCGTATCGCGCGCGGTGCGCGGCCGCCACTGTTTTTGCGCCGCGGCGCCGTTCAAGCACCTCGCCTTCGAACCCGCCGCGTGAGCGGCGGATCACTTCCGATCGGCGGCGCGGGTCGACCAGGGCGGATGGAGATGCCCGGCTGCTTCCGCAGCCGGTTCACGGCGGCGGGCTCCATCCGCGGCGGGCTCGAACGCCCCGCCTGCCAATTCGCTTGAGATTGTCCGCCCTCGCGGGGTAGACTGGAACCTCTTGAATCAGGGGGGACGTTCCCTCGACGCCTGCGTGCCGACGGCGCGGCAGCGCGGCCGGCCGGCAGGGACGGTGCATCGCATGGCCCAATCCAGGAAGAAGCCGCGATGGATCTGGCTGGCCTCCGCCTGCCATCGGGAGAACGTCTATCTCCGGGCCCGCGGGCGGGTCGTCCTGGCCGCCGACCCCGCCGAGGCCATCCTCCAGATTACCGCCTTCTCCCGCTACGTGCTGTACGTCAACGGCGAGTACGTGGGGTGCGGGCCGGCGCCGGGGCCCGCCGAGGCGCCGTACCTGGATGAGTACGCCACCGACGCCCTCCCCATGAAACGGGGCACGAACGTCATTGCCGTCCTCGCTCATAACCCGTACGTGGGCATGCTCCGGCAGCCGCGGGCCCCCGGTGGTTTGTGGGGCCGCCTCGATGCCACGTACAAGAACGGCCGCACTGACACGCTGGTAACCGACAGCACGTGGAGGGTGTCGGCGGCGGCGGACTTCTCCGTCCGCGCCCCGCGGATCTACTGGACGGCGGGGTTCTGCGAAATCCGCGACACCCGCCGCGAGCCGGCCGGCTGGACCACCCCCGACTTCGACGACGGCGACTGGGCGGAGGCGGACCTCGTCTCGCCCAAGCGGTCCTCCGACGCGCCCGTCCCGCGTCCGCAGCCGCGGCCCGTCGCCCGGCCGGCGGAGCGGTTCGTTGAACCGGAACGCATCGCCGCCTCCGGACGGTGGGAGTGGGGCCCCGGCCCGACGGCCGTCCCGTTCGAGTTCGCCGTCCCGGACCCGGCGCACGGGGAGTTCTACGCCGCCACGTTCGTCCACTCGCACCGCCAGCAGAAGGCCCGCCTCGTCTTCGACTGCGACGAGTCCGGCGCCGTGTACGTGAACAACCGGCTGGCGGTCCGACAGGGCTACGACGAGCGGTTCGTCCACTGGCTGGAGTTCGTCGAGCACGACGAGTACCCGGGCATGCATCACGGGCAGGGGCATCGGGCCACGTCGGCCGAGGTGACGCTCGGCAAGGGATGGAACTCGCTGGGGGTGGTCATTTACGACCCCGGCCGCTCCTGGGGCTTCGCCCTCCGGTTCGAGGACCCGTCCAGCGGCAAGATGCTGCCGATGGAGTACTCGCCGGACCTCGAAATGGACGACCCGCTCCACTGGCAGATTATCCTGGACCAGTTGTGCCCCTGCGGCAAGGGCGGGCTGCCGGAGGTCTTCGCGCCGAACGCCCGGACGTTCCCGGATCCGGCCCAGGAACTGGGGTGGGAGGAGCGGACCCGCAACCGCCGCCATCCCCGCGGCGCCGCCGCCATGACCTCCGACCGCCGAGGCAAGGCGCCGATGCGGCTGACGGACGGCCAGTACGTGACGTTCGATTTCGGCCGCCAAGTCGTCGGGGGCGTGGACCTGGAGGTGACCGGTCCCGCCGGCGCCATCCTCGATCTGGCCTGGGCCGAGGGCCTCGGCGACGACGACCGCCTCGCCGCCGACGGCGTCCGGCGGGCCGACCGGGTCGTCCTGCGCGGCGATCGGCAGCGGCTGCGGACCGTCGGCCGGCGGGCCCTGCGGTACCTGCTCGTCGCCGCCCGCGTGGGCGGCAACGGTACCGTCCGCGTCCGCCGCCTGGGGGTCCAGGCACAGGCGGAGGATGCCGACCTCGCCGACGCCGTCCGTACCGGCGACCGGCATCTGGCCGACGCCGTCGCCCTGGCCGGCCGGACCTTCCATGCCTGCCGGAACGACCTGCTGGAAGGCGCCCCCGGCCGCGACGCCGAACAGAGCATCCCGGCGGCATGGCTGCTCGACCAGGCCGGCCGCGTCCTTCTGGGCGAGTGCGAGCGCGGGGAGGCCGCCCTCCGCGCGGTGGCCGACCGGCAGGAAGCCGACGGCCGGCTGTACGGCGTGGCGCCGGGCGGGACGGAACTGACCGCCCCGGACTGGTCGCTCCTGTGGATCGTCTGGCTGGCCGAGCACGTCGCTTGGACCGGCCGTCTGGATCTTGCCGAGGACCTCTACCCGGCCGTCCAGCGGTGCCTGGAGTGGACGGCCGGGTGGCGCGGGGCGGCCGGGCTGCTCGAGAACCCGACCGACGAGCCGCCCTGGTGGCTGTTCCTGGACCACTCGCCCATGGTGAAGCAGGGCGAGGTGACCGCCTGGCAGGCCCTGTGGGTCCGGGCGCTCCGGGCGTCGGCGGACCTGGCGGCCTGGCTCGGCCGCGACGACGAGGCCGCCGCCGCACGCGACGAGGCCGACGCGGTCCGCCGCATCGCCCGCGACCGGCTCTTCGACGCCGACCGTGCCCGGTTCATCGACAGCCGCCTCTTCGCCCGGCGGGCGCGGGAGGGGTCGGCGGCCACGAACTACTATGCCCTCTGGGGCGGGCTGGCCTCGGAGGAGGAGGCCGAGCAGGTCCTGGCGCGCCTCTGGAAGGACGCGGCCACGGAGGCGGCCGTGTGGGGCCCCCGCGAGAATCCATACGTAAAGTACTTCGCGGCCGAGGCGCTGCTGTCGCGCGGGCGGGCGGCCGAGGCGCTGGCGATGCTCCGCGACTACTTCGGCCGCATGAAGAAGGCCGGCCTGGCGACCGTGCCGGAAGTCTTCCCGGTGCCGGCCCGCGGCGAGGCCCCGCCGCCCGGCGCCGACGACGGCCCGTACGGACGCCGGGTGCCGTGGGTCCTGTGTCATGGGACGGGCGTGTACCCGCCGGCGCTGGTGGCCCGGTGGATTCTGGGCGTGGCGCCGGAGGGGCCGGGCTTCGAGATGCTCCGCCTGGCGCCCATGCCGGCGGACCTGAAGCAGGTGGAAGGCCGCCTGTGGACGCCCAAGGGCTGGGTGGAAGTGGCCGTCCGCGCCACGAAGACGCGCCGCACCGTCCGCGCGACCCTGCCGGAGGGCCTGCCGTATCGCCTCGACCGCACGCACCTGGACGAGACCGACGAGGTCGAGGTCAAGGGCGGAGAAGAGGCCGGAGCCGACGACGAGTAAGGGGCGTGACGGAGGAACGGAGGCGTTGTTCGACCCGGCCGCGGAAGCGGCCGGTCATCACCGCCTGGCGTGGCCGGCTTGTCCCGCGTTCGTTATTTTGTTGAAAACGGCCGCGGCGCGGCTAGAGTGCAAGGGCCGTCCCATCGGCGCGGGCGGGAACGACCGGACATCCGACAGGCGAATCAGCGAACCACGACGTCAGGAAGGAGACTTGCCATGAAACTCGGTGTCTTCGCGGTGCTCTTTGGCGGGCAGTCGCTCGACGATGCCCTCGACTACATCTGCGACACCGGCCTGGAGGCCGTCGAACTCGGCTGCGGCGCCTATCCCGGCGACGCCCACGTGCCGGTGGCCGACCTCCTGAAGTCCAAGAAGAAGTGCGAGACCTTCAAGAAGCGGATCACCGACCGGGGCCTGGAGATCAGCGCGCTCTCCTGCCACGGCAACGCGCTGCATCCCGACGGCCGCATCGCCCGCGCCCACCACGACGCGTTCCAGAAGACGTGCCGCCTGGCCGAGCGCCTCGGCGTCAAGACGGTGATCACGTTCTCGGGGTGCCCCGGCGGCGGGCCGAAGGACAAGGTCCCGAACTGGATCACCTGCCCCTGGCCGCCCGATTTTGAAGAGGCCGTCAAGTGGCAGTGGGAAGAGAAACTCGTCCCCTACTGGGAGAAGCAGGCCAAGTTCGCCCGCGACCACGGCTGCCGCGTCGGCTTCGAGATGCACCCCGGCTTCTGCGTCTACAACACCGAGACGATGCTGAACCTGCGCAAGGCCGTCGGCAAGACGCTCGGGGCGAACTTCGACCCGTCGCACCTGTTCTGGCAGGGGATGGACCCGATCGCCTCGGTCCGCGCCCTCGGCGACGCCATCTTCCACGTCCACGCCAAGGACTGCCGCGTGGACGAGGCCAACACGCTCGTCAACGGGGTGCTCGACACGAAGCACTACGGCGACGAGATCAACCGGTCGTGGATCTTCCGGACGGTGGGCTACGGCCACGGGGAAGACTTCTGGCGGAACTTCGTCACGACGCTCCGCATGGTCGGCTACGACGGCGTGCTCTCCATCGAGCACGAGGACAGCCTGATGAGCGTCAACGAGGGGTTCCAGAAGGCCGTCGCCTTCCTCAAGGACGTCATCCTGACCGAATCGACCGGCGAGATGTGGTGGGCGTAGGACGGCAGTGACTGAGTGACTTGAGTAACGACAAAGAGACGGCGCGCGACGCCCGAAGCGGTCGCGCGCCGTCTTCGTCTTTTCTTTCACTCAGTTACTCAGTTACTCGTTGTTATGCCTCCACCTCACACTTCCGCGGCCTGGCGATGACGATAAAGCACTCCACCACCAGCGCCAGGGCCAGCACCAGCGTCAGGGCGTTCAGGCCGATCAGGGCGTACTTCTGGTACGCCGGGAACGCGTCGCTGACGGGCGTCTCGATGAACTCCCACTCCTTCCACACCATCGCCCACACCGTCAGGACGAGCATGAAGAGGCACGGGGCGAGCGTCAGCAGGTAGCCCAGCGTGCCCCGCCGGTGCAGGTACAGGGTGATCAGGAGCAGCGCCAGCGCCGCCAGCAACTGGTTCACCGCCCCGAACATCGGCCAGAGCATGAGGGCCCCTTTGCCGGAGGCGCCCGTCCCGAACGCCAGCGCCGCCGCCGCGACGACCGCCACGGCCGTCGCCACGTACCGGTTCGCGAGCGGCTTGATCTTGAAATCCGTTGCGAGTTCCGCCACCACGTACCGCTGGATGCGGGTGGCGGTGTCGAGCGTCGTGCCGGCGAACGAAGCGATGAACACGCCGATGATGATGAGGCCCACCGCCTTCGGCACGCCGATCGTCTCCAGCATGTTGGCCGACCCCACGACGACGGCGGCGAGTTTCGAGCCCAGTCCCTGGGCGGCCGTCCACGAGGCGTAGTGCTGCTGCCACGCCTCCGTGCCCGTGAAGATCTCGCCGCCCTTCTCGTAGGCCATGCCGATGCCGGCGCCGACGGCCACGAGGACGAGCGTCGCCAGGGCCGCTTCCATCAGCATCGAGCCGTAGCCGACGAACTGCGTGTCGGTCTCGCGGCGGACCTGCTTCGAGGAGGTCCCGCCCGAGACGAGGCAGTGGAACCCGGAGATGGCCCCGCAGGCGATCGTGACGCCCAGGAACGGCCAGAGGGGCGGGGCCCCTTCCGGCGCGAGGTTCACGCCGGGGGCCACGATCTCCAGGCCGCCCCACGCCGCCGACGCCGACACCCCCAGCACCAGCAGCCCCATCGCGATGAACAACTGCCACGCGTTGATGTAATCGCGCGGCTGAAGCAGCGTCGTCACCGGCAGCGTGGAGGCCACGAACGCGTACGCGAGCAGGATAATGACCCAGACCGCCACCGACGAGAGGCCGAGGCCCAGCGCGCCGTCCGGCATCTCCAGCGGCAGCCACTGGCCGATGACCACGGTCCCGTACATCGCCGCCACCGCCACGGCCGTGGCGAGCACCACGTTGGCATTCCACCGGTAGACGGCCCGGCCCAGCAGGATGGCGATTGGGATCTGGCACCACACCGCGAAGACCGATGCGGGGAACCGGGCGAAGATCGCCGCAATCACCACCCCGAAGATCGCGATCACAATGAGCAGTTCCAGGAACACCACCAGGAAGAAGATGGTCCGGGCCCGCGGGCCGACGTACCGGTCGGCCACTTCCGAGAGGCTTTTGCCCTCGCTGCGCATCGAGATGACCAGGGCGCCGAAGTCGTGCACCGCCCCCATGAAGATGGAGCCGACGACGACCCAGATGACGGCCGGCACCCAGCCCCAGATGATGCCGATGGCCGGCCCGACGATCGGCCCCGTGCCGGCGATGCTCGTGTAATGGTGCCCGAAGATGATGCCCCGCCGCGTGGCCACGTAGTCCACGCCGTCGGCCAGGCGCACGGACGGCGGCTCGACCGAATCGTCGAGACGGAAAATCCGCCGGGCCAGGAACCGCCCGTACGTGTGGTACGCCACCAGGTACCCGACGAACGTGACGACGACCAGCAGCAGTGCGTCCACGTCGGCCTCCTGCCTTGCCGACACCGGCGGCGACGTGCCGGCGTCCGTCCCCCCGCGCCGAACGGGCGTACTATCGCGCGCCGCGGCGCGGTTCGCAAGGGGTTCGTCCCGATGCGCAGGTGCCACGCAGTGCGCGTCGAACCGTGCGCTGAATCGGGAAGCACCGATTGACAAGCCATCGGTGGCACCTGCGTGTAGCAGGCGGCGGGAGTTCTGCCCACCGCGCAAGACGCAGGGCGGGGGTCCGGCCGGGGAAAGCCTCGCCATTCCGCCCGCCGGTGCGTACAATACCCGATCCCAAGCGTGCACCGCGCGTTGCCAAAGGAGGCTGTTATGCGTTTGTCCCGATGGAGCGTCCGGCTGCTCCTGTCCGTCCTGCTGAGCCTGTGCTTCCTCGCCGCCGCCTGGGCCGGGCCCCCGAAGAACGTCGTCCTGCTCATCGGCGACGGCATGGGGCCGGAGCAGGTCAAGGCCGCCGGCCTGTACGCCCACGGCGAGGCGGGAACCCTCGAGATGGAGAAGCATTACGTCGGCACGATGACGACCCACTCCGCCAACCGCGGCGGGCCGAACAAGGGGGCCACCGATTCCGCCGCCGCCGGCACCGCCATGGCCACCGGACGCAAGACGGACAGCCGCATCGTCTCCCGGACGCCTGACGGCGAGGATCTGGCGACCGTCCTGGAGGTCTTCGCCAAGGCCGGCAAAGCCACCGGCCTGGTCACCACCTGCCCGATGACGCACGCCACGCCCGCCTGCTTCGGCGCCCACGCCGAGACGCGGTACGAGTATGACGACATCGCCGCCGACTACTTCACGCGTTCGCGGCCGAACGTCCTCTTCGGGGCGTACTATGAGGGCAAGGGCGTGAGCCGGGACATGGCCCGCGACGCCGGGTACGCCGTCGTCACGACCCGCGCCGAACTCCAGGCGCTGGTGGCGAAGGCCGAGGCCGGCGACGCGGGTGCCGAGGTGCACGTATCCGGCCAGTTCTCGTCGGGCCAGATCCCGTGGGAATACACGGGTCCGCTGCCCGGGCGGGAGAAGGGCGAGTACAAGTCCGCCGCCGGCGCCACGTGGGAAACCGCCCCGCACCTTTCCCAGATGGCCGACGCCGCCCTCCGCCTCCTGGCGCGGAACCCGAAAGGACTCTTCCTGATGATCGAAGGCGGGACGATCGACTGGGCCGGCCACGATAACTGCATCGAACGGAACGTGGCCGAGACCCTCGAGTTCGACAAGACCTGCCGCCTCGTCCTCGACTGGGCCGCCCGCCGCGACGATACGCTCGTCATCATCACCGCCGACCACGAGTGCGGCGGCTTGAAGGTGGCGAGCGGTTGCGGCAAGGGCAAGATGCCCGAGGTCGCCTGGGAGAGCAAAGGCCATACCGACGTGCCGGTGCCCGTCTACGCCGTCGGGCCGGGGGCGGAGCGCCTCAAGGGCGAGATCGACAACGTCGACCTGTTCCCCGTGATGACCGGTCAGCCGGTGCCCGCCACGGCCGACACCGTCCGCTGACCCGGCGGGGCGTTCCCTTTTTTCTCCGCCGCCCGACGCTATAATGGCGGCCCGTTGCGGTGCGTGAGCGTCGCACCGTCTTGAGGCCCGTCGCCCCGCGGTTGCGGAGGCCCCATGACCCGTAAACAGGCCCTGACCCTCATCCCCCTCGGCGCGGTCCTCGCCGTTGCCGTGGTCGTCGCGCACCTGCTGCTGCCGACGGCGTCGGCGTCGTGGACCGTCAACCGCATTCTCCATCACGCGTGCGAGGCGGTGGCGGGCCTGGCGGCCGTGGGCGGCATCGTCTGGATCATGTGGCCGCGGCCCAAACCCCGCCGCCGCGACGCCCAGCGCGAGGAGGCCCGGCGGCGGGTCTTCGCCCTCCTCGGCTGCGTCCTGCTGGCCGTCGGCTTCGCCGTCTTCGCCGAGATGCACCGCGACGCCGCCGCCCGCGGCCGGCTGAAGGAGGCGGCATTCGCCGATCTTCAGGCCATCGGCACGGCGCTCGATGCCTACGCGGCCGACCACAACGGCGGACGGCCGGAGACGGTCGGCGCCCTCGTGCCGCATTACCTCGACCGCGAGGGTCTGTACTACCGTTATCGGCTCGGTCCGTCGCCGGTGCCGCCGCCCCCGGCGGAGGCGGAGGAGGACGCCGAGCCGCCCACCTACGTCCTCGCCCACAGGCTTCCCCGGCGGGACAACCAGCCGCCGCGCGACCCCGTCCGGGCTTACCTGAGGCCGGCACACGCCTGGGCGCCGCTGACGGTCGTCCTGGAGCGCGGCCGCGGCTGCCTCATCGTCGGCGAGGACCGCGTGGCGGGCCTCGAGCGCCGGCGGATGGAGGGGTTGTAGGCCCCGCGAGGTTCCCAGCCGCCGCATTGGTGCCCGGCGGCCGGGGAAGGCCACGACGCGGGCGCCCACGCGCTCCGACCGTTGAAACCGCCCTCCGGCGCATTACAATCGGCCCTGCGCCCGGTGTACGGAGGGTCACGTCATGGCGAGCGAGCGAGATCGGTTTGGCAGGGGGACAGGCGGCGGTCGCGTGCAGCGGCTTGCTGCCGGTGCGATGGCCGTCCTGGTGGCGGCGGCATGCGTCGCGGCGCTCGGCGAATCGGCCGGCGCCGTCGCGGCGGAGCCGATTCCTCCGGGCGAGTTCGTCGAGGTCGCCAGGGACGAGACGGGCGGCCACTTCTTCAGCCAGGTCATCCACGCTCCGCCCATCGACGGGCTCGTCTCCTGGGGCACGCGGACGCACCATCACCCCATCCGCGCCCATGAGACGCAGCACTTCCACCTCGAGGAGAACCGGTGGATCAACGCGTATCCGCCGGGCAAGGAGGACGCCTGGACCGGCGAATTCAAGTCCTGGCCGGGCTGGGGCATCTGCGCCCCCACGATCGACTTCTACGAACGCGACGGCGTCCGCATGCCCCGGCCGACGTGCACGTTCTACCAGACCTGCTGGGACGCCCACAACGAGCGGGTCCTCTTCTACGTCGGCTCGACGACGTTCGCCTGCGACCCGGCGGCCCGCACGTGGACCGAGATTCACGCGAAGTCGGACCCCGCCCAGCCGCCCGCGCTGCTCCTTTGGAGTTCGCTCTGCTACGACCCGGTGAACCGGCAGGCGCTGCTCTTCGGCGGCGGCGGGGTGGACGCCCCCGACGGGCGCCCGCACACCTGGGCCTTCGACGTGACGCGCGACGCGTGGCGCCGGCTCGACCTCGAGACGGAACCGCCCCCGCGGTGCAATTCCCGCATGGTCTACGATGCGAAGCACAAGACAATCGTCCTCTTCGGCGGCGACGGGCAGGACCGGGGCCTCGCGGATACGTGGCTCTTCGACGTCCGCAGGCAGCGGTGGCAGGAGCGCCGGCCCGACCGGGCCCCGCATCCCCGTTCCTGCCACGCCATGGCGTACTTGGAGCGTTCGGGCAAGGTCCTGATGGTCGGCGGCGTGCCGGTGGCCGACTACCGCGAGCAGCAGCGGCTGGCCCGCGAGGTCTGGCTCTACGACGCCGGCGAGAACACTTGGACGCCGCTCGATGCCCAGGCCCCCGAGTGCCACTGGGCATCCATGGAGAACGTGCCCGGCACCGACGAGGTCGTCCTCGTGACCGCGTCGAAGTACGACCACGGCCGGCGGACGTACCGGTTCCGCTGGAGCCCGGAGGTGGCCGAAGCCAAGACGGACGGCTTCACCGCCGCGCGGCGGTGGGTCCTGAAGACCGACCGCACACCCGGGTGGTACGCCGACGTCCCGCCGGCCGACGCCGAGGCCCACGCGCGGTTCATCGCGGACCTCCCGGCCAACACCTGGGTCGAGGCCGAGCCGCCCAAGTCCACCAAGGGCCGCACGTGGGGCACCGCCATCTTCGACACCGACCGCGGCGTCGCGATGAAGTGGGGCGGGGGCCACTCCGGCTACCAGGGTACGGACATGGCCTTCTACGACGTGACCCGCAACCGGTGGACCATCGACCGCACGCCGGCCTTCACGCCGGAACCGTTCGGCCGCTGGGCCCGCCGGCCCGCCGGCCGGACCTTCTTCAACCAGCCGTGGACGCGGCACATGCGGCACACGTGCGCGTACGACCGCGTGCGGAAGGTCGGCGTCTTCACGGACGCGGGCGGCAGCCGCTGGTACGACCGCCAGGCCGACCGCGAGGTCAAGCACACCTGGCTGTACGACCCGGCCGAGCGGCGGTGGCTGGAGCCGATTCCCCAGCCGTTCCCCGGCGGCGGGAGCGTCTCGCCCATCGCCGTCCCCACGCCGGGCGGCGTCATCGTGTACCAGCACGCCCCCGGCCGCACGTGGGAGGACTCCGGCCGCATGCACCGTTTCGTCGGCGAGGCGGGCAAGCCCGGGACGTGGGGATGGGAGCCGATCGAAATCGTCGGCGAGGCCCGCCCCTACCAGCGCGAGCACATGACCATCGTCTGCGACACGAAGCGCGACCGGCTCATCTTCCTCAGCCACGACCGCGAGACGAAGACGCCCCGCCTCTGGTTCTTCGGGATGGACGAGCGGCGGTGGGTGCCGAACCCGGACCCGGCCGCCGGCGGCGTCAGCACCCGCGAGGCCGTCTACGTGCCGGAGGCCGACGCCGTCCTCGCCTACGGGCCGGACCCGCGGCGGGAGGACGACCCCGTCTGGACACGCGTGTACCTGTGCGCGGAGAACCGTTGGGTGCCCCTGCGGGTCGAGACGCCGCGCATGAAGGTGCACGAGGTGGGGCTGGTGTACGACCCGTCGCACCGGGTGGCGGTGCTGCTGTGGCCGCCGAAGTTCGAGCAGGACATCCGCCCGCACCTGTTCCGGCTGGACGTTGGCGCGCTGGCGAGGCACCGATGAGGCCTGCGCCACGGCGGGGCACCCGGGCTGTCATTCCGAGCGGGCGTAGCGGGTCGAGGAATCTCGCCTTGGTGCCGTTCGGCCAACGTCACGACGAGATTTCTCCGCTCGGGCCCTGTGGGCCCTCGGTCGAAATGACATATAAATCACCCGACGCGTCCGCTCAGATGTGCACGACCTCGATCCCCGCCAGGGCGCAGTACGCCTTGTACTCCTCCTCCAGGTCGCCCCAGACGAGCAGTTGGTGGAAGCCTTTCGTGTCGCGGCTGTCTTCGACGCCGTCCACGGTGCACTCGACGCTGGTGCGGCACCCGCCGGAGGGCGGCGTGTCGATGTTGGCCACGATCTCGCCCGTGCCCAGGATGATCCGCGACGGGCCCGTGAACTTCATGATCGTGATGCGGTCGCCCACCGGCCAGAGGACCTGCATCGCCACGCCGAGGTCCGACTCCGAATGGCTCCGCAGGATGAACGGCTCGGGGTCCTTGTCGCATCCCTTCAGGCGCGCCCCGCACGTGCAGTGGGCGGCCATCAGGGTGTTGCGGACGGTGTTCGGGGCCGGGTCCTGCATGAACCCGGGGCGGTTGAACAGCAGGTGCGTCAGCCGCTCGGAGATGGCGGCGTTCCAGTCGGCCTCGCACGAGCCCACGATGCCCTCGTCCCGGAAGTGCGACAGGGCCACGCACGGCGGCTGCATCTTCCGCTGGCCCACCGGGCCCAGGCAGTCCATCGAGTATCCGTGGCAGTTCTCGTCCTGCATGACCTTGCGGCAGACGACGTAGTTCTTGGCGGCGGCGAGCAGGTCCTCGTCGGTCGGCTCAACGATTCTTTTGGCGTGTGCCTTGTACCACTTCGCCATCTCGCGAATCTCGTTGCTCTCTTTGACCTCCTCGTGCGCCTCGTAGAACGGCTGGTGCGGCACCCAGTGCAGCGTCGTGCCGATGCGCTCCAGTTTCTGGTCGTGCACCTTCTTGCCGCGCACCACGCAGATGCGGGTCCGGTCCATCTCCCAGCGGGTCTTGAGCATGCGGACGGCCGTGGCCAGCCACGCCACGTCCTGGGTGGCGCCGACGAACGCCTTCTTCGCCTTGCGGCTGTGCTGGAGGTGGCCCGTGAACGACGTGCCCATCGGCGAGAAGACGACGGTCGGCACGGGATCCTCGCCGCGCTCGTCGAGGAACTTGTTGATGTACTTCCACCCGGCGTTCAGCGACATGCACACGAAGAGCACGCCGTCGGGCTTCGCGTTGGCGATCTTCTCCTGCCAGGCCGCCAGCGTCTTGTCGTTGTGGATCGTCTCCTGCCGGATCGCCAGGTCCACGCCCTGGGCCTTGGCGGCCTTCTCGATCGTTTCAGTGTAGAGTTTCTGGTGGCCGGCGATGTCGTACGCCTTGCCGGGCCAGCCGAGCCAGTACTCCTTGACGTCCGGATGGGTGAAGGCGGCCATGATGCGGCACGGGCCCTCGGGCCCCGGCGCCTCGCCGGCCATGGCCGAGGCCATCCGGAAGACGCCCGCCTGGAGCGCCACGACCGACGCCCCGAGGCCCTTCAGGAACCGCCGGCGGCTGACGTGCAGCGGACAACGCGTCGTGGGATTCTGCGCAGGCATGGTTTTCTCCTCTCCGATTTGGCCGAGACGTGGCGGACCGCGCCCAGCGGTATGGGCGACGCCCTGTTCTAGCCGTATGAGGTCCGGCGCGTCAAGGGCGTTTGCGGCGCGCTTCTCGATCCGGCCGCGGAAGCGGCCGGTCATCCTGGCCTGTCTTGGCATGTGCCATGGCGGATGGTGATAACCCGCCGCTGGCGCGGCGGGCCCGGGAAGCCGCGTCGCCACGCGCCCCCCTCGCGGTTGGCTTTTCGCCCCGCCGGCCCTAGAATATACGATTGTCCGGAACAGGGTGCACCAACTGTGAGCGCCGCCGACCGACATCCCGCCAGGACCCGGACCGCCGTCCGCCGGCGCGTCCGCGTGCGCGGCATCGTCCAGGGCGTCGGCTTCCGGCCGACGGTCTACCGCCTGGCCACGGAGCGCGGCTTGGGCGGCTGGGTCCTGAACGACGCCGAGGGCGTTGTCATCGAGGTCGAAGGCCCGGAGGCCGCCGTCGACGACTTCCTGCGGGCGCTGCGCGACGAGCCCCCGCCGCTCGCCGACATCACCGCCGTCGAGCCGACGGACGTCGAGCCCCGGGGCGAGACGGCCTTCCGCATCGAGGCCTCCGAGACCGGCCGGCGCCAGGCCCTCATCTCGCCCGACATGGCCGTCTGCGACGACTGCCTCCGCGAACTCTTCGACCCCGCCGACCGCCGGCACCGGTACCCGTTCATCAACTGCACGAACTGCGGGCCGCGCTATTCCATCATCCGCGACATCCCCTACGACCGGCCGAACACGACGATGGCCCATTTCACGATGTGTCCGGCGTGCCAGGCGGAGTACGACGACCCGGCCGACCGGCGGTTCCATGCCCAGCCCAACGCGTGCTCCGTTTGCGGCCCGCGCCTGGACCTGCGCGACGCCGACGGCCGGCCCGTCGCGGGCGCCGACCCCGTCCGGACGGTCCGCCAGGCGCTTCTCGCCGGCCGGATCGTCGCCGTCAAGGGCCTGACGGGCTTCCACCTGGCGTGCGACGCGCGCAGCGACGGGGCCGTGGGCGAACTGCGCCGCCGCAAGGGCCGCGACCAGAAGGCCTTCGCCATGATGGCCGCCGGCGCAGGCGCCGTCGCCCCGCGCGCCCATGTGAATGAGGCGGCCCGGGCCCTGTTGGAATCGATCCAGCGGCCGATCGTCCTCGTGCCGAAGCGCGACGGGCACGACCTCTCGCCACTCGTCGCCCCGGCGAGCCCGTACTTGGGGTTCATGCTGCCGTACGCCCCGCTGCACTATTTGATCTTCGAGGACGACTTCCCGCCCATGGTCATGACGAGCGGGAACCTGTCGGAGGAGCCCATCTGCCGCGAGGACGACGAGGCCCTCGCGCGCCTGGCGGGCATCGCCGACCTCTACCTGCTGCACGACCGGCCCATCCACACCGTGTGCGACGACTCCGTCGCGATGGTCCAGCGCGGCGAGCCGCTGCTGCTGCGGCGCGGGCGCGGCTGCGCCCCTCGTCCGCTCCGGCTTCCCGTGGCGGCGGCCGAGCCGGTCCTCGCCGTCGGGCCGGAACTGAAAAACGCCCTGTGCCTGGTGCGGGGGGAGGAGGCGCTGGTCAGCCAGCACGTGGGGGACCTCAAGAACGCCCTGGCGGCCCGGTACTTCGAGGCGACCGCCGAGAAACTCCAGCGCCTCCTCGAGACCCGGCCCGCCGTCCTTGCCCACGACCTGCACCCGGCGTACCTTTCCACGCGGTACGCTCGGCGGCGGGCGCGGGACGAGGGGCTCCGCCTCGTCGGCGTCCAGCATCACCATGCCCACGTCGCCTCCGTCATGGCCGAGCACGGCCTGACGGGCGAGGTCCTCGGGCTGGCGATGGACGGCACGGGGTACGGGCCCGACGGCACCGTCTGGGGCGGCGAGGTGATGAGGGCGTCGGCGGCCGGGTACACGCGGCTCGGGCACCTGCGGCCGATTCCGCTGCCCGGCGGCGACGCCGCCGCCCGGCACCCCGTCCGCACGGCCTGGGCGCTGCTTGTGGAGGCGTTCGGCCCCCAGGAGGCCGAGACCCACCGCGTGGGGCACCTGGCCTCGGACCGTGCCGACGACCGGGCCGTCTGGACGGAGGTGCTTGCGCGGGGCACGGCGGCCCCGCGGGCCTCGGGCCTGGGGCGGCTCTTCGACGCCGTCAGCGTCCTGGCCGGCGTGTGTGCCGAGAACACCTACGAGGGGCAGGCCGCCATCGAACTCGAGGCCGCCGCCCACGACGTGTGTGACGACGCCTCGCCGTATCCGTTCAGTCTGACGGAACCGGCCGCCGGCGACGGGGGCGGGTGGGTCGCCGACACGCTCCCGCTCGTCCGCGCCGTCGTCGCGGACGTCGAGACCGGATGCGGCGCCGCGGCGATCTCGGCCCGGTTTCATGCGACCGTGGCCCGGATGCTCCAGGCGGCAGCCCGCCGGGCGCGGGAGGAGACGGGCCTGGAGCGCGTCTGCCTCTCGGGCGGGTGCTTCGCGAACGCGCTCTTGGCCGAGCGGCTGGCGCCCGCGCTTGAATCCGACGGCTTCGCGGTGTACGCTCACCGCGACGTGCCGCCCGGCGACGGCGGCGTGGCCCTGGGCGAGGCGTACGTCGCCGCGGCGCAAACGACCGAGCCCGCTGCGTAGTCTGTGTTTAGCGCGCCGAAGTTGTCGCCCTGAGTGAAGCGAAGGGTCTCGCCGCCGGCCACGGCACGAGCCGTACCCGTGCCAGGGTGCGAACGACAAAGAGGCAACGGCCGCGGCGAGATTCTTCGGGCCGCGAGCGGCCCTCAGAATGACAACGCGCAAGACGTACCATGAACGGTCGCGCGGTGGGCCGGGAGGCCCACCGCGCGGGAAGTGAACCAACAACCATCCAAGGCAGCGATAACCCATGTGCCTGGCCGTACCCGGACAAATCGTTTCCAAAGACGACGGGATGGGCGAGATCGACATCCGCGGCAACCGGCTGCGCGCCGGGCTCCTGCTCGTTCCGGACGCCGGCGTCGGCGACTGGGTCCTCGTGCACGCGGGCTTCGCCATCACGAAGGTCTCGCCCGAGGACGCCGCCGAAACCAACGCCCTCTTCGACGAACTGGAGGGCGTGGGTGGGGGTGAGACGTAGCGCCCTCGCAGAACGTCCCGCGCGGTGGGCCTACCGGCCCGCCGCGTGAGAAGGCGATCCGGTTCGAGGTTGCCCGTTGAGCCGTCGACCGAAGGTCGACGCCGACCGCCGTTGGGCGCAACCAACGAACGACTGCCGACGTACCGTCGGCGGCGCAGCGCGAGCATCGTACGCTGAGTGACGCGCGGCGGGCCGGGAGCCCCGCCGCGCGAAAGCATGCCTATGCCCTCCATCGACCAACTCAAACGCGACATCGCCGACGCCGCCCGGGCCGTGCCCGGCGACGAGCCGATCGCCGTCATGGAAGTGTGCGGCACGCACACGGTGGCGATCCGGCGGTCGGGTCTGCGCAGTCTCCTGCCCGAGCGGGTCCGCCTCATCAGCGGGCCCGGGTGCCCGGTGTGCGTCACGAGTCAGGGCACGATCGACGTGCTCATCGACCTGGCCGGCGCGGGCGGCGTCACGGTGGCCACCTTCGGCGACATGGTCCGCGTGCCGGGCAGCACGTCGAGCCTGGAACGCGCCGGGGCCGAGGGCGGCAGCGTCGCCGTCTGCTACTCGGTGCTCGAAGCGCTGGACCTGGCTCGCCGCCGGCCCGAGGAGCAGGTCGTCTTCGCGGCCGTCGGGTTCGAGACGACCGCCCCCGGTACGGCCGTGGCGGTGGAGCAGGCCCGGACGGAGGGGCTGGCGAACTTCCGCATCCTCTCCGGCCACAAGTGGATTCTGCCCGCCATGGACGCCCTGCTCGCGGGCGGCGAGGTCCGTATCGACGGGTTCCTCTGCCCGGGGCACGTCAGCGTCGTCATCGGCAGCGGGGCGTACAAGCCGCTGGCCGAGCGGTACAGCCGCCCCTGCGTCGTCGCCGGCTTCACGGCCGAGCAGGTGCTGGCGGGGGTGGCGGCCATCCTGCGGCAGTTGGCCGGCGGCGAGGCCCGCGTCGAGAACGTCTACCCCGAGGCCGTACGGGAGGAGGGGAACCCCGAGGCCCTCTCGCACATCGACCGCGTCTTCGCGCGGACCGACGCCGCCTGGCGCGGCCTCGGTACGATTCCCGGAAGCGGGATGGTCCTCGGCGAGGCGTTCGCCGAGGCCGACGCCGTCCGGTCGCTCGACCTTTCCTGGCCGCCGCCCGAGCCGGAGGCCGACACGCACGGGTGCCGATGCGGCGACGTCATCCGCGGGGCCATCCCGCCGCACGCGTGCCCGCTGTTCGGCACGGCGTGCACGCCGGCCCGTCCGCTCGGGCCGTGCATGGTCAGCCGCGAGGGATCCTGCCAGGCGGAGTATCGCTATGGACGCACGTAGGATGGGCTATCGAAGGGCGTCACGTGCGCGGTCGGTCTCCGCACCGACCGCGCCATGCCTGAAGAGCGCGCGGCGGGTCTCCGCACCCGCCGCGCTCATCGCGCTTGCGGCGGCGGCCCTGCTGCTGGCCGGCTGCGGCGGCGAGCCCGTGGAACTCGTCGAGACCCGGGCCGCCATGACGACCGAGATCACCGTCCGCGTCGTCGCGCCGAACGAGGCCGTCGCCCGCACGTGCCTGGAGGCGGCCTGGCGCGAGATGGAGGAGTGCACCCTCCGCCTCGACCGGTGGACGGACGCCTCGGACCTCGCCCGCATCAACGCGAACGCCGGCACGTTCCACATCAACGTCGACCCGCTGACGATCAGTTGCCTGGCCGCTGCCAAGGAGGTGTACGAGAAGACCGACGGCGCGTTCGACCCGACGGTCGGGCCGCTGCTGTCGCTGTGGCGGGAGGCCCAGCAGCGGAACCGCCCGCCCACCGACGAGGAACTCGCCGACGCATGCAGCCGCGTGGGTATGGACAAGGTCGAGATTCTGGCCGGCGTGGTCCAGCGGCCGCTCGGGGACACCGACCCCGCCCCGCCCGGCGCGGCGCCGCCGACGCCGGAGGACCTCCAGATGACCGTCCACACGGTCGGCATCCGCGAGGGGATGGAACTGAACCTGGGTGGCATCGCCAAGGGGTACGTTGCCGGCCGCATGGCCCGCCGCATGCAGCGGCACGGGGCGACGGCCGGGCTCGTCGCCGCCGCCGGCGACGTGTACGCGTTCGGTCGGCGGCCGGCCTCGCTCGCCCCCGCGGGCGGCGACCGGCGATGGGGCGTCGCCGTCCAGGACCCGCGCCACCCGGACGACCGCTCGAAGCACTACTCGGCCGTGCGGCTGGAGGGCCAGGCCATCGACACGAGCGGCCACTACTACCGCGGGTACGAGATCCGGGGCACGTCGTACAGTCACATCATCGACCCGCGGACCGGCCGGCCGGTGGACACGCGGCTCGCCAGCGCCACGGTCGTGGCGTACGACCCGGCCCTCTCGGACGGGCTGGCCACGGCGATGGCGGTCCTCGGCGTCAAGAAGGGCTTGGCGGTGGTGGAGTCGCTCGAGGGCGTGGAGTGCCTGCTCCTGGAATGGGCGCCCACGTCGCCGGCGGTCGAGGGCGACCCGGAAACGAAGGGCCCCCGGCCGCTCATCGCGCACCGTTCGAGCGGCTTTGCGGCCCTGGAGTTCGACCCGTCGCGCCTGGCCGGCGAGGCCCCGCCCGAGGAGGACGATCTCCCGGCGGAGAATCCGCAGGGCGATTGAGCCGGGGACAGGAGGACCATAGGACACCGGACTGTTACTCTGAGGCGCCGCTCGCGGAGCCGAAGAGTCTCGCCGTGCGAAAGGAGGCAAGGCGAGATTCTTCGTCGGCCTTGCGGCCTCCTCAGAATGACGGCCCTGCGGGTGGTCTGTACCGATACGTACAAAGCCGGTTTTCGGGAACCCCCGGCTCCGGCGGCCGTCTAATGCCATAGATTGGGACGTGTGACAGCCGAAGCGGCATCCAACGCGAGCCTGTCGGATTCGGACCTCGTGAGCCGGATCACCGCGGGCGACGGCGAAGCGTTCGGCGCAATCGTCGAACGGCACGAAGACCGTCTGTACAACACGATCTATCGCCTGGTCGGTTCGGCCGACGACGCCCGCGACGTCTTGCAGGATGTGTTCGTCAAGGCGTTCGAGAATCTGGACCGTTTCCGCGGCGGCAGCAGCCTGTACACGTGGCTGTTCCGGATCGCGGTGAACACCTCGCTCAGCCATCGCCGAAAACGTCGATGGGTCTCCATGGGCACGGCCGCACCGAACGATGACGACCCGCCGGGCCGGCCGCCGCTGGCCGACCCGGCGCCGGCCGACCCGTCGGACGGGCTGATGGTGGCCGAGACCGAGCGGCTCATTCAGGAGGCGATCGGCAGCCTCGACGACGAGCACCGGACCGTCGTGGTGCTCCGCGACATCCAGCATTGCGACTATCGCGAGATCGCCGATATTCTCGACGTCCCGCCCGGCACCGTGAAGTCGCGGCTGCACCGGGCCCGGCTGCTCTTGAGGGAACGATTGAAACCGCTGCTCGCCGGTTGAACCGAGGCGGCGGAAGACGGAGCCAAGCGCCATGCAGTGCAAGCAGGTTCACGACCATCTGTCGGCGTACCTGGACCGTGAACTGACGGCCGAGTTGGCGTCGGCGGTCCGGCATCACCTGGCCACCTGTCCCGAGTGCCGGGCGATGTTGGAGGACCTGCGCGGCACGGCCGATCTCCTGGGCCGCCTGCCGGTCCGCGCGGCGCCGGCCGGGACGGCCGACGACGTCCGCCGCGAGATCGAACGCCGCATGCTCGCCCCCCAGGCGGCCGACGATGCCGCCATGCCGGAACGCACCCTGGCCGCCCACACGGCGCGCCTGTGGCCCAGGATCCTCGCCGTCGCCGCCTGCGTCGCCCTGGCGGCCGGCATCGGCCTGGTGGCGTACTTCGGCGACAAGGCGATGGACGAACCGCCGGCGTCCGGGCCGGAACTCGTCCGCCACGATGCGGCCGAGATGAGCACGGAGCATACGGTGGCTCCCGGAGCCCAGAGCGGGGCGGCCGGTCGCTCATGGAAACGGGCGGCGGTCGTCGGCGAACGGGCCCATGAGACGCCGGCGAAGGCGGGGGCCGCCGGCACCGGCGCCGGGGGGCGGCTCGCCGGGCCGACCAGGGGGCTGGACCTCCGCCTCCGTACGAAGGATGTGCCGGCCGCTCTGCATGACGTAAGGGACGAACCGCATGTCGCCCGCTTCGACGCATACGCCCTGACCGACGGTCTCGACCGGAGCACGCTTGCCTCCGACCTCGCCGACGCCCAGGACGGCAAGGCATCCTATTGGCGCATGCAGCACTGGGGCGATGAGCACGAGGGCTCTTGCTACTTCGAGTTTGACGGGGCGAGGCATGTGGCCGGCCCCCCCGTCAACGTGCCCGTCCGGGACGATGGCCCCTCGACCACGCTCGAGGTGGCGGACGCCGGCGAGTCGGACCTGGGATTCGTGGACTCCGCCCCGAAGGCCGGCGCCGTCCCCGCCGAGGTGCTGCTTGGCAAACGATTCCGCGTCGGGGAGGATTCCGATGCCGACGTCACCAGCCTGGCGGCGATGACGGACGACTTCGCCAGGATGCGTAACGCGGCAAAACCCGAGGATCTGGGTCTCGACATGGAGGGGACCCGGACGGCCCGCGGGCCCGCCGATGCGATAACCGAAGCGGAGCCCGATGCGCCGGCCGACGCCGGGGCGCTCGTCGTGACGGGCGGCGTCGTCCGTCCCGGCAAGCGCGGCCTCGATGAGACGGCCAAGTTGGACGGAGGCCGCCTGGCCAAGGCCGCGCCGGCCATGAGTCCCGAGGCCCGAGGCACGGCGGCGGCCAAGGCGCCCGCGGCTGCCCCCGCGCAGCCCGCCGGCCCGCAACTCGTCCAGATGACGATGAACTCCGTGGCGGTGGGCGAGGCGCCCCTCGGGTCGCTCCGCGAGGTCGCCAACACGCGGAACCTCCGGCCGGCGTCCAACCAGTTGGTGGTGGAAGCCTCGTCACGGGAGAGGGCCAACAGAGACCTCGTCCGCCTCTTCGCCCGGAACGGGTGGCGGGAACTCGACGAACGAACCGAGCGGGATCGCGCCCGCAAGAAGAACGGGGACGACGCCCCGGCCCGTCCGGAAGGCGCGGCGGGCCTGCCGGGGCGCGGCAGGGTCCGCGGAGCGCCCGAGGGCCTGTACTACCGTGCGGCCCGCAACGGCGAGGACCTGTGGGTCGTCGTCACCACGCCCGACGATCTCACGCGATTCGCCTCGGAGGTGGCCGGCCTGAGGACGATCGAGGTGGCCCGGGAATCCAGCCAGCCGTTCCAGGCGGTCCGGTATCTCCAGCGGAAACTGGCCCAGTTCGAGGCGGAGGCGGACGCCGGCGCCGCCGGCGGAGACGGGATGGGCGGCGAACGGGCCGGAGGCCGCCGGCGGGCACAGCGGGTCGGCGTGACCAACGGCGCGGTGCCCAAAGGGGGCGCCGGCGCCGGGGCGGAGGACGAAGAAACGGCCGGCCAACCCGTCCGGGACGTTGAGCGGAGCCGGGGCGAGATGGCCCGGACCGTCAACGGCCGGAGGCGGGAGACCGAATCGGCCCAGCAGGCCCAGGCGCATGGCGAGGCCCTCCAGCAGAAGGCGAAAGAGGCGGGTGAGGAACTCGCGGAATCGCCGGCCCTCCGGCCCCACGCCGCCGAACCGGCGCCCCCGGAGGCGCCGAAGCCGGAGACCGCGCCGCACGAGGACCGGCTTGCCCGGACCGAGGTGGGCGAGACGCCCGAGCCTGCGCCGCGCCCCATGGGGCAAAAGGCCGCGGAGCCCGGCGCGGAGAAGCAGGCGGGAGAAGCCGCCCGGTCCGAGGCGAAGCCGGCCGAAGGCGGCCCGGAGGGGACGGCGACGCACCCGCGGATGACCGCCCGGCAGCAGCCGGCTGCGGCGCGGCAGCATTTCTCGTTTCAGATCATTCCGCCGAATCAGGTGATGCTCGTGGTGCGGGTGCGGTCGGCCGACGACCCGCCGCAGACGGCGGCTGAAGCCGTCCGGCAGGAGGCGGAGACAACTGATCGGGCCGAACCGGCCGACACGCAGCCGCAGGCGGAACCCGCCGCCCGGGACTGACCGCGGGGGTGGGTGTTCGAGCCGACGGCGGGAAGGCGGGGGACGGGCTCGAAGGCTGGCCCGCCGCGCAGCCTTGAAAATGCCGTTACGAACGCCGTGGGTGCAGAGACCCACCGCGCGAAATGCGGACTTAGAGCCTACCCGGATAACCCTCTGGCTTCGGCCGGGTGCGGCGTCGGGCTGCATCGCCAACCCAGAGACGGGTTGCCTGCGTCGCCCTGCTTGCCCCCGGCCGCCGCGCCCGGCCTCGGGCCGACGAGGGGTTGTCCGGATAGGCTCTAAGAAAAGGCTCCAGGAGCCCGCTTCTTCGCCTGCGGCTTGAAGCGTGCCGCCTGCGGCTCGAAGCAGACCCCTGGAACCTCTTGTGCGTCCGGTCCCTTACTCCATCCCGAAGAACTCGAGCGCTTCCTTCTTGGCCTTGACCTGCCGGATGCGTTCTTCGAGTTTGTCGGGCCAGAACTTCCTGTCGAACTTCTCTTTAATCTGCTCCAGGGCGGCCAAGGCCTCGGCGAACTTCTCCTCCTTTTCGAGGGCGGCGGCCTTGGCCATCGTGTCGGCGATCTGGGTGGCGGCTTCGGAGGGGGGCGGCTCGGGTTCCGTGCCGCTGGGCTCGGGCGGCTTGGCGGCCTCGGCCTGGGCGATTTCGGTCTTGAGTTCCTCGGCGATCTGCGCCAGGTCCACACTGTCGGGCACCATGCGGGCGTCGAATGCCCGGCCGATGGCCTGGTAGGCTGCCAGCGCCTCCTTCAGGTTCCCTTCGTTGCGGAGGGCCTTGGCGGCGGCGAGGCGGGCCGCCAGTTCCTGCCGCTGCTCCGACACCTCCGCCTGCCGGGCCTTGGCCGACTCGATGGTCGATTCCATGTTGTCCACGCCGATGCCCAGCGACGCCAGGAGCGACCGGTCCTCGCGGCCGATGTTGCGGAGGACGGCCAGGGCGTCTTCGTAGCGTTTCTGAGCGGCCAGGTCCTCGGCCATTTCGAGGCGGTCGCGGAGTTTCCGAAGCCGCTGTTGCCGCTCCTCTTTCGGCTTGGCGCGGAGCGTGGCGATCCGCTGCCGCCAGGAGTCGTCGCCCGTCCGCTCGATGATCTCCTCATAAATGCGGATGGCGCCGGGGTAGTCCTCCTTCTGCTCGGCGGCGTCGGCCCGTGCGAGTTGCTCCTTGAGCCACTGCTGGTCCACCTGGGGACCGTCGCCCGGCGAGGGGGGGGTCGGCGGCGTGTCGTTGCCCTCTTCCGTCGATCCCGCGACCGCATGCAGGGCGTCGTGCAGAATCGGGATGGGCAGAAACCAGCCCAACAGGAGGATCGGGACCAGGGTCGCCCACGTCAGAATGAGGACGATCCAGAGTTTCGGTCCGCTGCGTTTCGACGAGGCGACGGCGCGCGACGGCCGGTCGCTGGTCCCGGAGCCGGCCAGGGCCTGGGCGGCGGCGGTCGCCATCGGCGAGGATTTCGGCTCCGGCCGTGGACCCGCTCCCCGCGCCGGGCCGGCCGTCCCGACTCCCGCCGGACGCTGCGCCGCCGGCTCCGGCCGGGGCGGCGTCGTCGGGGGTTCCTCGCCGGTCTTGGCGGCCTCGGCCAGCCGCTCCTCAATCTTGTAGGCGGCCTGGTGGTAGGGGTCCTGGATCTCATCCGGCGTAGCGCCGGGCCGGGCGTCGGCCGGCCGCTCGTTCATGTTCAACTGGCACTCGGTGCAGTACGTGTCCTCGGGCTTGGCCTTGGCGAAGCAGTGGGGGCACAGGCCGAGGTACTTGGCCAGGCGCGGGGCCTCGGCGGCGTACATCCAGTCGTGGTGCGTGGTGGGGCCGCGCACGACCGAGTCGGGCCGGATGCGGCCTTTTTCGATCATCTTGATGAGGGTCTCGAACGTGACGCCCCGGCCGCTGGGATTCCGCGGGTCCAGGTAAAACCAGTCGCCGACCACTTCGCGGGAGGCCTTGCGGACGGCGAAGGAATAGGAGGTGCGGCAATGGGGACAGCGGTCGGCTCCGCGCTCGATGACCTGGCCGCAGTACACGCACGGCGCTTCCGGGCCTTTGAAGACCGGCCGGCCGGTTGCGTCGCCGCTCGTGTCGCTCATTGTAAGTGCCTGCCTGTCAAAGGCTTGCGCTGGCGGCCGAACCCGATGCACACGGCATCTTATTCGGGCCACGGGGGATTATAAGCGGGCAGGGGGGCGGTGTCAATCAGCCTTCCGCGTCGTCGGCCGGACGGGCCGCCGGAATTTTCTGCCCCTCGTTTTTTGCATTTTCGGATTCTTGGGGTATAATAGAACCAGAGTTAAGGGGGTTGGGTAACGGCGAAGGGCCCACGTCCTTTTTCTGGCCGAATCCCAACCACACAACGAGCGGCTATCCCATGGGAGTGGGAGCGCGTAGCGGCGGTCCTTGACCGCGCGGTCGCGTTTCGGGGTCGCTCAGTACGTCTGGGGGTTGGTGAATTCGTGAGGGGAGTATCGCTATGAAGCGCGCATGCCTGGGTACACTCTGTGCCGGTATCGGGATGCTGTTGCTGGCGGGCACTGTGCAGGGAGCCATCATCACCCCCGTGCAGGTGTCCGACTTCAACCCACAGCAGGACGACTTCGAGCAGTATTTCAACACGAACCAGTGGCAACTGTCGGCCACGTACCTGACGTGGGACAACAGCACCAACAACTTCGCCCCGCAGGACTACGTCAACAACGCCAATTACCAGGGCGCCGCAAACAACCCCGCTTGGTTGGACTTCACCTCCAACGGTGGCGGTGGGGGTGGTGGCGGCGGTGGGGGTGGGGCGCCCGCCGATACCCTCGACACCTTCACCATTACCAACAACCAGAAGGGCGCCTGGGAGATGAACTTCTCCCTCCTCGTCTTCGACCCCGACTTCCAGGGCGACCGCATCAACGTCTACCTCATCGGCGAGGACACGGCCGACCCCGATAACACCAAGAGCGCCACGGTCGAGGCCGCCGACGTCCTGGTCGGCAAAATGCTGACTTGGAACATCCAGGGCAAACGCATCGACGCCGAGGACCGGGCCGAGGATGTCACCGTGATCTTCGAGAGCGAGGGCGGCGAAAGCCATGCCGCGGGCTTCTTCATGAGCGAGGCCCAACACGCCGTCGTTCCCGAGCCGGCCACGATGGCCATTCTGGCCGCCGGTCTCGGCGGACTCGTCGCCGCCAGGCGCCGTCGGCGGTAGCACCCTTCGTACATGGCACGCGTTCCAGGGCGGTCGAGATACTCGGCCGCCCTTCTTTTTCGTGCGGGGGTCGCAACCTCCTCGCCTTACCCGGCCCGGACCCGCCGCGCGCCCGTTCGTTCGCTTGCAGCCCTCCGGCCGCAGGACTATCATAACCGCCGGACCCAACACGGGGAGACGCCATGGCAGAGGCGCGACGCGGCATTGCCGCCGCCGGCAACTGGATCATCGACCACATCTTCATCTGCGACCGCTGGCCGCAGGAGGAAACCCTCGCCAACATCCTCGGCGAGGACCAGGGCACCGGCGGGGCGCCGTACAACTGCCTGGTGGACCTGGCGAAGTTCGGCCCGCCCGACGGCGGCGAGGCGATTCCCCTCGAAGCGATCGGCCTGACGGGCGACGACGCCGACGGCGCCCACATCCGCGCCGACTGCGACGCCCTCGGTATCGACGCCGCCGCCTTGGCCGCCACCGCCGAGGCGCCCACGTCGTACACGAACGTCATGGTCGTCGAGGCGACCGGCCGGCGGACGTTCTTCCACAACCGCGGGGCCAACGCCCTCTTCGGTCCCGAGCACGTGCCCGTCGAGGCCGTCAAGGCCCGCCTCGTCCACCTCGGCTATCTCCTGCTGCTCGACCGCATGGACGAGCCGGACGCCGAGTACGGCACGGCGGCGGCGCGGCTGCTGGCGCGGCTGCGGGAGGCGGGCATCGCGACCTCCATCGACGTCGTCAGCGAGGACAGCGACCGGTTCCCGAAGATCGTTCGGCCGGCCCTCGCCCACGCCGATTACGCCATCCTGAACGAACTGGAGGCCGGCCGCACCACCGGCCACGACCTGAAGCCCGGCGGCCGACCGGACCCGGCGGCCGTCCGCGCCTCGGCCGAGGCCCTGCTCGGGCTGGGCGTGGGGCGGCTGGTGTGCATCCACATGCCGGAGGGCGCGTACGTCCGGACCGCCGACGGCGAGGAGGCGTGGCAGCCCGCCCTCCGGTTGCCGGAGGGGTACGTCAAGGGGGCCGCCGGGGCCGGCGACGCCTTCTGCGCGGGGCTCCTCTTCGGCATCCACGAGGGATGGGACCTTCAGCGCGGCCTGCGGCTGGGGGTGTGCGCGGCCGGCCGCAGCCTTTCCCGCCCCGGCTGCACGGAGGCGTGCACAGGGCTGGCCGACACCCTCGCCCTCGCCGACGAGTTCCCCTTCCAACCGGCGGTGATGTAGCCGGAAGCCGCGGGCCGCGAGCGGCGAGCCGAGAGCGGCGGGCCGCCCGGTGTCTGGCACCTTGGCGTCTTGAAAGGTGCCTGACACCTTTCTCCCCGCCGGTCGCTGCGGCGTTCGAGCCCGCCGCGGGCCTTGCGCGGGGAGGTTCAGTCGCCCCGCCGGGGCTTTGAAAAGAAAAAGGTATCGGGGGCCCTCGGTTCCACGGGCTGGCGCCCGTGGCTACAGTCCAACCGCCCCGATGGGGCGGCCGGCACTCTCGCCCCCGTCACACTCACGCCTGCGGCAAAATCACCACCTTCAAGTGCTCGCCGCCGGGGGTGGACATGAGTTCGAACCCCTTCGGCGTCTCCGCCAGCGGCAAACGGTGCGTGATCATCTCCGCCACGGGCACGCGCCCGTTCGCGATGAGCGAGAGGGCCACCGTCGCGTCGTACGGCGAGTTGCCGTAGGAGGGCTTCAGCGTCACGTCGTTCCGCCAGAAGTCGTTCAGCGGGACGGGAAGCTGGACGCCGGGGTCGGTGGTAGCGAAGCAGAGGACCGTTCCGCCGCGGTCCACCGAGGCCAGGGCCTGCTCGAACGCCGCCAGCGCCCCCGCGCACACGACCACGAGGTCCGCCGGGTGCCCGAGCGCGTCGCGGACGAACGCCGGCACGTCCTCGCGGGCGTCGCACACGTCGGCTGCGCCGAAGCGCTTCGCGAATGCCATCCGATGGGGCGCCACGTCCGTGGCGACGATCCGCCCGGCCCCGCTTGCCGCCGCCAGGGCCACGTGCAGGACGCCGGAGATCCCGGATCCCAGCACCGCCACCGTCTGCCCGGGCTTCAGGCCCGCGCTCCGCTGGCCGCGGACGACGCACGCCAGCGGCTCGACGAACGAGCCTTCCTCGTACGTAACATGATCGGGCAAGGGGTACACGCCGCGGTCCGTCTGGAGCGGGGGCACCCGTACGTACTCGCAGAACCCGCCCGGGTCGAAGTGCGTCGTGTGCAGCGTCTCGCACGCCGTGTGGTTGCCCGAGAGGCAGTACCGGCACGTGTTGCAGGGCACGTGATGGTTGAAGGCGACGCGGTCGCCGACGTCGTACCGGTCGACGCCTTCGCCGACGGCGACGACCTCGCCCGCCACCTCGTGCCCGAGGACGATGGGCGCCTTCTTCGCGCGGTACCATTCCAAGACGTCGCTGCCGCAGATGCCGCTCGCCTCGATGCGGACGAGCAGTTCGCCGGGGCCGATTTCGGGGACCGGCCGCTCCTCGATCCGCACGTCGCGGTTGCGGTAGTAGACGGCGGCGCGTTGGGTGTTGGGGATCTCAGCCATGTCGAGTTCCCGGGAGCCTTGAATTCGCGTCACGCCTTTCTGACCACCTCAAACCCGTTCTCCATCAGCCAGTGGTGGAACTCGTAGGTCGTGTGGATGCATTCGCTTTTGCAGATGGCCCGGACTTCCTCGTACTCCTGCGAGCCCTCCTCGCACTTGTCGAGCAGTTTCTGGATGGCGCAGTCGACAGCGTGGCAGTACTCGCGCCGGCGGTAGTCGCGGTATCCGGGGACGGGCATGGCATGTCTCCTTCACGAAGCGCGGCGTCCATGATAGGCCCGTCGGCGGGAGGCCGCCAGCGAAAAGGGGTGGTGTTCGGCGCCTTTGGCGGTTCAAGGTGCCTGACACCTCTCTTCCCGGCCGCGCCGCACGCATGTCAAACCCCCGATACGCGGGTGCCACGGTTTGCTTGTCAAAGCGTGCTCCCGGATCGCGCGGCACGTATTGACGAGCCATCGGTGGCACCCGGCGCAAGCGTGCGACACACACGCTTCCGCGACGGCGCGAACGCGTGCCACCCGCCGTGGTACGTGCCACCGCCAATCGAAAGTGACCGGGTGCTCCGGCAGCCGGCTCGAACAGCCCTCTACGCCCGCCCGTCGATGAGGGCGGCAATGGTCTCCGGCGAGAGGTCGCGGAGGGAATCGACGACCCGGTCCGCTCGGGCCGCCAGGGCCTCGCGCGTCGTCGTGCCCGTCAGGCCGACGGCGGCCATGCCGGCCCGTTTGGCCGCTTCGACACCCGCTACGGCGTCCTCGACCACGGCACAGCGGGCGGGCGGCACGGCGAGTTTCTCGGCCGCCGTCAGGAAGACCTCCGGCTCCGGCTTGCCGCGGGCGACTTGGGACCCGTCGACGGTGGCGTCGAAGGCGCCGGCGCGCTGGAGGCCCCGGAGGCAGGCGGCCACGTTCTCGGGCGGGCCGGACGAGCCCACCGCCAGGCGGAACCCGGCGTCGCGGAGGGCGTCGATGAGGTCCCGGGCGCCGTCCATGGCGGGGAAATCGCGGCGCAGGATCTCGCGGTACGTGGCCTCCTTCCAGTCGCTCCAGGCGGGGACATCTTCGGGGGCGACGGCCTCGCCCCACAGGTCGTGCATGAGGTCCTCGTTCCGGCGGCCGAAGGTGGCGGCGAAGGTCTCTTCGGCCAGGTCCATGCCGAGTTCGCGGCCCATGGCCTTCCAGGCCTCGAAGTGGGCGCGGTAACTGTCCACGAGGACGCCGTCGGCGTCGAAGATGACCGCCCGCGGCGGGGCGGAGGATGCGTCGGGCATCGTGCCTCCCAATTCGTGTGAGTGGAGTCCGGCGGGTGCCACTGGTTGCTTGTCAACCAGTGCCTCCGGAATGTCGCGTGACACTGGCGGGCAAGCCGCCAGTGGCATCCCCCGCTTCGCGAATTCCCGATAGAGGCGGAGAGGCTACCACGTTTCCTTGCGGCGGGCAAGGGCGGCGCGAACGCTTCGAGCCCGCCGCGGAAGCGGCGGGTCACCGTCATCCGGCATGGTACCTGCCACCGCCAATCGAGAGTGACCGGGTGCTCCCGCACCCGGCTCGAACGGCACGGCTCGAACGGCGCCGCGCGGCGGAAAGGTTTGACTGCCCCCGCCAATCCGCTATCCTGTGCCCGATACCTGCACTGCCTGCCGCGCGGGCAGCACCGGACGGGCCGGGGAGCCTCCCATGACCGAACCGCCTGCCTCCGACCAGGGCCGCGACCGTTGGGACAGCCGCACCGCCTTCATCATGGCGGCCATCGGCAGCGCCGTCGGGCTGGGCAACGTGTGGCGGTTCCCGTACACCGCCTACCAGAACGGGGGCGGGGCGTTCTTCATTCCGTACATCGTGGCCCTGGTGACCACCGGCATCCCGCTCATGATCCTGGAGTACGGCGTGGGGCAGATGTTCCAGGGGTCGGCCCCGACGGCGATGCGGCGCGTCAACAAGACGTTCGAGTGGGTCGGATGGTTCGCCCTGGGCACCGCCAGCATGATTTCCTTCTATTACGCCGTCGTCATGGCCTGGTCCTGGCAGTTCCTGTTCGACTCGTTCCGATACGCCTTCGCCGACACCATGCCGTGGGCCGGCAACGCCGAGGCGTACTTCACCGAGTCCATCCTGAGACGGGCGGACCGGGGCCCGGAGACCTGGCAGATCGTCTGGCCGCTCGTGGCGGGTCTGGCGGCCACGTGGGCCGCCGTCTTCCTGGTCATCCACAAGGGGGTCCACCGGGTGGGACGGGTCGTCCTGGTGACCGTCCCGCTGCCGGTCCTGCTGCTGGTGGTCCTGGCGATCCGCGGCCTGACGCTCGAGGGGGCGGTCAACGGCGTGGAGTACTACCTGCGGCCGGACTTCGAGAAACTCCGCGACCCGCAGGTCTGGCTGGCGGCGTACGGGCAGATCTTCTTCAGCCTGACGCTGGGGTTCGGCGTCATGATCGCCTACGCCAGTTACAACAAGCGGCGGGGCGACATCACGAACAACGCCTTCATCACGAGTTTGGCCAACTGCGCCACGAGTTTCCTGGCCGGCTTCGTCGTCTTCAGCGTCCTGGGGTTCCTGGCCCTGAAGCAGGGCAACGTGCCGGTGGCCGAGGTCGTCAAGGGCGGGCCGGACCTGGCGTTCGTGACGTACCCGCTGGCGATCTCGAAACTGGGGGAGTACGGCCGGTTCTGGCCGCCGCTCGTCGCCATCCTCTTCTTCGTGACGCTGCTGAGCCTGGGCATCGACTCGCTTTTCTCGCTGGTCGAGGCGGCGGTGGCGGGGCTGCACGACCGGTTCTCGTCGCTCTCGCGGAACACGGTGACGGCCGGCATGTGCGTCGGCGGGTTCCTGGTCGGCCTCCTCTTTGCCACGCGCGGGGGCCTGGCCTGGCTGGGCGTCTTCGACCGCTGGTGCAACGACTACGGGCTGGCGTTCGTCGGCCTCATGGAGTGCCTGGCCATCGGGTACTTCTTCCGGACGGCCCGGCTGCGCGAGTACATCAACTCGGTGTCCGAGATTCACCTGGGCGGCTGGTGGGAACTGTGCATCCGGCTCGTGACGCCGCTGGCCTTGACGGTCCTGCTCGGCCACCAGATCCTGACGAAGGAACTCCTGCCCGTTGCCGGCGAGGACGCCGACCAAATCGCCTTTCTGGGCATGCAGGTGCATCGGGCCACGGTGGCCAGGGTCTTCTTCCTGGGCCTGCTGGTGGCGGCGTTCCTGCTGGGCCGGCGGAAGCGGCTGATCGCGATCGTAGCCTCCGGGGCCGTCGCCTACTTCCTGTTCAGCCTCTGGCTGAGCACGGAGGCGTCGCTGACCGCCGCCCTGGCCGTGATGATCCTGCTCGGTGGGCTGGCCATCTGCATCGGCATCGCCGCCAGGGGCAAGGACGTGGAGCACCACGAGCGGACGCACGGCTGGCCGGAGGAAGAACGCCTGCTGCACGTCTCGGGAGAGGATGCCGACGAGGGCCGGTGAGCGGTCGCCGGGCCTTCCGCGGCGGGCCGTCTTGCCCGCCGCAGTTCGGACTGGCACGGTGTTTCACGCGCGGCGATACAGTGGCTAAAGCGGTTTAACCTTGGGTGGTAGCGCGGTGGTTCTCCGCAGGCCACCGCGCTTCATGCAGCCGACGTTTGGCGCGCGGCGGGTGCTCCAGACCCGCCGCGCTACCATCCGAACTTAACGTGCTATAGGGCACCGGTCCCGGACGGAGGGCGAGGCATGAAAGGCGTCATCCTGGCGGGCGGCCTCGGCACCCGCCTCTTTCCGCTCACCAAGATCACCAACAAGCACCTGCTGCCCGTCTACGCGAAGCCGATGATCTACTACCCCATCGAGTGCCTCGTCGCGGCGGGCATCACGGACATCATGGTCGTGACGGGTGGGAACGCGGCCGGCGACTTCATCCGCCTGCTGGAGAACGGCGAGGCGTTCGGCCTCTCGCGCCTGCATTACGCGTACCAGAAGGGGGAGGGCGGCATCGCCGAGGCGCTCGGCCTCGCGCGCGAGTTCGTCGGCCGCGAGAAGGCGTGCGTCGTCCTCGGCGACAATATCCTGGAGCGGACCATCCGGCCGGCCGTGGCCGCCTTTGAGGCCCAATCCGAGGGCGCGAAGATCTTCCTGAAGGAGGTCGCGAACCCCCAGGCGTACGGCATCGCCGAGACGGACGGCGACCGCATCGTCCGCATCATCGAGAAACCCGAGCGGCCGCCGACGAATCTGGCGGCCATCGGCGTGTACATGTATCCGCCGGACGTGTTCGAGGTGATCGAGCACCTGGAGCCGAGCGCGCGGGGCGAACTCGAGATCACCGACGTCAACAACCACTACGTCGAGGCGGGGACCATGACCTGCGAGGTGGTCGACGGCTGGTGGGCCGACGCCGGCGAGTCCATCGACACCTACCTCGCCGCGGCGAACCGGGTGGCCGAGGGCGGGGCGAATAAGACGTAGAAACCGCGAGCCACGAGGTCCGAGCCCGCCGCGGGAGCGGCGGGTCACCTCCATCGGGCTTGGCACGTGCCACGGCGGATTTGAATGACCGGCCGCTTCCGCCTTCGCCCTTCGGGCTACGGCGGACAAGTCCGCGGCCGGCTCGAACCGCTTGCGTCCTACTGGGCCGTGTAGAAGTCCTTCATCTCCTCGAGGCGCTTCGGCTCGTAGTCACTGGCGTGGCCGGCGGTGCCGAAGTCCTTCATCTTCGAGGCGATGAGTGTCGCCAGGGCCTCCCGCGCCGGGCCGAGGTATTTTCTGGGGTCGAAGACGTCCGGCTTCTCCGCGAAGACCTTGCGGATGGCGCCGGTCACGACGAGCCGGCCGTCGGTGTCCACGTTGATCTTCTGGATGCCGCGCGTAATCGCCTCCTGGATGGACGTGATCGGCACGCCCATGGCGCCGGGCATCTGGCCGCCGTACTTGTTCACCTCGTCCACGAGGTCCTTCGGCACGCTGGAGGAGCCGTGCATGACCAGGGCGACCTCCGGCACGCGGGCCCGGCACTCGGAGATGAGGTCCATCGCCAGCACCGGCTCGTGCTTGAACTTGTAGGCCCCGTGGCTGGTGCCGATGGCCAGGGCCAGGGCGTCGACGCCGGTCTTCCGGCAGAACGCCTCGACCTCGTCGGGCTCGGTCAGGAGGACCTTGTCGGTGGCGGTGTCTTCCTCGATGCCGCCCAGGGTCCCGAGTTCGCCCTCGACGCTCACGCCGCGCTCGTGGGCGTAATCGACGACTTCCTTGGTGACGCGGATGTTGTCCTCGAAGGTGCGGGCGGGGTGCTTGCCGGTCTCGGTCTTGGTCTCGTAGTCGATCGAGCCGTCGATCATGACGCTCGTGAACCCCAGGGCGATCGCCTTCTTGCACAGGTCCAGGTTCGGCCCGTGGTCCAGGTGCAGGGCGATGGGGAGGCCGGGGTTGTCCTCGACGGCGGCCATCATCAGGTGCCGCAGGTACGTGAAGTTCGTGTACTGGAGGGCCCCCCGGCTGGCCTGGATGATCAGGGGCGAGGCGGTTTCGCTGGCGGCCTGCATGATGGCCTGAATCTGTTCCATGTTGTTGACGTTGTAGGCGCCGACGCCGTACCCCCCGGCACGGGCCTCGTCCACGATCTGTCGCATCGGGCAAAGCGGCATACGGGTCTCCTTCGGTTCGTGGGGATCGCTGGTTTCCGCGGGACGGGTATCGCCCGTTTGCCCCCGCGGAGCCCGAACAGTATAGCGAGTGGCGGGCGGAATGGAAGGGGTTTCTACGACTCGGCGAGCGGCTCGGCCTCGGCCTTGGCCAAGGGGCCGGGGATGATGGGCCGATGGACGAAGGCGTCGAAGACGGACATCAGCATCGCCGCCGCCCCGGCCAGTTCCATCGTCTCCTCCCAGAAATCGTCGCGATGGGCCCGAACGCCGCACAGGTCCCAGCCGTACTCGTCCAGCAGATACCCGGCCTTGTCGTAAAACTGGGCCAGGGCATACAGGCCGATGCCCAGGAGGAACAGAAAGACCGTCACGCGCACGTGCGGTTTGCCGACCGTGTCCACCAGCAACTGCAGGTGCCTCAGGCAGAACACGAGCGTCGTAATCGCCAGGGCCGTGCTCGGGATGCCGAGGACGAGCCGTTTCCAGATGGGCATGTGCCCTTCGAAGAGGTACTTCCAGGTGAAGGCGTTCTCGCCGAGGCCGAGGAGGTCGCTGTCGATCTCGGCCTCGCGCCAGAACATGAAGAAGGTGACGAACGCGGGGGCGACCCACCAGTAGAAGTCCGCCTGTCGCCGCCCGCTGCGGACCATCGCCGCCACGCACAGCAGGCACGCCAGGCCGTGCAGGACGGCCTGGGCGATCTCGATCGGCGAGGATTCCTTGAAGTCCGTCGGCTGCTCAGGGGTGGCGAGGAAGCGCACCGCCCCCGCCACCAGCAGGATGGCCGCCAGCATCGCCAGCGGCACGATCCAGCGCACCGCCCGCGGCTTGTCCCGGACCAGCACGGTGACGGGCGGTGACTCGGTAGCCATGAGCGGCGGTATTGAAACATAAACTCACCGCCCGTGCCAGTAGGAAGTTGAGGGGTGGACTTGCCCGCCATCGGTCGGCGCGGTGGGTTTCCGTACCCACCGCAGGGATGCGCGGTGGGCAGTCCTGCCCACCGCGCTCGACGCGCGGTGCCCAGGACTGGACACCGCGCAGCGCGCCCCCAAAGGCCGCAGGCCCGCCCCGAAGGACGAGCCTGCTGCCGGAGTTCGGGGGCCGACGCCGCTGCGCCGGCGGCGACGGCAGGCGCCCTCCGCGGGCGCCTTACGGTTGGACGAGCCGGACGCGATTTTGTTTCGCGTTCTTCCCCAGGTGGAACGTGCCGCGGCTGTCCACGGTCTGTTTCG
>CAZNYC010000018.1:0-41552 GCA_964577175.1 uncultured Anaerolineales bacterium
AGGGTGATGATGGCGGGCGGCGTCATGGGGCTCCCTTCCTGCGATACGTTGCCGCACGGCGGGGCTCCCCGCCCGCCGTGCCGAGACGCGAACACCGTTCTTGCGTGTGGCCCGGCCGGCTTGTCCGGCCGGCAGGGCCATCGACCCGGTGGGACAAGCCAACCGGGCCACCCAACCGCGGTGGGGGGGAGCCCCACCGCGCGGGAAACCAGTCTCCGCGCTACGATTCTGATGGTTCCGAGGGCGGCGCGCCGTCCGGCGGCGGTGAGGCGTCGTGCGGCGGCGGGGCCTGCGGGGGCCGTGATTTCGCGTGCCGCGAGGCCAGGACGACGGCGATCACGACGAGGGCGCCCACGGCCGCCATGGCGAACAGAGCCAGGACGCTGCAGACGGCAAGTTCCCACGGACCGGGCAACCAGTAGGCCAGCGTGTGCATGGCCAACCCCCTTTCGCCAGTGGCGCGAAGGCCCGCGCAAGTCGCCTCGCGGCTAAAATGGCATTTCGTCAGGCACGCACTGAGCGGGCCGGCGCATGGAACGGGCCGCCCCTGCCCATCGAAGCGGCCCGGAGACGTCGGTGCGGTCGCCCACAGGGGCGACAGGTCAGCCCTGGGTCTGCGTGGAGGAGGAATCCTCGTCGCTGGCGCGGTCGATGGCGTCGCCGGTCTTCTGGACCTCGTCCTGGACGTCCTTCAGGCCCTTCTTGAACTCCACGATTCCCTTGCCGAGACTTTTGCCGACCTCGGGCAGCCGGCGCCCGAAGAGGATCAGGGCGATGATGGCGATGATCGCCAGTTCCCACGGTCCCGGCATCCAAAAGGCGAGCATGTTCACGGTAGTTCTCCTGATTGAATACAAGTCCATTATAGCACGAGGCGGCCGGCTGCCAAGGAAATCATTCGGCAACCTGTGCCGGCGGACCGACGGCCGCGCGGGCCTCGGCCACCCACTGGAACCAACCCGCCAGCCCGTCGCCGGTCTTGCAGGAAACCTCGAGGACGGGCAGGTCGGCCTTGATGTCGCGGACGCAGGCGTGGAAGGCGTCACGGGAGAAGTCCGTCGCCTCCACCAGATCCGTCTTGTTGAGGACGACGCCGTCGGCCAACCGGAACGCCACCGGGTACTTGACGGGCTTGTCGTCGCCCTCGGGCGTACTGGAGACGACGACGCGTCGGTGTTCACCGAGGTCGAACGACGCCGGGCACACGAGGTTGCCGACGTTCTCGATGAAGAGGATGTCGAAGTCCTCGAGGGCGTAATCGTCCAGCGCCTCGCGGACCTGGGCGGCGCTGAGGTGGCACCCGCCGCCCGTGTTGATCTGGCGGCACGGCATGCCGGCCTCGATGACGCGGCGGGCGTCGTTGTCGGTGGCGAGGTCGCCCTCGATGGCGGCCATGCGGAAGCGGTCGGCCAGGCCGCGGGCCGTGACCTCCAGGAGACTCGTCTTGCCGGCGCCGGGGCTGCTCATCAGGTTCACGACGAGCACGCCGGCGCGGTCGTAGCGCCGGGCGAGTTCGACCGCCAGGCGGTCGTTCTCGGTCACGATCTTCTTATCGAGACGAACGCGTTTCGGCATTGTCGGTCTCCACTTCCAGGCTCTCCAGTCGCAGGTCCGTGCCGCGCACGGGTTCGGCGTCGGTCGAGCCGCACGCCGGGCAGACCAGGCGCCACTGCTCGGGGGTGAACTCGCGGCGGCAGGCCCGGCAGGCCATGACGAGCGGCTCGGTGCGGAGGCGGACCCCGGCCTCGGGCCAGTCGGACTCGGCGACGAGCAGGCCGAGGGCGAACTCGAGCGACTCCGGATCCGCACCGCTCATCGCGCCGACCACGAGGTCGACGGCGAGGAGGCGGCCGGCGTGGCGAGCCATCTCGGCCTCCACCTGCCGCCAGATCGACCGGGCCAGGCTCACCTCGTGCACGGGGACGCTTCCTCAAAAGCAACGGGGGAGCCGGGGACCGCCGGCTCCCGCCCAGGTTCGACCGCCGAACACCGCCTTGGAGCCCATCCGGCTAACCCTCGGACGCCGGCCGGCTGCGGCCTCGGGCCGCCCCGGCGGTATCCGGAACGGCTCTTACTGGAAGATGAGGCGGGTTCCGGCGTTCTGATTCCAGACGTAAAACGTATAGGTTGAGACCTTTGTGCCGCTGATCCGCACGATCGTCAGGCCGGGAACGCCGCTCGTCCCGGTACTGCCCACCACCTGCCCGGTCTGCATGTTCAGCGTGGTGAGCATGCTGGCTGCCACCGGGTATCCTTGCGGCGAGTAGACGATGTAGAACTCGTCGTGGTCGTTCTTGAGTTTGGCGCTGGTGCCGCCCCCGAGGGCGTGGTCCTTAACGGCGTCGAGCACGTCCTGCTCGTAGGACTGCCACTGCTGGATCTGCTGATCGGTCAGGTTCTGGGCGTCGTCCGGCACGCGGAGCGACAACTGGGGCAAGGTGCTCGGAAAACCTTTACAGACGTAAATACCCTGCGGCAGGGAGACGGGGTCGCGGCCGGGGACGTCCACCCACTCGCCCGCCGAGGTGAATTCCTCCGTGTAGTACTGGAGCGTCATGGCCGAACTGGGCATCTGGGTGTTGGTGCCGGGTTCGGTAACGCGGAACTCGACGCGGGTCGGGACGCCGCGCCCGGCGGCGTAATCACGGGCGTTGTTGACCATGGCCTGGACGGTGACCAGGACGGCGTCGGGGCCGGCCTGCTGGGCCAACGAATTCAGAATGCCGTAACTCACCCCCAGCAGCACCAGCATGATGCTGACGACGGCGAGCATTTCGACCAGGGTAAAGGCACGGGTGGTTCGCATGAGCAGGCCCTTCCGTTCCGGCCGCCGCCGGACCTTATTTTAGGTACTTGGTGTCGTCGGGCGGCGAATCCACCGAATAATTGTACATGTTATCGCCCTTCGTCTCATCCACGCCGGGCATGTCCTTCTCGGGTCCTTCGGACATCAGGAGGGGCGCGCTCCTGTAATAGACGGCGTCGCTCGGGCCGGCCCCCGCTGGCCGCTCACCGGGCGGTTTCTGGGGCGGCTGGAAGTAGTGGATCGGCCGGCCCCAGCCGTCCGCAAACACGCTGTACTTGAACCCGCTCTGGAAATCCACGGTCCTCACGTTGCCGCCCGACCCCACGTAATACGGCCCGTTGCGCTCCTCCATGGACAGGGAGGCGTAGAGGCAGGCGGCGGCGGGGTCGCCGCGGTCCTGGTCGCTGGCGTCGAGAGGGCGGTACCCGCCCTCCGTGCGGGTTCCGGCCCGCACGCGGCCCATGAGCGGATGGGAACCGCCGGCCCACTGGTTGTTTTCGTCATACCAGGGGAACTTGTGCCAGTCGTCGAAGTACTTGGAGAGGCCGGCCTGGATGGCCCCGAGGGTCTGCTCGGTCTCGGTGCGGGCGGCATGCTGCCGGATGCCGTGGGCCGCGCCCACCACCAGGGCCACCAGGATCCCGAGGATCCCCATGACGGTGAGCAGTTCGACGAGCGTGAAGCCGCCGCTCGGTCCGTGACGCGAGGCATGGGTCATCGGGCGTCTCTCCCTTCGCTGCGCCGGCGAGGGCGCGGGCCGGCTACTTGCCGAAGTTGGTCAGGTCGTCGCACACGGCCGTGCCCTCGGTGATTTCGTCGCGGCGGTCGGCCGCCTGGGGCGGATCGGTATCCTTGATCCAGCCGTACATGCGGTCGGCGCCGGCCGCGATGAGCAGGTAATCCTTTCGCTGCCAGCGGCCTGAGCGGTTGTCCGGGGTGGCGTACTTGGCGCTGAGTTCGAAGTGATTCTCGCTGCGGAAGCCTTCGTCGAGGCTGCCGTGGTTGTTGTCCTGGTAATCGTATCCGCCGGTTCGGCGGTCGAAGCGATAGTACAGGATGGGGCGGTCGGGTGACGGAAAGGCGTCGGGGATGAAGGCGCCCCGGCCGGTCCAGCGGAACTCCCCCTGGTAATACGGGCCGTAGACCACCGAATCCGACGTGCCGCCGAACGGCAGCCCGTACTGCGGATTCTCGTTCTCCAGGGACCGGCCCCAGCCCTTGCGTGTGGGTCCCGGGCCGATGAGCGCGACGGTGAGGAGTTCGCTGCCGTAGCCGGGGCCGGGCGATTCACCCGCCAGGACCTCGGCGTCGTCGGCGTTGTCGTCGCTGGGCGGGTAGACGCCCCAGTCGTTCTTGAAGTTCGCCAGGCCGGCCTCGATCTGGGCGATGCGGCTGGCACAGGCGGCGTTTCGGACGGCGATGACCGCCCGGTTGACGGCGGGCAGCAGCATGGCGACCAGCACGCCGATGATGCCCATGACGACGAGCAGTTCGACCAGGGTGAAGCCGCGGGCAGACCGCGCGGGGCGGCGTCGCGGCACAGGCTTAGTTCCAGTTCGTAATATCATCATAGGATGCATCTCCGTTTTGGACTTCCTCTCGCGTGGCGGTGAACACGCGTCCCTTCTCGTCGCGGCGGACCCCTCCGAAGCGGCCGTCCTGCCCCGGAGAAATCAGCATGTAGTCGTGGTCCTTGTAGTTTCCGCTCTGGGCCGCCGAGGACGTGCCCCCGACGGTCGTCCACTCATAGAACGACGTCTGCCTTGGGTAGTTGGCATGGCCCTCGGCGTCGGGGACGCCGCGCACGTTGTTATCCTCCCAACGGTATTGGGTATTGCCCTGGTCGTCGCGTGTGGCCTTGAAGTAAATGATGCGCCCGGGTGGGCGGATGGCGTCCCGGAACGCCACCTGGCGGTGCTCGCCTCGGACCTGGTCCCATTCGATGTCTTCCTCGTCGGTGTCGTAATAGGGCCCGTAGGTGCGAGTCCGCGACCGGGAGCCCCCCGCGTGCTCGGGCAGCAGGCCGGCGGCGCCGGCGCCCCAGCCGGAATCGCGCGGTCCGCGGAGGTAAAAGACGAGTTTCTCGGCACCGGTCCGCGGGTAACTCCGGTCGTACTCGCTGGGGGGATAGTCGCCGAAGTCCCTCTTGTAGGCCTCCAGGCCCATGCCGATATCCTTGATGATGGTGCGGGTCATGGTGTTACGGACCGTGCGCAGGGCTCGGGCGATGGTGGGCACGAGCAGGCCGATCAGCGCGCCGATGATGAGCATCACGATCAGCAGTTCGACCAGCGTGAAAGCGCGTTGTGGCGTCCGCCTTGACATCCGACCGCCTCCTTCGTCGGCGCGGGGGCGCTAGTTCTGCCCCACGGTCTGAATGAGTTTGACGAGCGGCAGGAACAGGGCCACCACGATGACCCCGATCGAGCCGCCAAGAAACACGATCATCACCGGCTCCAGGGCGCTGGTCAGGCTGCCGACGAGGTGGTCGACCTCCTCGTCATAGGTGTCGGCGACCTTGATGAGCATCTTGTCGAGTTCGCCGGTTTCCTCGCCGACGTCGACCATGTTGACGACGATGGGGTCGACGACGCCGCTCTCGCGCAAGGGGCCGGCGATGCTCTCGCCCTCGCGGATGGAGTCGTGGACCTCCGAGAGGGCGCGGGAGACGACCTCGTTGCCGATCGTCTCGCGGGTGATGTTCAGCGCCTCCAGGATGGGCACGCCGGAGGCGATCAGGGTGCCCAGGGTCCGCGCGAAGTTGGCGATGGCCTGCCGGTTGGAGATACTGCCCACGATGGGCGTCTTCATCTTGATCCAGTCGAGGGTGCGCCGGCCCGCGCGGCTGCGTCGGATGCCCCAGAAGGCGACGTACAGGCCGAACGGAATGAGGGGGACGAGGTACCAGTACGTCCGGATGGCGCGTGACATGTCGATCAGGCCCTGCGTCAGGGGCGGCAGCCCGCCGGGGATGTCGAACTTGTCGAAGATCTCCTCGAACTTCGGCACGATGCCCCACATGATGCCGATCAGGATGATGACCGTGACGCCGATGACCAGGGTGGGATAGACCATGGCGCCGACGACGCGGCGCTTCAGGGCCATGGCCTTCTCCATGAACTCGGCGAGTTTGGAGAGGATCTGATCGAGCACGCCGCCGGCCTCGCCGGCCCGCACGGTGTAGACGTAGAGCCGGTCGAAGGCCTTGGGGTGCTTCTCCATGGCCTCGGAGAGGGTGGAGCCGGCCTCGACGTCCTCGATGATCTCGCCGAGCGCATTCTTCAGGACACCGGGCTTGGTCTGGCCTTCGAGGATGCGGAGGCTGCGCAGAATGGGCAGACCGGCGTCCTGGAGGGTCGACATCTGACGCGTAAACTGGGTCAGTTGCTTCTTGCTGACCCGGCCGATGCTAAAGCCCTTGCCCTTCTTCTTGCCGGCGCGAGCGGGGGCGGCCCGGCCGCGCTTGCCCTTCACGCGCAACTGGGTCGGGAAATGGCCGAGGGCCCGGATCTTGGTGACGGCGTCCTGCTGGCTCTCGGCCTCGATCTCCGACCGGACCTCCTGGCCCTTGGCATCCATGGCCTCGTACTGGAAGACCGGCATGTCTGGCACTCCTTTCTACGTCCGGATCAGGTTTCCATGACGGTGGCGGCAACGACCTCTTCGATCGTCGTCTGGCCGTCGAAGATGGCCATCAGGCCGGTATCGCGCAGCGTCCGCATGCCGCGCTTCTTCGCCTCCTCGCGGATCACGTTCGTGGAGGCCCCTTCGAGGATGAGGTCGCGGAGGGGGTCGTCGAGACGCATGATCTCGAAGATGCCCTGCCGGCCCTTGTAGCCCGTGTTGTTGCAGGCTTCGCATCCCTTGCCGAAGTAGAAGGTCCGTCCGCGGACCTCTTCGGGGGTGAGATCGAGTTCCCAGAGCATGTCCTCGCTGGGCGCGAACTCGGCCCGGCATTTGGTGCAGATGCGCCGGACGAGCCGCTGGGCGATGACCGCCTCGAGCGTGGCGGTCAACAGGTACGACTCCAGCCCCAGGTCGAGCAGCCGCGTAATGGCGGTCGGCGCGTCGTTGGTGTGGAGCGTCGAGAAGACGAGGTGGCCGGTGAGCGAGGCGTGAATGGCGATCTGGGCGGTGTCGAGGTCGCGAATCTCGCCCACCAGGATCACGTCCGGGTCCTGCCGCAGCACGTGCCGAAGAATCCGCGCGAAGGTGACCCCGATGTCCTGGTTGATCTGGCACTGGACGAGGCCCTCGATGTCGTATTCGACGGGGTCCTCGGCCGTGATGATCTTGGTCTCGACGCGGTTGATGGCGGCCAGCGCCGAGTACAGCGTCGTCGTCTTGCCGCACCCGGTGGGCCCGGTGTTGATAACGATGCCGTTGGGCATGTGGATGAGTTCGTCGACGATGTTCTGCTCGTCCTGGCGGAGGCCGAGTTTCGTGATGTCGAGTTCCACCTGGCTGCGGTCGAGGACCCGCATGACGACGCTCTCGCCGAACATCGTCGGCAGGACCGAGACGCGCAAATCCACCGGCTTGCCGCCCACCGTGAGTTCGATGCGGCCGTCCTGGGGGACGCGGCGTTCGGCGATGTCGAGGTTGGCCATGACCTTGATGCGGCTGGCGACGGCCAGGGCGATGTGGCGGGGCGGGGGGACCATCTCGTAGAGGACGCCGTCGATGCGGTACCGCATCTTGAACTCGTCCTCGAACGGCTCGAAGTGGATGTCGGACGCCTGGTCGCGGATGGCCTGCAGGAGCACGAGGTTCAGCAGTTTCTTGACGGGCTGGCTTTCGCTCATGGCGCGGATGTCTTCGAGGTCGATCGACTCCTCGTCCTCGCGGATCCACTGGGCGGTCTCGTCGAGTTCGTCGATGACCGACTCGACGGACTCGGCCTGCTCGTAGTACTTGTCCAGGGCCCGGACGACGGCGTTCGGGTCGGCGACGGCTGCCCGGATTTCGTAATCGAGCAGCATGTGCAGTTCGTCGAGGGCCCGGAAGTTGTTGGCGTCGGCCATGGCGACGGTCAGGATGCCGGAATCGAACTCGATCGGCACGACGCTGTAGGAGCGGGCGGTGAGGGCGTCCATCTTCTCGACGATCTCAGGCGGAATCTCGATCTCGTCGAGGTCGACCTTGCGCATGCCGGCCTGGATGGCGAGGGCGGCCGAGACGTCGGCCTGCTCGCAGTACCCGAGGTCGACGAGGACGGCGCCGAGGGCCCCGCCCTTCTGCTGCTTCAGGTCGACCGCCTCCTGGAGTTGCTCGTCCGTAATCTTGCCCATCTCCACGAGCACCTGCCCGAGCCGCTTTTGCGTCTGGGCGGTCATGCGGCGATCGCGTCGAGGCTCGGCCAGCGGCGAGGCCTGGCCCGCCTCGCCCGCCGGGGCGGACGGCGGCGCGCCCGTCTGGGGCTGCGGGTCGGACCGGACCTCGGACGATGTGTTTTCACTGCTTGGCGTGCGGCTCAAGGGTTTCCCTTCTTGTCTGTCTGGCCCGGGAGACCGGGCGGGCCACTAGGCCTCGACCTCGGCGGCTTCCATCGGGCCGCCCACCTGTTCGAGGGCCTCCTGCCCCCCGGGGACGGCCATCAGTTTCTTCTCCAGTTCCGCGCGGCGCTGGCACTTCTCGAGCATCTCCTCGACCGACACGACGCCCCGCGAGTACAAGTCCCAGAGCGAATCGTCGAGCAACTGCATGCCCCACCGGCCCCCCGTCTGGATGCAGGACTCGAGCCGGTACGGCTCGTTCTTGCGGATCATGTTCTTCGCCGCCCCCGTGATCATCAGGTACTCGTAAGCGGCGATGCGGCCGGGCATGTCCTTGCGGGGCACCAGCGTCTGGCTGATGACGGCGATCAGGGCCTCGGACAGTTGCACCCGGACCATGTCTTTATGTTCCGGCGGGAACGCGTCGATGATGCGGTTGACCGTGCCGGCCGCCCCCGTCGTGTGGAGCGTCGAGAAGACGAGGTGGCCGGTCTCGGCGGCCCGGATGGCCGCCTGCATCGTGTCCACGTCGCGCATCTCGCCGACCAGGATGACGTCGGGGTCGGCCCGCAGCGCCCGCCGGACCGCTTCGTCGAACGTGGACACGTCCACGCCGACTTCGCGCTGGTTCACGAGCGACTTCTTGTGCTCGTGGTAGTACTCGATCGGGTCCTCCACGGTGATAATGTGGCGGTCGTAATTATCGTTGATGTAATTGATCATGGACGCGAGCGTCGTGGTCTTGCCCGAGCCCGTGGGCCCCGTCACGAGGAACAGGCCTCGCGTCCGGGCCAGCAGCGACTTCACCGTCGCCGGGAGCCCGATCTCGGCCAGGGTCATCAGCCGCGACGGAATGAGCCGCAGCGACAGGCTCACGTCGCCCCGCTGCTTGAAAATGGCGACGCGGAAGCGGGCCTTGTCCTGGAAACTGAAGCCGAAGTCCGCCGACCCTGCCTCCTCGAGTTCCTTCTGGTACCGGTCCGGCGCGATGCTCCGCATCATGCCGGCGGTATCCTCGGCGGTGAGCGTTTCGGTCTCCAGCGTCCGGAGCCGCCCGTGCAGCCGCACCACCGGGGGCCGACCCACGTGCAGATGGAGGTCGGACGCGTTCTTCGATACGACAAACTGCAGGAGTTTGTCAATCTGGATCATCCGGTGCCGTGCGGTATCGGGGCCGGCCCCGTGCGGCGCAGACCGGCTCAACCGCCCTTTCCCTGGCCCCCGTGTCGTCTAACTCCTTGCCACCACACACCTTATTGTAATCCCCGGAGGGGTCGCCCGGCAAGCCTACCCGGCCGTATCGGCCCCAAAACGGGGATGGAATCGTGCGGTCCTAGGCGGCGGTGGGCTCGCGCTGGGCCCGTGCGAGGACCTCGTCGAGCGTCGTCTGGCCCCGCATGATCTTGATGAGGCCGTCCTCGAGCAGCGTCCGCATGCCCAGGTCGCGCGCGGCCCGCCGGATTTCCGCCAGCGGACGGTGCCGGAACGCCATTTCCCGCAACTGGGAATTCAGCGGCATGATCTCGAAGATGCCGAGCCGCCCGCGATAGCCCATATTGTGGCACTTCTCGCACCCCACGGGCCGGCAGAACGTGGCCTGGCTCAACTGCTCCTCGGTCACGCCGAGGCCGCGCAGCGTCGAGAGGTCGACGTCCGGGTCCGGCTCCTTGCACTCGGGGCACAGCACGCGGATGAGGCGCTGGGCCATGACGGCCTGGACGCTGCTGGCCACGAGGAACGGCTTGACGCCCATGTCGATCAGGCGCGTCAGCGCGCTTGGCGCATCGTTGGTATGAAGTGTACTGAATACCAGGTGTCCGGTCAGCGCGGCCTGTACAGCCATCTCTGCGGTCTCTAAATCGCGGATCTCGCCGACCAGGATGATGTTCGGCGCCTGCCGCAGCATCGCACGAAGAATCCGGGCGAACGTCAGTTCGATCTGCGGGTTCACCTGGACCTGGTTGATCCCCGCAATGTGATACTCCACCGGGTCCTCCGCCGTGATGATCTTGCGGTCCGGCGTGTTCAACGTGTTCAGCGCCGCATACAGGGTGGTCGTCTTGCCCGAGCCGGTGGGGCCGGTGACCAGGAAGATGCCGTTCGGGCGGGCGATGAGTTTCTCGAACTGCTCGAAATCGTCGCGGAGGAACCCCAGGTTCTCCAGGCCCAGGTTGATCGACTCCCGCCTCAGGATTCGCAGCACGATGCTCTCGCCGTGATAGGAGGGGAGCGTCGAGACGCGGAAGTCGAGGTCCTCGCCGTCGAGGCGCATGCGGATGCGGCCGTCCTGCGGCAGGCGTTTCTCCTCGATCTGCATGCCGGACATCAGTTTCAGGCGGGTCGTGATCGCCCCCTGGAGCCGCTTGGGCGGCGGCTCGCGCTCCACGCACACCCCGTCCACGCGGTACCGGACCCGCAGCCGGCTGGAGAGGGCCTCGATATGGATGTCCGAGGCCCGCATCCGCACCGCCTCGGTAATGATCAACTGGACGAGCCGGATGATCGGGGCCGACTCGGCATGCTTATCGGCCCCCTTCTCGCCGCGGTCCTCGAACTGCACGTCCGTCGACGTGAACTCCTGGAGCATCGAGTCCACCGACTCCGACTCCGTCTGCTCGGTGTACCCCGAGATGACCGCCCGCACCGCGTGCGGCGACGCCAGCACGCAGTCCACGTCCATGTTCAGGCGGAACCGGATGGCGTCCACCGACTCCAGGTCCAGCGGGTCGGTGATGGCCACCCGCAGCCGCCCGTCGGTGTAATCGAGCGGGACGATCTGGTACTCCTCCATCATCGCCTCGGGCACCATCTCCATGACCTGGGGATTGATGCTGCCGATGTCCAGTTCGACGTACTCCATGTCGAACTGGAGGGCGAGGGCCTTGGACACGTCCTGCCCTTCGCAGGCGCCCATGCCCGTGAGGACCTCGCCGAGACGCCGGCCGCTTTTGGACTGGCGCTCCAGGCCCTCGCGGACCTGCTGGTCCGTGACCTTGCCCCACTCCATCAGGATTTCGCCGATGCGTTTGCGCGGATTGATCATGGTATCACCTGAAATGACGCTCACCCCGGCCGGATTCGTACCGCCACCGACCCCCGCGACCCGCCAGCCGCGGAGACGTGGTGGAACCCCGGCCGGGGCCTTCACCCCGTAACCGCTTCATTCTCCCGTTCGCAGGGGGGTCCGTCAACATCAAATCGGCCGACGGGCGGAATTGGGGAGGAAAGGGCGCTCTGGCACGCCATACCAACGGGGGTGGCATGGCCACGCGCGTGCGGCCAGGGGCCGTTCCATACCGCATGGCCACCCGCCACGAACCGTCGGCGCACCCGCGTAATTGCCGGCCGGGGGCGGGGCGGCCGGACCCCGGTCCGAACGTGTAACCCCTGTGCCCGGCCTGAAGCACTATCCATGTCACCGCTTGCACAGATCGTTTCAGCCCTTCGGGCTGAACGGCAAAGGCAGCCCTGAAGCCTCGTATCGTTGTAGCATTATGGCCCGCTCGGCGAAACGTAACTGCCGGCGTTGAAAACCATGACGTGCTCCTGTGCGGGGTCGGCCAACGAGTCACAGCCGCCGAACAGCAGAAGGGCACCGCACGCACACCACGCCGTCAACATCAGAGGGGTGAGCACCGCCATCTTTACCTCCTTGATCTTCTCCCAGCCCCTCGGCCCATGTTCCCGCCGCCCCCCTCACACGCCCGGCTCCGTGTAGCCGATGGCCCAACGCACGAGGAGCACCACCGGCACCCACGGGACGGCCAAGAGGAACGGCGCCACGACGGCCAGCGGCCACATCCACAGCCGGGCCGGACGCGCCGGACGCGCCGCGGGCACCGTCCGGGCCGGCAGCCACACCATCAGCCCGTACACGTACACCCACATGCCGATCATACCCACGTTGTGCGGCCCGAAGGTCACCAGTTCCGCCAGCCACCCCGTCAGGCCGAACAGGAGCATCACCTCGGCCGGCGAGAAATCGATGAACTGCAGCATCACCGCCCACCCGATGAACAGCGGCACGAACACGATGACGCTGTGCAGGCACACCACTTCCAGGTAGTTCGCCGAGGCCGTGATCCGGGCCGCGCCCGTCACGCCGCCGAACAGCGGCGCCAGGTTCGTCAGGCCGGTCGTCACGCCTTCCTCGAGGAGCGCCAGCACCGTGCACAGGAGGACGAACCGCAGCGGCCACCACAGGGAGACGCGCCGGAGCCATCGCGTGAGCGGCTCCCGCAGCCGCCACTGGACGAACCCGCCCAGGCCACACCAGACGGCCAGCAGGGTCCCGCCCATCAGGATGACGGCCCGTTTGTCGGGGTCCGGTTCGTGCGGGACGGCGATGACGGCAACCGCGGCGTAGACCAGCGCCGCCCACACGGCCAGGGCCAGGAGGATCCAGCGGGCGGCGCGCACCCTCCGCGGCGGCCGGTTCGTTTCGGGGTCCACCCCCGGTTCCGCACCGGTCGGGCGACTCACGCCTTGCCTCCACGGTTTCAGTGCCAGGCGGTTCGTGCGGCAACCCGGCGGCCGATCGGCGCCGAGGCCGCCACACCGTTCCGGCTACCGCGCGGCGTGGGGCGGGTCAAGGCAAATCCCGGTCTGTGTTAGACGTGCCGTCTCAGCAATACCATACCCGGCCCGGCGTCGCCTTGGAGACCGCTTTAGCGGGCTTCGCCGTCGGCGGCTTGCCGCCGGCGCATCCTCCCGGCCCGGACAAGGCCGGCCGTGGCACATGGGGTGTGAAGGTTCGGGCGAGGTTGACCTGCAGAGCGCCGTCGGTGTTCGCCGGCCCGCTTGCGGGCCGCGTGCCGTTGCCGGGCCACACGGTTGCCCCTCGACGCACGGCCGGGCAAGGCCAGCCGTGGTACGCGGCGGCCCCCCGCTCCGGCGAAGCCTTTACCGGGCCGCCGCGTGCGTGTATACTTCCCGGTCCGTTTGTGTTGGAAACCCGGGCGCCCGCGCCCAAATGACCCGAAAAGGAGTGAGCCGTGTACCGACCGGAAATCAAAGTCCTCGACTGCACCATCCGCGACGGCGGGCTGGCGAACGATTCGCATTTCCCGCTGGAGGTCGTCCGGGCCGTCTACAAGGCCTGCTGCGACGCCGGCATCGATTACGTCGAACTCGGGTACCGCAACTCCAAGGAGATGTTCGACCCGGAGGCGTTCGGCCCCTGGCGGTTCTGCGACGAGAAGGATCTGCGGGCGGCCACCGACGGCATCGCCAACCCCGGCACCAAGATCACCGTCATGATGGACGCCCACAAGTCCGACCCGGACGACATCCTGCCCGCCGAGGAGTCGGTCGTCGACACGATCCGCGTAGCCACCTACGTCAAGGACATCGACAAGGCCATTGCCATCGAGAACGTGGCCCACGACCGCGGGTACGAAACGACGATCAACGTGATGGCCATCTCCATCGAGACGGACTGGGAACTCGACCCCGCCCTGGAGCAGGTCGAGAAGGAGACGAGCGTCGTCGCCTGCTACGTGGTCGACTCCTTCGGCGCCCTGTACAGCGAGCAGGTGGACTACTTCGTGCAGAAGTACCAGCGGCTCATGCCGTCGCGCGAGGTCGGCATCCACATGCACAACAACCAGCAACTCGGGTTCGCCAACACGATCGAGGGCATCATCAAGGGAGCGAACTACCTCGACGGCACGATCTACGGCCTGGGCCGGGCCTCCGGCAACGCGCCGCTGGAACTGCTCCTGGGGTTCCTGAAGAACCCGAAGTTCGATCTCCGCCCGATCCTGGATTGCGTCTCCGAGCACATCCGGCCCATGCAGAAGGACCTGGACTGGGGCTACATGGTGCCGTACATGATTACGGGCATCCTGAACCAGCATCCGCGAAGCGCCATGGCGGCCCTGAAGAGCGACGCCCGCGACGACTACCGGGCGTTCTACGACCAGATGCTGGAACTGGTCGAATAGCCGCCGGCGGCGGGCGTCCAGCATGACTGACGTCCCGCGCGGCGGGGCTCCGTACCCACCGCGCCCGCATGCTCCCACGTGCGTTCGCGCGGCGCCTGCGGAGACCCGCTGCGCCTATCCGTGGCGCGCCCCCGACGCAATCTTGGCGCACCGCCGGTTGCGGCGGTACAATCGGCCGATACGCCAACCCGCCTTGCAAGGAGCCGCGCCATGACGCGCCCGTCGCAGCCGACCCGCCCTTCCCTGTCCCGTCGCGACCTGCTCACGCGCCTCGGCCTGGCGGCCGGCGGCGCCCTGGCCGCCCCGTACGTGATCACCTCGACGGCCCTCGGCGGGGAGGGCCGGCCGTCTGCCAGCGAGCGGATTACCATGGGATGGATCGGCGTGGGCGGCCGGGGCACCGCCCTCTTACGCAACTTCCTCGGCCTTTCCGACGCCGAAGTCCTCGCCGTCTGCGACGTCAAACGCGACCGCCGCGACGGCGCCAAGAAGCGCGTCGAAGACCATTACGGCAAGCAGGGGTGCGAGACGCACGTCGACTTCCGCCAGTTGCTGGCCAACCCCGGCATCGACGCCGTCACCGTCGCCTCGACGGACCACTGGCACGTGCTGCATTCGCTGTGGGCCGTCCGCGCCGGCAAGGACGTCTACTGCGAGAAGCCGCTCGGCCTCTCCGTCGAGCAGGGCCAGGCGCTGCGGCGGGCGGTGCGGCGGTTCGGGCGGGTGTGGCAGTTCGGCACGCAGGAACGCTCGAGTTGGACGACCCGCTTCGCCGCCGGCATGGTCCTGAGCGGCCGCATCGGCAAGGTCCACAAGATCACCGTCTCGTCGCGCTACAGCCGGGCCTCGGGCAACTACCCCCCGATGCCCGTCCCGGACTGGCTGGATTACGACCTCTGGCTCGGCCCGGCGCCCTACGAGCCGTACACCGAGAACCGCGTCCGGAACAGCCACTGGTTCCACATCAGCGACTACGCCCTGGGGTTCCTTGCGGGCTGCGGCATCCATACCGTGGACATGGCCCAGTGGGGCAACGGCACGAGCCTGACGGGGCCGATTTCCGTCGAGGGCACCGGCGAGTTCCCCGACGACGGCCTCTGCGACTGCGCCACCGGCTGGGACGTGACCATGGAGTACGCCAACGGCGTCACGATGCGGTTCGTCGACGGCAAGAAGGCCCCGCTCGGCGTCAAGTTCGAGGGCGAGGACGGCTGGGTCTTCGTCCTGGAACGGCACCTGGGCGGCACGTTCGACGCCCACCCGAAATCGCTCATGCAGGACCCTATCCGGCCGGACGAGGTCAGGCTGCCCATATCGAACCATCACCAGCAGAACTTCCTGGAGTGCTGCAAGAGCCGCGAGGACCCCGTCGCCCCCATCGACGTGGCCGTCCGAAGCGACACCCTGTGCCAGTTGACCGACATCGCCACCCGCCTGGGCCGCAAACTCCGGTGGGACCCGGAGCGCGAAATCTTCCCGGACGATCCCGGGGCCAACCGCTGGCTGACCCGGCCGATGCGGCCGCCGTGGACGCTTTGACGGCAGGGAGCGAGGGAACAAGCGAACAAGAGGTCGAGCAAAGGCAAGACGCCTGCCGACCAGGCGCAGCCGCCTGGCCGTATCTGAAACGAAAGGAATACATGTCCACCACACGCCGCAGGTTCCTGAAACACCTCGCCGCCGCCGGTGCGGCGGCACCGATGATCGTCCCGGCGTTCGCGCGGGGCGCCTCGCCCAGCGAGACCGTCCTCGTGGGGTCGGTGGGCGTCGGCGGAAAGGGGCGGAGCGATTCCAATAACGCCGCCAAACAGCCGAACACCCGCCTCATCGCCTTCGCGGACGTCGACGCCCGCCAATCCGGCGGCCGCGGCGGATACCCCCGCTCCGCCAGGCAGTGGCCCGAGGCCAAAGGCTTCGTCGACTGGCGGAAGATGCTCGACGCCGTCGGCAAGGACCTCGACGCCCTGACCGTCTCCACGCCGGACCACATGCACGCGCCGGTCACGGTGACGGCCCTTCGCATGGGCATCGGGTGCTACACGCAGAAGCCGCTGACGCGGACCATCTACGAGGCCCGCCGCCTGACCCAGGCCGCCGCCGAGGCCAAGGTCGCCACACAGATGGGCAATCAGCACCATAACAGCATACGGTACCGGCTGCTGGTCCACTACATCCGCGAGGGGGCCATCGGCAAGGTCAAGGAGGCCCACGCCTGGTCGAACCGCCCCATCTGGCCGCAGGGCATCAAGCGGCCGGACGGCGCCGACCCCGTGCCGGACGGCTTCCACTGGGACCTCTGGCTGGGCGTGGCGCCCGATCGCCCCTATAAGAAGGACGTGTACCACCCGTTCAAGTGGCGGGGATGGTACGACTTCGGCGCCGGGGCGCTGGGCGACATGGGCTGCCACATCATCGACCCGGTGGTCTGGGCGCTGGACCTCGGCCCGGCCCTCAGTGTCCGGTACGATGGGCCGCCGCCCATGCCCGAGACGTTCCCCAAGGAGGAAACGCTGACCTACCGCTTCGAGGGGACGAAGTACACCGAGGGCGAGGAGGTCACGATGAAATGGTACGACGGCGGCCGCAAGCCCCCCGAGGACCTCGTTGCGCTGCCCAAAGGCATGAAGGGCCTGCCGAAACAGGGGACGCTCTTCATCGGCACGAAGGGATCCGTCCTCACGCCGCACCCCGGCGGCGGGCCGATGCTCCTGCCCCGCGAGCAGTACGCCGATTACGAAAAGCCCAAACTCCCGTCCGTCGACCACAGCGGCCAGTGGATCGATGCGATCCGCGGCAAGGGCGAGACGACCTCCTCCTTCGCCTACGCCGGCCCGATGACCGAGACCGTCCTGATGGGCGTGGTGGCCTCGCGCGTGCCGGGCGAGACGCTCGAGTGGGACGCCGCCGCCCTGAAGTTCAGCAATTCCGCCAAGGCCACCGCCTACGTCAAGGAGGAGTACCGGAAGGGCTGGGAGGTGGCCGGCCTCTCCTGAGCACCGCCGCCTGGGCCGGGTGGCCCTTGGCTTCGTCCGCCGCATACCTATAATGGAGGGTGCACCGTGGCGAGGCACGTCGCCGCCCGCACGGAAGCCCTCGTTTCCAGGGAGGAGTCTTCGATGAGACGCTGCTCGCCCGCTCCCCTGCCCCATGCCGTCGGACCGTGGGCAGCCGTCCTGCTGCTCGCGCTGATGTCCGCCCCGGCGCTCGGCGCGGCCGCACCGGAGAAGGAAGCCGCAGACATCCTCGAAGCGACCGGCGTCGGCGGCGGCCTCGTCGTGCACGTCGGCTGCGGCGACGGGCGGCTGACGGCAGCCTTCGGGGCGCGGGACGGCCTCATCGTCCACGGCCTCGATACCGACCCGGCCCTCGTCGCCAAGGCCCGGGCCCACCTTGCAGAGGAGGGCCTGGGCGGCACGGCCGCCGTCGCCCGTTTCGACGGCCGCCGCCTGCCCTACGTCGGCAACCTGGTCCGCCTGCTGGTCGTTGACGACCTGCACGGGGTGCCGATGGCCGAGGTCCTGCGCGTCCTGGCGCCCGGCGGCGTGGCCGTGATCGACGGACAGACGACCGTCAAGCCATGGCCGGCGACTATCGACCAGTGGACCCATTATCTTTATGACGCCACGAACAATGCCGTGGCCGACGACACGGCCGTCGGCCCGCCGCAGCACGTGCACTGGCTCGCCGGCCCGCGGTGGACGCGGAGCCACCACAAACTCAACAGCATCAGTTCCGTGGTGACGGCCAAGGGCCGACTTTTCACCATCGTGGACGAAGCCACCGCCGCGAACATGAACGTGCCCGGCAAGTGGGCCCTGGTGGCCCGCGACGCCTTCAGCGGCGCCACCCTCTGGCGGAAACCGATGGCGTCCTGGGCGTGGTACAAGATCGGCTTCCGCCGCGGGCCGGCGCAGGTCACGCGCCTGCTGGTGACCGACGGCGACCGCGTGTACGCGCCGCTCGGGCTGAACCTGCCAGTCTCGGCGATGGACGCCGCCACCGGCGGGACCCTCGCCACGTACGGTGACACGGAGGGCGCCGAGGAAATGGTCCTGGCCGGCGGCACGCTCCTCGTCCTCAAGGGCGAGCCGGTGGCCGAGCACGCCGTTCAGCACGCGGCGTTCAAGGGCCAGAAGGCGCTGCCCAACCGCAAGTCCCTCGTGGCCGTCGACACCGAGACCGGCAAGGCGCAGTGGACCTGGTCGGACGCCGACGCGCATCCCCGGCCGGAGACCCTCGCCTCCGACGGCAAGCGGGCCTACCTCCAGGTGGACGAGGCGGTCGTGTGCCTGGACCTGGCCACCGGCAAGCCGCTGTGGACCACCGGCGAGACCGGCACGGGGCCCCGCAAGAAACTCTCGTTCGGCACGGACGTGCTCGTCGTGGCGGACGGCGTCGTCCTGTGTGCGCTGGGCGGCAACCTGACGGCCATGGACGCCGAGACGGGCGAGGTCCGGTGGACGCGGCCGGCCGGCGGCGGGGGGTTCCACGCCCCGCCCGACGTCTTCGTCATCGACGGCCTGGTGTGGCTGGGCGACCATCCGCGCGACTCCGTCGCCCCGCCGCCCGTCACGGATTTCAACCAGGCCTTCGACCTCGCCACAGGCGAGGTCCGCCGCCAGAACCAGGTCCTGGTGGACCTCCAGTCCTCCGGCCACCATCACCGCTGCTACCGCGAGAAGGCCACCACCCGGTTCATCATCACCGGCAAGCGGGGCATCGAGATGATGGACCTGGCGGATGCCCGTCACTCGCGGAACAACTGGGTGCGCGGCACGTGCCAGTACGGCATCCTGCCCGCGAACGGACTCCTGTACGCCCCGCCGCACTCGTGCGGGTGCTACATGGAGTCGATGTTGTGGGGCTTCTACGCCCTGGCGGCGGACGAACCCGCCGTCTCGGATGCTGCCCGGCACGTGAAGGACGAAGCGAGGGTGGAGCAAGGGCCAGCGTATGAGCAGCCAATCCGAAACCCGGCATCTGAAATCCGAAATCGTGAGGCCTGGCCCACCTACCGCCACGACCCCCTCCGCTCCGGCGTGGCCGGCACGGACCTGCCCGCCGACCTGAAGCCGGCCTGGCAGGCGGACGTGGGCGGCCGGCTTACGCAACCCGTCATCGCCGACGGCCTGGCGGTCGTCGCCGCCGAGGACACCCATCGCGTGGTCGCCCTCGACGCCGCGACGGGCGAGGTCCGCTGGTCGCATACGGCGGGCGGGCGGATCGATTCCCCGCCCACCCTCCACGACGGCCGCGTCCTCTTCGGCTCGGCCGACGGGCGGGTCACGTGCCTGCGGCTCTCGGACGGCGACCTCGTGTGGCAATTCATGGCCGCCCCCGCCGACCTCCGCACCGTCGCGATGGACCAGGTGGAATCGCTCTGGCCCGTCCACGGCAGCGTCCTCGTGCTGCCCGGCGCAGGCGACGGCGGCACGGCCGTGGCATACGTCTCGGCGGGACGGTCCACGTGGCTGGACGGCGGCATCCACCTGTACGCCCTCGACCCGGCAACGGGGCGCGTCCTGCACCGGACCCGTTTCCGAACGGATGACCCGGAGTTCCGCGGCGGTAAAGACAAGGCCGACGACGCCCACCAGAGGCGCATCGCCCAGAACACGACCGACTACAAAACGTTCCTCCAGAGCGACCGCAGCGACGCGTTCTCGATGGCCGGCGGCGCCATCTCCGACGTGCTCGTCAGCAACGGGACGGACGTGTTCCTGCACCACGTGCGGTTCGGGTCGGACCTGGCGCGGCGCGAGGCGATGGGCCGGCACCTCTTCTCCACCTCCAGCCTGCTCGACGATGCAGAGAACCACCGCTCGCACTGGGTCCTGGGGACGGGCGACTTCAGCCGCATCCCCGTCGCCTACTCCTGGATCGTGAACCGCCCGACCCGCCGGTCGCCGGGCATCGCCGTCCCGACGGGGATCACGATGATCTTCACGGACGGGGCCGTGTGGGGCGTCCAGCGCAAGGGCGACGCCAACGGGCGGTACCGCCTCTTTCGAGGCCCGAACGCGCCGTTCTCGCCCGACGAAAAGGAGCACCTGCCCGACTTCCGCGAGCGGGAGAAAGGCAAGAAGGGCGATATGCGGTCCTACGAGTGGACACACGACCTGCCCATCCGTCCCCGGGCCATGCTGAAGGCCGGCGAGCGGCTCGTCCTGGGCGCCTGGCCCGTCGAGGTCCCCGGCGACGACCCCCACGCCGCCTATGAAGGCCGCCTCGGCGGCAGCCTGTGGCTCGTCTCGGCCGAGGACGGCACCCGGACGGGCGAGATCGCGCTCGAGGACCCGGTGGTCTGGGACGGCCTGGCCGCCGCCCACGGTCGGCTGTACGTTGCGACGGCGTCCGGCCGGGTGCTTTGCTTCGGGGCGGAGTAGCGTCCGCTCCGCGCCGCGCGGCGGGTCTGCCCGCTTCGCCGAAGCCCGGCTCCGGTTCTCCGGGTTCGCACTACAACGCTAAGTCCGCATTTTGCGCGGTGGGTCTCCGCACCCACCGCGCTCGAAAGGGTGTTTTTGGGGCTGCGCGGCGGGTATCCCTCGGCTACGCTCGGAGTTTGTGACTTTATTTCTGCGTGGCTCAACGAACCGCCCCGACGCCCTCGAAAACTGCGGTCCCAAGAGCCGAAGCCCAATAAGGTCACAAACTCTCGGGACAGGCTCAGACCCGCCGCGCTACCATCCGAACTTAACGTGCTATAGTCCCCACGCGGTTCGCACGGATGGTTTTGGGACGTCGCGAAAGCATGGCACCCGGCCCGGCGAACGTCCGATAACGCGGCGTCTGGGCCAATCCGCGGCCGCGGCCATCTTCCCATCTTCTCTAGCTTTCCCGGAATCCCGGAAAATGTGTCGTTTCACAAACCCTTGCGCCGATAAGTCTCGTGGGAATGCGGCGATGGAGGGGCTTCGACCGGACCCCCGCCCGGCTGTCCCGCCGGGGGCGCATGCCGCACGGGGAAGGACCCGACGTTCAGAGGGGGCGCTATGGCTGACGAGCACCAACCGGCACCCGGGTTCATGCAGCGTCTGCGCCGACTCCTTCGCGACGACTTGCACCTGACGTCCGTTGGGTTCGGGTTCACGGCCATCCTGCTGACGGCGATGGCCGCCGCCACCTGGTGGGCGGGGCGAACCCAGGACGCGTCCCTGCTCCAGTCTCGCGCCGAACGGGTCCGCGCCGTGGGCGCGACCCTGGCGCGGAGCGCCGAGGTGCTGCTGGCCCACGGCCGGTTGAACCGAACCCGCCGGCTGGTCGTCCAGACGGCCCGGGAAGCGGACCTTTCGCGCTGCCGGCTGCTGCTGCCAGGCGGGGATGTCGTGGCGGACGCCCGGCCCGAGGCGATCACGCAGCCCCACCTGCCGCCGTCCTGGAACGGGGACGGCCCCCCGCCGCGACCCGACGCCGAGAGCCTCGCCCACACGTTCACTATCACGGTGCCGGACCGGGGGACGCTGCTGCTCCAGGTGGCGGCGGACCCTGACCCGGCGGCGGAAACGTTCTGGCAGACGCGGGCCGGCATCGGGGCCGTCTGCGTCCTGGCGCTGATCACCCTGGTTCTGATGCACCGCCACTTCCGCAAGACCTTCCGCGGCATCTGGGCCGTACGCCGCGCGCTGCTGGCACACCGCGACGGCCAGGTGGCCCCGGAGGCGCTGAAGGTCCACGCCGGCTGGGGCGCCGAAGCCGAGGCATGGAACAGCCTGATGGACCAGATGGAACGGACGAAACGTCGCACGGCGCTGGCGCAGACGGAAGAGTCGCTCCGGCAGCGGCAGCAGGGCCCGAACGACCTCTCGGCGGCGTGCGACGCCCTCTCGCAGGGGCTCATTCTCGTCGACGGTCACTGCCGAGCCCGGTACCTGAACAGCGCCGCCGCCGTACTGCTCCAGGTCAGCCGCGAGGAGACCGAAGACGCGGCCATCGCCGACATTCTCCAGGAGAAGGAGGTGGTCGAGGCGGTCCGCCAGGCGACCCGCCGGCCGATGCAGCGCCGGCAGATTTTCGAGGTCGAGCGGTCCGGCGCCCCCGGTCGCGTCCTCCTCCGGTTCATCGTGCGGCCGGTGCGGCGGGAGGACTCGGCCGTTGCCATGGTCGTCATCGAGGACATCACCCAGCAGCGCGTGGCCCAGGACGCCCGCAACACCTTCCTCGCCCAGGCCACTCACGAGTTGCGGACGCCGCTGACAAACATCCGCGCCTGCGCCGAAATGGGATTGGAGGACGGCAAGGAGGATCCGGCCATCCAGGCGGGCTGCCTCAGCACCATCACCCAGGAGGCGTGCCGCCTGGAACGCATCGTCGGGGACATTCTGTCCGCGTCGGAGATCGAGGCGGGATCGCTCCGCCTGAACACCGACGACGTCCGGGTGGAGGATCTGATGGCCTCCCTGGAGGCGGACTACGAGGCCCAGGCGCGGGAGAAGCAGATTTCGCTGACGTTCGACCTGCCGCCCAAACTCCCCGTCCTGCGGGGCGACCGGGAGAAGATCGCCCTCGGGTTCCACAACCTCATCGGCAACGCCCTGAAGTACACGCCGGAAGGCGGGGCCGTCACCGTCCGTGTGGACGTGGAGGACGGGCAACTCGTGGCCCAGGTCATCGACACGGGCATCGGCATGACCGAGGAAGACTGCCGTCGCGTGTTCGAGAAGTTCTACCGCAGCCCGGACCGCCGGGTGACGCAGGTGACCGGTTCCGGCCTCGGCCTGGGCATCGCGCGCGAGGTCATCCGCATGCACGGCGGCGACATCACCGTCGAGTCCGAACCGGACCAGGGCAGCACCTTCACCCTGACCCTGCCGGTTGCGGAGGGAGTGGCGGTCGCGTGAACATCGCCGAACAGGAATGCGGCGCCGTACGGGTCCTGAAGCCGGAGGGCCCGCTCACGGACCAGGGAGCCGAGGACCTCAAGGCCCGCATCGACGGGCTGGTCGGCGGCGGCCTGGGGCGGTGCATCGTCGACGCTTCCGCCATCCAGTACGCCGACAGCCGCGGCCTGGAGGTCCTGGTGGAAGTGAACGAGGAGATCGCCCGGACCGGCCATCCGCTGAAACTGTGCGGCGTCAACGAGACGCTCCGCCAGGTGCTGGAACTGACGGGCCTGGCGGCCCAGTTCGAGTTCTTTGCCGACGCGAACAGTGCGGTCAGGAGTTTCCTGTGACCACCGCCACGACCGCCAAAGCACCGCTGGGCGAGACGCTGGTCCAGGCGGGCGCCATCTCGCGCGAGCAACTCACTTCCGCGCTCCAGAATCAGCGGACCAGCGGCCGGCTCCTCGGCGAGGTCCTCATCGAGCAGGGCATCCTCAGCCCCCAGGTCCTCGTCCGCGCCGTCGCCCAGCAGTTGGGCGTGCCGGGGTGCAGCCTGCGGCACGGGCTTTTCGACCCGGCGTGTCTGGACCTCATCGGCCAGGAGGCGGCCGAGCGCCTGAAGTGCCTGCCGATGTTCAAGGTCCACGGCACGCTGACGGTGGCGATGGCCGAACCGCAGTCCCTGCCGAAGATCGACCGCCTCCGCCGGCTCACGGGATGCGAGATTCGACCCGTCCTGGCGTTCGAGACGAACATCCTGGAGTTCATCCAGAAGTGCGCCGGCGGCGACACGGACGTGGACGCCTTCCTGGCCACGCTCGACGAATCGCACGTCTCGGTCGTCGAGGACGAGGCCGTCGACGACGGACCCGTCACCGACCTCGACAACATGGTGGCCGGCAGCCCCGTCGTGAACCTCGTGAACGTGGTGCTGCTGACGGCCATCCGCGACGGCGCGAGCGACATCCACATCGAGCCGGACAAGCGAGGCACCCGCATCCGGTACCGCATCGACGGCCTGCTGCGGGACCTGATGAAACCGCCGCCGGGGATGCACGCCGCCATCGCGTCGCGGGTGAAGGTCATCGGCAAGATGGACATCGCCGAAAAACGCCTGCCGCAGGAGGGGCGGGTCCGCATCGTGGCCGAGAAGCGCGAGATCGACCTCCGCGTCTCCAGCATGCCCACCCTCCTGGGCGAGAAACTCGTCATCCGTATCCTCGACAAGGAGAACCTCCGCGTCCGCCTGGAGGACCTCGGCTTCCGCGAGAAGACGCTCGCCGCCTTCCTCCGCATGCTCCACCAGCCGTACGGACTGGTACTCGTTACGGGACCGACCGGCAGCGGCAAGACGACCACCCTGTACAGCGCCCTGGACCTTTTGCGGAGCCCCGAGCGGAACATCCTGACCGTCGAGGACCCCGTCGAGTACCAACTCGATATGGTCAACCAGGTCCAGGTCCAGGCCTCCACGGGCATGACGTTCGCGCGCGTCCTGCGGAGCATGCTGCGGCAGGACCCGGACGTCATCATGGTGGGGGAAATCCGCGACGAAGAGACCGCCCGCGTCGCCGTCCAGGCCGCGCTGACCGGGCACCTCGTCCTTGCCACCCTGCACACGAACGACGCCCCCGGTGCGGCGGCGCGGCTCATCGACATGAACGTTGAGCCGTACCTCCTCTCCAGCGCCCTGAACGGCGTGGTGGCGCAGCGGTTGGCCCGCACCGTATGTCAGGGCTGCGTCACGAAGTACTACCCCGCCGAGAACGTCCTCGAGGACGCCGGCCTCGCCGGCAAGAGCGGGCAGGTCTTCCGCAAAGGCGCGGGGTGCGAGCAGTGCCACAACTCCGGCTACCGCGGGCGGATCGGCATCTTCGAGGTGATGGAGATCACGTCGCCGCTGCGGAAACTCGTCCACCGGGCGGCGCCGTCGCACGAACTGCGCGCCCGGCTCCGGGAGGAAGGCTGCCTGTCGCTCCGCGAAGAGGGCGTCCGCATCGCCACCGAGGGCCGCACCACCCTCGAGGAGGCCTTGGCCGTCACCCACAGCGACGACGACCTCGAACCGCCCCAGGAGAAGGGCCCGTCGAACTCGTGAAACTGGCTTACCAGGCATTCGACAAATCCGGCCGACAGGTGGCCGACACCATCGAGGCCGGCGATATGGCGGAGGCGGGCGAACTCCTCCGCCGACGGGGATTGTACGTGACGGACCTCCGGGACGGGCAACACGCCGGCGGCGGTCCCACCGCCACGGCGTCCGGCACCCGCCGGCCGCGACCCCGGCGGCTCAAGAGCGTCGCCCTGCTGACGAGCCAGTTGCACGTGCTCCTCTCGTGCGGCACGCCGTTGGTCGAGGCCCTCGGGGCGCTGGCCCGTCAGACGCGGGACGCGCACCTCCGCACCGCCGTGGCCGACATCGAGCAGCGGGTCCAGGAAGGCTCGTCCCTCTCGGCCGCCATCGAGGCCCATCCGCGGTACTTCGGCGCGTTCTACGCGAGCCTCGTCGGGGCGGGCGAAGCCTCCGGCGACCTGGCCGGCATGCTCCGGCGCCTGGCCACCACGCTCCGCAAACAGGTCCACGTGCGGAACTCGCTGCTCGGCGCCCTCATCTACCCGGCCTTGCTCGTCACGGTCTCCGTGGGCGTCCTGGCTGTCATGTTCACGGTCGTGATTCCGCGGTTCGCGGATCTGTTCGATACACTGCACGTGCCCCTGCCGCCGTCGACGGCGGTGCTGGTGGCCGTAAGCGAGATCCTCCTGACGTACTGGTACATCGCGGTGCCGGCCCTGCTGGTGCCCGCCGTCGGGCTGACCGTTTTTCTGCTCACCGACGTGGGCCGCCGCACGTTCCAGACGGTCGTGCTCTATCTGCCGCAGGTCGGAACCATCGTCCGGCGTTTCGCGATTGCCCGGATCGTGCGCCTGTTGGGCGTGCTGCTGGACGCCAACGTGCCGATCATCGACGCCATCCGCCTGACGCGGCGCTCCATCCGGCACCACCACTACGACCGGCTGCTCGCACGGACCGAGGACGCCATCACCCAGGGCGAAACGATGAGTTCCATCTGGGGCCGGAGCCACCTCGTGAGCCCGTCGGTCCAGGAAATCGTCCGTAACGGCGAGCGGAGCGGGCAGGTGTCGGCGATGCTCCTCAGCGCGGCCGACTTTCTCGACGACGAAAACGAACTGACCGTCCGCAGCCTCACGAGCATCGTGGAACCGATCATCCTCATCATCATGGGCGCCATCGTGGGCGTGGTCGCGGTCAGCCTCTTCATGCCACTGTTCGACCTGACCTCGATGACCCAAGGGGGTGCCTCGTGAGCGGGCTGTTCAGGCATCGCGAATCGCCGATCGGCGTGGACTACGACGGCCGGTACCTTCGGTTGGCGCAGTTGGCCCCCGCCGGGGACGGCTGCCGCCTCCAGGCCGCTGCCCGCATTCCGCGGGTGGCCCCGGGACAGGACCTCGGCCCGCGCGACGTCGCCCATCTCCAGGACACCCTCGAGCGTCTCGGGTTCCGGGGCAAGCGGCTCGTGCTGGCCATCCCGGAAGACAGGCTCGCCGTCGACGTCCTTGAACTGCCGCCCCGGACCTCCTCGGCGCCGGTGGACCAGATCGCGCGGTCGGAACTGGCGCGGACGCACCGCTACGCCGCCGACGCCGCCGAGATGGTCTCCTGGGACCTCCCGCCCTCCACCCGCGCCCGCGACATCACCCAGATGATGGCCGTGGCCCTCCCCCATGCCGACGCCGACGCCCTGCTCGATACGTTCGACCAGACCGACCTGCAGGTAACGGTCCTCGACACCCATATGGCGGCCACCATCCGCGCCTGCCGGCCGCTGCTGCCCGCCGAGGGGGTAACGGCCGTCTTGACGATCGGCTGGGATTGGGCCCTCCTGCTGCTCTGGCTCGACGGGACGGTCATCTATCGGCGGCTCATGCCGGAGAATTCGCTCCGATGCCTCTCGGAGGCGGTTGCCCGCAACCTGGACCTGCCCGCCGAGGCGGTCGACTGCGTCCTGCAGGAGGTCGGCCTGGCCGACCGCTCGCCGGGCGACGACGACACCCCCTTGCCGCTCGATTCGCTGCGCACGATCGTTCGCAAACCGATTAACGCCGTCGCGGAGGCCGTCCGCGCCGCCTTCGCCTATGCCGCCCAGATGTACGCCGGCATCCGCATCGCCGGCGTCTTCGTCACCGGGCAGGCGGCGGCCGTGCCCGGCGCGACGGGGCACCTGGCGTCGCGCCTGGACGTCGAGGTCCGCACCGTCGTGCCCGCCGAGGTCGTCGAGACGGCACCGGCGGCCGTCCAGGAGGCGAAGCACCCGGCCCTGACCCCCGCCGTCGGCCTTGCCATGTACCCGGAAGGACGCAAACGTGCAGAGCCGAAACTTCATACCGTCGCACAGGCATGAGGCCGCCCGCCGGCGCCGACGTCTCAATGCCTGGATCGGGTCCGTCGCGGTCTACGCCGCCGCCCTCGTGGCGGCGTATGTGATGGCCGTCTGCGCCTGGGGCGTCGACGCCGGCGCGCTGGACCAGCGGCGGCAGGCCGTCGCCCATCGCGTCGAGGAGATTCGCCGGCGCATCGAGCAGACGCAGGCCGACCTCGCCGAGGCGCGACGCACCCTGCGAGCGAATGAGACGATCGCCGGGCATCCGGACTGGAGCCTTCTGCTCATGCTCCTGGCCCGCCATATGAGTGATGGCGTCGTCCTCCGCCAGTGCCGTCTTGCGCCGCCGGAGGCCGACGACGCGCCCGCCGCCGACGCCACCGCGGGGGGTTGGCGGCTCGAGATGGCCGGCTACGGACGCGAGGTCACCGCCGTCTCCCAGTTTGCCCTGGCCCTGGAGGAAACAGGCCTGTTCAACGAGGTGCGCCTTCTGAAGACCGTGCGCCAGCCGTTCCTGGCCGGTCAGGCCACCCATTTCCAGATTCGCTGCGACCTCGGTCGCCGGCCGGAGGACACCCCGTGACCACCGCCACTCTCATGCGCCACGGCCGGTACATCGACCTCATCGGTGCGGCCGTCTGTCTCCTCCTGACACTCGGCTTCTACCTGGTCGGCATCGCCCCCCTGCTTGCGGCACAGGACGAATGCGCCGACAAAGAGCAGGCCTGCGCCCGCGAGCAGGAACATGCACGGCGCCTGGAGGCGTCCCTTGAGACCCTCCGCGCCGAACTCGACCAGGCACGACGCCGGGCCCGCGAGAGCACCGTTCACCTGCGTCCGCCCGCCACGGCCCCGCTCCACGTGGCCCACATCTCGCGGCTGGCGGCCGAGTCCGGACTCCAGGTCGACGACATGCGCACGGGCGACCCCAACCCGGGCTCCTTCGCCACGACCGTCCCCGTGCATCTGTCGGGCTCCGGCACGTATACCGCCTGCACGCTGTTCCTGCGACGGCTGAGGCAGACCCTGCCGGAAACGTGCGTCCTGGCGTTCAGCCTGAAAGGGCAGCCGAACGACACCACCGGCGCCGCCACCGTCACGATGGCCCTCGCGTGGCACGCCACGCTGCCCGCTTCCCGCGCCGCCGGGACCGAGGCCATGCCGCCGGCAGCCGCCGCCGACCCTTCGGAGACGCACGAAACATGACCGCTTCGCGATCGCGCAAGATCATTTTCGTCATCCTGACCGTCGCCGTTGCGGCCTTGGTCGTGGACCGCCTCGTGCTGGCGCCGTCGGCCACCGGACCGAAACAGGCAGGAGCGGCGACGCCGGGGGTGCCGGAGGCGTCCGAGACCTCGCCGTCCCCTTCACCGGGCGCCGAAGCGCCGGCCGAAACGTCTTCCGGCCCGCGCCTGGCGGAACGCCTTCAGACCGTCGCCGACCGATTCGAACTCGACCCCACCGCCCTGCGCGACGGGTTCGTCCCGTCCGAGACGTGGCTCGAGGACCTCGTTGAAGCCCCGCCTCCATCGGAACCGAAGACGGCTCCCAACCCCCACGCCGCGGCCGACGCGTTCGCCGAAAACCACACCCTCACCTCGGTCATTATGACCTCCCAGGGCGGCAGTGCGGTCGTCGACGGCAAGGTGGTGCCCGTCGGACGGACCATCGACGGCTTCCGCCTCGTCCGCCTCACGCGGCGGACGGCCGTCTTCGAAGCCGACGGGGAGGAAGTCGAACTCTCCCTCCGGCGGTAACCCCCGGCCCCCCGACAGAAGACGGCAACGGCCCGGGCCCCCCTCCTTCAGACGAGTCCTGCAGGTCGGGCCCTCCGGCCTTCGCACCGCGCGGCAGGAGAGCCCAACTCCCCTCGACGTGAGCAGCCGAACAGCCCATATGGTCCGATAACGTGACGTAGAACAACACTTGGGCCCGCGAAAGCCGCTTAAAGTGTTGCGCAGGCTGCCTAGAAGCCCTAGATTTTTGAAACCCCCTAAAGTAACGTGCCCGGCTCGCCGATATGAATTCTGGTCCCAAAAGCGCACACAGAAGGGGTAATCAGGGTCGGCACGGATTAAAAGGAGTGTGCAATGCTTCGGACGAATCGTCGTAAACGGCGGGGATTCAGTCTCCTCGAACTGGTCATCGTGGTGGTGATCATCGGGATCATCGCCGCCATCGCGATCCCGCGGATGAGCCGCGGCACGGCCGGGGCGGCCGATTCCGCCGTCGCCGGCAACCTCGCGGTCCTTCGCAACGCCATCGACCTCTTCGCCGCCGAGCACGGGGGCAAGTTCCCTGCCCTCGCGAACATCGAAGACCAGTTGACCCAGTACACCGACAGCAGCCACACCTCGGCGCCGGTCGCCACGAAGGACTCCGACCACATCTACGGTCCGTACCTGCGCGAGGTACCTCCGCTGCCCGTCGGAACGAACAAGGGCAAGACAACCTTCACCGACACGGCGCCCGGCGACACCGTCGCCGACGCCGGATGGTATTATGACGAGGACACCGGCGAAATCCGGGCCAACTGCGCCAACAGCGAAACCGACGAGGCCGGCAAGCAATACAACCAGTACTGATCCGGCGCCGGCAAGCAGTGAGGCGCCCGGACGCCGACCCGCCACCGGCGCTGCGGCCCCGACAGGGCCGACACGCGAACGTCGCGACCGCACCGCAAAAGGCCGCCTGTCCGGCAACGGGCAGGCGGCTCGGCTCCAGTTTCGCGCCACGTGCCACGGCCGGTCTTGTCCGGCCATGCACCGGGGCGATGGAAGAGCACGGCGGGGCAAGGCCCGCCGTGGCACGGGGATCCAGAGACACACGGTCACCCTGCGGCACGGGATGCGGACAGGCCGTTGCGCCTGGCCGCGCGCCCTCCCCTTCCGGCGCGCCCGGGAGACGCCGCATGACGACCGCCACGCCGCCACAGCGATTCCGCCGGGGCAGCACGTACGTGCTGGTCCTGGGCCTGTCGGCCATCATCATGACGATGGCGCTGGGCGCCTTGGCGCTGGCGCGGATCCAGGCCCGGCAGGGGCGCGGCACCGCCGACGTGGCCCACGCCCGCCACTGCGCCGCCGCCGCCGTCGAGTTGGGCCGCCTCCGCATCAAGGCCGACCCGAACTGGCGCATCAATTATCCCAACGGCACATGGGGCACCGACGTGCCGATGGGGCGCGGCACGGCATCGCTCGAGGTCATCGACCCGGGCGACGGCGACCTCGCCGACGACGATCTGGACCCGGTCGTCCTGACCGGGACGGGCGTCTGCGGCGAGGCGGTCCAGAAGGTGCAGGCAACGCTTCTGGCCGATCCGACGGGCTTCGGCTGCCTCCAGACCGCGCTGCACGCCGACAACGATCTGAAGATCAACGCCGCCACCGTTCTCTGCGACCAGGTCGTCAGCAGCAATAACAACGTCGACGCCTCCGGCGCCGACGTGTACGCCGACACCGAAGCCGCGGGCGACGTGACCGGCGGCACGTATCACGGGACCACGACCTCCCGCGTGGACCGCCGCAGCATGCCCGACCCCGACGCCGTCTTCGCGGAGTACGAGAGCCGCGGCGTGGTCATTCCCGAGTGGGCTATCCCCTGGGACGACGGGGTGCGGCTGATGGACGAGGTCATTTTCAGCCCGAACCACAACCCGTTCTGGCCCTACACGCTTGACTCGGAGGGCGTCTACGTCATTGCGTGCAACGGCCAGGACATTGTGATCCGCGACTCGCGCATCGTCGGCACGCTCGTCCTGCTGAACGCGGGAGGAAACACGCGCGTCGACCGGTCGGTGCACTGGGAACCGGCCGTGGAAAACTACCCCGCCCTGCTCGTCGAAGGCAAGTTCACCTTTCACCTGGACGGCGGCGCGCTGGACGAGGACATGGAACACCAGAACTACAACCCGCCGCACACGCCGTACAGGGGCCACTCCGACGGCGACGAGGAGGATTCGTATCCCTCGTCCATCAAGGGGCTCATCTACGTCAAGGACGACGCCTACGTCGCCGCCGTCACCACCACGGTGCACGGGGTCATCGTGGTCAAGAACTCCTTCGAAGTGATGGCGGGCACGCTTCTGAACTTGCGGTACGACTCGCGTTATCTGAACGATCCCCCGCCGGCCTTCGTCGAGCGGATCGACATGCCGGTGGCCGAGGGCAGTTACCGGCGCGTGGTGGACTGAACCATGAACACTGGGACGAAGGCCGGCCGATTCGGATGCGGGGAAGCGCGGCGGGTCTCCGCACCCGCCGCGCCACATGAGGGGCACCCGCCGCGCCGAAACAGCAAAGGCCACGGCGAGATTCTTCGCTCGCTTCGCTCGCTCAGAATGACACCGTTGGGGCCGAGGCGCTCCGCGTTCAGCCTCCTGGAGGTGGTCCTGGTGCTCGTCATCATCGGCATCGCCGCCGCCATCGCCGTGCCGCGCCACGCCTCGGCCCTGGCCCGGTACCGGGCCAAGACCTGCGCCCGCCGCATCGCCGCGGACCTGGAGCAGGCGCGCGACCTGGCCCGGCAGACGAGCAGCGACCAGGCCGCCGTCTTCGACCCCGCCGCCGGGTCCTACACGCTCACCGGCCGGGACGACCCCGACCGTCCCGGCGAGCCGTACACCGTCGCCCTGGCCGGCAGCCCGTACCATGCGGACCTCGTCGGCGCCGCGTTCGGCTCGGGCACCACCGTGACGTTCAACGGCTACGGCCTGCCGCAGGACGGCGGCGCGGTCACGGTCCAGTCCGGCGGGTACGCCTGGACCGTCACGGTGGACGGCGAAACGGGCGAGATCACCACCGGCGGGCCGTAGGCCCAGATGATCCTTGGAGGAAGGAGCAGCGGGATGTCATTCTGAGGCCCTGCAAGCAGGGCCGAAGAATCTCGCCGTGCGGATGGAAGAGTATACGGGCCAAGGCAAGATTCTTCGTCGCGGCTTCGCCGCTCCTCAGAATGACAGCGTTGCGTCGTGCAGCACAGGTTTCGGCGCGCCGGGCCGGGAGGCTTGCCGCGTGGGAAAGGACAGGAACGGTCAGGCCACATGATGCGAGAAACCGCCACAACCCGGCAGCCGGCCGGCGCCTACACGCTCGTGGAGATGGTGGCGGCCCTGGCCATCGTCAGCATCCTGATGCTCGGCGTCGGGTCGGCGATGCTGGTGGCGTCGCGGGCCGTGGACCCCGACACGCGCCCGCGTGCCACGCATGCGGCGGCGGAGGCGGCCGCCCGCGTCGTCCGGGAACTCGAGTTCGCCACCGCCTTCGCGGAGCGCACCGCCACCGCCGTCACGTTCACCGTGGCCGACCGCAACGGCGACGGGTCGGACGAAACCATCCGGTACGCATGGTCGTCCGCGGCCGGCGACCCGCTGACGAGGACCTTCAACGCGGGCACGGCCGTCGCTATCCTCGAGGACGTCCGCGAATGCGACTTCACGTACGACCTCAAGGCCGTGACCGACGAGCCCGACGCCGAGCGGAACGAGTCGGCCGAGGCGCTCCTGGCCAAGCACACGACGCCCAGCGAAGCGAGAAGTTTCGCCGTCAAAGAGAATAAGTGGGCGGGCCAGTACGTCGAGCCGTCGCTGCCCGGCGACGCCGTCTCCTGGCGGGTGACGCGCGTGCTCATCAAGGCCCGGCGGCACGGCCCCGCCAGCGGCATCGCAGGTGTCCAACTCCGGCTGCCCAACGCGAGCAACCTGCCCAGCCGGACGGTCGTCGAGGAGGTCCCGATGCACGAGGACCGGCTGACAGACGGGTATCTGTGGCAGGAGCTCACGTTCAGCCACGCCGGGGGGTTGTCGCCCTCGCGGGGGCTGTGCCTGACCGTCGTGTGCCTCCGGAAGGACGCGGACATCTGCGACATCCAGTACGACGGCGAACAGGAAGGCGACGAAGACGAGGGAGGCGGAGGCGCCGTCTCGGGCGGGCTGCTCCGCACCTGGGACGGCGGGGCCTCCTGGAGCAGGAGCAGCGAACGATGCCTCCTGTTCTCCGTCTACGGCACGTATACCACGACCAGCACGCCGGACCCGGTGACGCGGACGTGGGTCCGGGGCGCGGGCCTCCGCCTGCGGGCGGGGCCGGACCCCGCGACGGCCGTCGAGACGGGCGTCCGTATTCTCAACGCCCCGGAGGTAACCGAGTGATGAGCCGCCGCCCGACCGTCGGACAACGGCACGTTCAGCGCGGCGGGGCTCCGCACCCACCGCGCCGAAACAGCAAAGGCCACGGCGAGATTCTTCGCTCGCGGGGCTCGCTCAGAATGACAGCGTTCGAGGCGGCGCCCCGCGGCTTCAGCCTCCTGGAGGCCGTCATCGCCATGGTCCTGGTGGGCCTGGTGCTGGTGGCGGCGCTGCACGTGCTGGGCGGCACGACGCAGTCGACGTACCTGACGGCCCAGTACGGCACGGGCCTCCTGCTGGCCGAAGGGCTCCTGGCCGAAGTCCTCGCCTGCGACTACGCCGACCCCGACCAGACGCCCGTCTTCGGCCCGGAGTCGGGCGAAGGCGGCAACCGGTCCGCCTTCGACGACGTGGACGATTTCGACGGTTGGACCGCCACCCCGCCCGAGGACGCCACCGGTACCGCCCTGGTCGGCTACGACGGATGGACGCGGACCGTCGCGGTCGCCTACGCCGACCCGAACGATTTCCTTGATACGGTCGGCAGCGACCAGGGTATCAAGCGCATTACCGTCACCGCCTCCTACGAGGGGAAGACGATGGCCGAACTCGTCGCCTACCGGACGGACTGCGAGCCGGACGAGGAGTGACCGGGGAAACGTCAGGCGCGGCGGGTCTCCGCACCCGCCGCGCGGCAATGCGATAGACCCCCTGCCGCGGCACGCCGCGGCCTACTCGCGTGGTTCGGCGGGGGCGTCGAGGTCGCCCGTGGCGAACTGGATGCCCGACAGGTAGAACCGCAGGATCATCGGGTTCCAGAAGTGCTCCGTCCGGTGCCCGATGGCCGTGTAGAAGACCCGCCCCTTGCCGTACGGCTTCACCCACGCCAGGGCGAAGTCGTTGTCCTTGCGGTGACTCCACTTGACCCCCATGTTCGTGGCGGAGGTGTCGAGCGAGAGGAGGACGCGGACCTTCTGGCGCGAGTACGGGTCGTTGAACTGGAAGATCTCCTCCGCCAGGCGGAAGGTTTCCTTGCCCTCGAACGCCGCCAGAAGCGGGTGGCCGGGCTACTCCACCGTGATGCCGACCTCCTCGTTCCACGGGTGCCCCCAGTAGGTGGCGCCGAGCATGTCGTGCAATGCCTTCCACTTCCGGTTGCCGCCCATCGCACAGGCGAACGCCACGGATCGAGTCATGCTCGCATCCTCCCTTACAACGCCCATCCCTCGCGGTACTCCGGCGTCAGGAGCGCGTCGGCCTCGGCGTTGCCCGCGATCTTCATCGCCGGCGGATCGTATTCGATGGGCCCTTCGACCTGGGTGGCCACGTTGCCGAGCATGAGGAACTCAATCAGCGGGCCGGCGTAATCGAAGTTGGACCACGGCTTTGGCCCGCCGTCGGCCGCGAGGAGCCAGTCCCGCTCGAGGCCGCGGGAGGACGGCAGTTCCTCCGGCCGCTCCAGGTTCACGCCCTTGAACTGCTCCTCCGGCAGGAGGCGGATCGTCGTGTTGTGCGCGTTGGCGTGGAGGCGCCCCTTCGTGCCGAGGATGAGCGTGCCGGCGTGGTCGCGCCACAGCGGTTCACCGGCGTCGCCCCAGTGGAGGCGCTCGCCGAACTTCTCTTCGATTTCCTCCCGCACGCCCGGCCCGCTGCCGCCGTTGTACCAGGTGAGTTTGACGGGCGGCAGGCCGCCGCGCGCGGGCACCTCGTAGCGGACGATTTCCCACTTCGGGAAGCCGACGCGGTTGATCTGCTCGACGTCGGCCTGCAACCGAATGCGCGGCGTCGCGGACGCCTCGGCGGCCCAGAGCGTGTCCATCTTCAGGGCCTTGAACGCCAGGTTCGCGCTGTGCGAGGCCCAGTTGCCGAGTTGGCACGTTCCGGCATATCGCCACTGGTGCCAGGCCATCCACTTGGGATGGAACGGGCGGAACGTGGCCGGGCCGAGCCACAGGTCCCACTTCAGGTAGTCGGGGACCTTGGCGGTTTCGGTGGGCGTCTCGGTCCACCCCCGGCCGCCGCCGTTATTCCAGACGATGACCTCTCGGACCTCGCCGAGCGTGCCGTCGCGGATGAGTTCCACGCCGCGGCGGAACCCGCCGCTCGCCGTCCCCTGGTTGCCCATCTCGGTGGCCACCTTGTGCTTGCGGGCGAGGTCCCGGACGGTCCGCGCCTCCCACACGGTCCGCGTGAGCGGCTTCTCGCAGTAGACGTGCTTGCCCGCCCTGATGGCGGCGGCCGTGGCGACGGCGTGCGAGAGGTCCGGCGTGGCGATGACGACGCCCTCGATGGCCTTCTCGCGGTCGAGCATGCGGCGGAAGTCGTAGTACGTCGGCCGGCCCGGCAACTCGCGGTGCGCGACGGTCGCCTTCTTGTCGCTCACGTCGCAGAGGGCCACCACGGTCGAGAGTTTCGGCATCGTCCGGACGAACCACAGGCCGCGCCCGCCCAGGCCCACCAGGGCCACGTTCATCTTCTCGTTGGCCTGGGCCGTGCGGGCGCTGCGGGCATCGGCCAGGACGACGAGCCCCGCCGCGCCGGCGGCCGTGTGCTTCAGGAATCTGCGGCGGTCGATGCGATGTGCCACGGCCCTGCCCTCCTTGTCTGGCCCACGGACGCACCCGGTCCGGCCGTCACGGTCGCAACCAGGCGCGTGGCGAGGTGTCGTGCAGACTCGATACGTCCCTGGAAATTGGATGCGGATTCAACTCTGAAACGCAACAAGCCGAACACCGGCTTATGGCGTTTGAGGGCCTCTGCCTCGGCTCCGAGGCTGCCAGGGGCCCCTTTCGCCCCGCCGCCTCGGCGTCGGCCCGGCGCCCTTCGGGCCGCGGGGTGAGGCCGACGCCGACGCGACGGGGCTCCAGGGGCTTGGGGGCCGTGTTGCGTTTCAGAGTTGAATCCGCAGGAAACCGTCGGCTAAGCGCAAGTTCCGGGCGAAGTCGGGCGTGCGCTACCGCCACCGGGGCCGGACCATCCCGCCGTTGATCTCGTCGAGTTTCCGGCGCAGCGTCTCGGCCACCTCCGGCCGCTCGTCCATCAGGTCGTTCGACTCGCCGATATCGCGCGACAGGTCGAACAACCGCATCGGCCCGATGGAAACTGGACGCCGCCCCCGCCGGCGCGTACACTGGCGGTATGCTTCCCCGCGTGGGATCCACAGCCGCGCCGCACCGTCGGCCGCAGGAGACCGTCATGTCCGACCGCCGTCCCTTGCTTCACGTGCCCTGCTCGCCCGCCCTTCTGGCCGTGCTCGCCCTGTACCTCGGTGCTGCCGCCGCCGTGTTTGGCGCTGACGAGAACAGCATCCCGGCCCATAGCCGCGCCGAGAAGATGCTCGAGGCGGCCGGCGTCCGCGGCGGCCTGGTCGTCGTCCTCGGCTGCGGCGACGGACGGCTCGCCGGCGACATCGCCGCCCGCGGACCGTACCTCGTCCACGGCCTGGACTCAGGCGCCGCGAACGTCGCCGCGGCCCGCGCCCATCTTCGCGAGCGGGGCGCCTACGGCAAAGTGACTGTCGAGCGCTTCGCGGGCAAGAGGCTGCCGTACGTCGCCAACCTCGTCCGTCTCGTCGTCGACGAGGACCCCGGCCGCGTGGCGCGGAAGGAAATCATGCGGGTCCTCGCGCCCGGCGGCGTCCTGTGCGTCCTGGACGGCGGCTCCCTGAAGACGACCGTCAAGCCGCGGCCCGAGGCGATAGACGAATGGACCCATTACCTGTACGACGCCACGAACAACGCGGTCTCCTCCGACACGGCGGTCGGCCCGCCGCGACATCTCCAGTGGGTGGCCGACCCGAAGTGGGCCCGCAGCCACGACCATCTGACCACGATCACCGGGTGCGTGATGAGCGGGGGACGCATCTTCTCGATCGTCGACGAGGGCCCGACGGCGGCGGTGGTCCTGCCGGCCCGATGGCGGCTCGTGGCCCGCGACGCCTTCAGCGGCGTGCTGCTGTGGAAGCGGGAGATCCCGAACTGGGAGTGGCACCTGCGCGGGTTCCGCAGCGGCCCGAGCGACATCGCCCGCCGCCTCGTCGCCGTCGGCGACACCGTCTACGTGACGCTCGGCTACCACGCGCCCGTTTCGGCGATCGACGCCGCCACCGGTAAGACGCGCCGCACCTACGAGGGCACGGAGGGGGCGAGGGAAATCCTCTTCCACGGCGGCACCCTGCTGGTCGTCACGGGCGGCGCGAAGCGCGGTCTGCCGCCGGCGGACCACGAGCCGGCCTACCGCAAGCCGGGCCTCGCGACCGTCCGCTCGCAGCGGCCGCCGTATCCGATTGAGATTCCTCCCAAGGCCCTGGTGGCCATCGACGCCGGCACCGGCCGCGTCCGCTGGACGAAGGACGACGCCGACACGAAAGAACTGATGCCGTCCACCGTCTGCGCGAAGGGGGAGGCCGTCTTCTTCCAGAACGCCGAGGCCGTCCTCTGCCTCGACGCCGCCACGGGAAAGACCCGGTGGAAGGCCGAGCGGCCCGTCACACGGAACCGGCCGGCGTGGACGGCGCCGACGCTGGTCGTGTGGGAAGACGTGGTCCTCTCGGCCGACCGCGACGCCTCGAACGCCTTCTTCAACCATGGCGAAAGCGAAAACGGCGTGCTGTGGGTCGTGAGCAGCCGCGGCGGCAACGCCCCGCCGGGCAAACTCATCGCCTTCTCGGCCGAGGACGGCAAGCGGCTGTGGTCCAGCCCCGCCCAGGAGTGCTACAACGCCCCCGTCGACGTGCTGGTCGCCGACGGCCTCGTCTGGACCGGCGAACTCGTCCAAGCCAAGCAGCCGGGCATCACCCAGGGCCTGGACCCGCGGACGGGCGAGGTTCGGCGCAAACGGCCGCCGGACAGCGAGTTCTTCCGCGTCGGCATGAACCATCACCGGTGCTACCGCAACAAGGCCACCCAGGAGTACCTCGTCCTCGGACGGGCCGGGGTCGAGTTTATCGACCTGGAGACCGGCAAGGGCGACGCCAGCCACTGGACGCGCGGCACGTGCCAGTTGGGCGTGATGCCGGCGGGCGGCCTGCTGTACGCCCCGTCCCACTCCTGCGCGTGTTACATCGAGGCGAAACTGAGCGGCTTCAACTGCCTGGCCCCGGCGTCGGCGTCGCGCCGCGTGCCGGAAGAGATCACCCCCGACGGGCGGTTGGAGAAGGGCCCGGCGTACGGTGATCGGGAACCTGGAATCTCAGATCGGAAATCTCAGGCCAGAGAGAACGACTGGCCGACTTACCGCCACGACGCCGCCCGCAGCGGCCGCGCCGCAACGGACGTCCCCGCCGGCCTGGCGCCCGTCTGGAAGAGGCGCCTGTCGGGCCCGCTGACCGCGCCCGTCGTGGCCGGCGGCAAGGTGTACGTGGCCGAGACGGACGCCCACACCGTCCACGCCCTCGACGCCGCCACGGGCGAGCCGGCGTGGTCGTTCACGGCGGGCGGGCGGATCGATTCCCCGCCCACCGTCTGGCGGGGCCGGGTGCTCTTCGGGTCGGCCGACGGGCACGTCTACGGCCTGCGGGCCTCCGACGGCGCCCTCGCCTGGCGATTCCTCGCCGCCCCGGACACGCGGCGCATCGTCTCTTACGGGCGGCTCGAATCCGCCTGGCCCGTGCACGGCAGCGTCCTCGTGCAGGACGGCGTCGTCTGGTGCGTCGCCGGCCGGTCCTCGTTCACCGACGGGGGGCTGTACCTGTACCGCCTCGACCCGGCGACCGGCGCGATGCACTCCGTCACGCACCTCAGCGGACGGGACCCCGAGACGGGCCTGGAGCAGCAAGACTCGGTGCGCGGCACGGGGATGGAGGGCGTCCTGCCCGACGTCCTCTCCGCCGACGGAACGAACGTGTTCATGCGGCACGCGCGGTTCGATGCCGACGGACGCCAGCGGGGCGGGCTCGTGCCGCACCTTTTCGCCTCCGTCGGCTTCCTCGACGGCTCCTGGTGGCATCGCACGTACTGGATGCTGGGGCCGGTCATGCGCAGCGGCTACGGCGGCTGGCCGCGCGCCGGCATGCGAAATCCCGCCGGCCGGCTCCTCGTCGTCGACGACGGCGCGGTGTACGGCTTCGGGCGGAACCAGTACGCGCATATCGGGGCCCACGTGGGCATCGACGGGGCCTCCGTGTTTCACTTCAAACCGAATCGCGACGAGAAACATCGGCAGACCTTCTACCGTCTCTTTGCGTCCGGGCGGGTGGAGACGACGGACAAACGGGGCAACAAACGGTCGGCGTACGAGACCCGCTGGAGCCGGCAGGTCCCCTGCCTCGCCCGTGCGATGGTTTTGGCGGGCGAGACGCTGCTACTGGCCGGTCCGCCCGACCCGTTTGAATCGGACGACCCCACGGCCGTCCTGGAAGGCAGCAAGGGCGGCGTGCTGCTGGCCGTCGCGCCAGGCGACGGGACGGTGACGCTGAGGCACGCCCTCGCCTCGCCGCCGGTTTTCGACGGTATGGCCGCCGCCCGCGGGCGATTATACCTTTCGTTGGAGGGCGGCACGGTCGTCTGCATGGGCGGCAAACCCTGACAGGACGAGGCCACACAGACCACGTGCGCGGCGGGTCCGCGTACCCGCCGCGCAGAGCCGGAGTCAGGCATTCGAGCGCGGTGGGCCAGGAAGCCCGCCGCGCAGCATCCCGGAGGGTCATACGGACAACCACCGGGCACCGATTCCACGGAAAGGACCTTGACCATGACCGGACACTCCCGCCGTGCCTTCCTGAAACGCGCCGCCGGCCTGGCGGCCGCGTCGCTGGCCGTACCGTACGTCGTGCCGGCCTCGGCCCGGGGGGCGGACGGCACCGTCTCGCCCTCGGAGCGCATCGTGATGGGCGCCATCGGCATCGGCGGCCGGGGCAACTACGTCATGGGCGCCTTGATGGGCAACAAGGACGTGCAGATGACGACCGTCTGCGATGTGCGCGGCGAGCGGCGTAAGGCGGCCAAGCAGAAGGTCGACAAGCGCTACGACAACGCCGACTGCCGCACCTGCATCGACTTCCGCGAGGTGCTCGGCCGGCCGGACCTCGACGCCGTCATGATCGCCACCGGCGAGAACTGGCACGCCATCGCCTCCATCATGGCCGCCAAGGCCGGCAAGGACATCTACAGCGAGAAGCCGCCCACCCACACCATCGCCGAGGGCCGCCAGCTCGCCGACACCATCCGGCGGCTCGGCACGGTGTACCAGTGCGGGACGCAGCGGCGGAGCATCACGCGGTTCCGGTACGCGTGCGACCTGGCCCGCACGGGCGCGCTCGGCAAACTGAAAACCCTCCGGGCCGAAGGGGCCGGCAAGATTACGACGCCCCCCTACTTCTCGTGTGACCCGCAGCCCACCCCGCCGAAGGAGGAGGTCTGGTGGGACATGTTCCTCGGCCCCGCGCCGTGGCGGCCGTACAACAAGAAGTACCTGCAGCGATGGAAGCATCACCGCGACTGGCAGGGCGGCAGCATCTCCGAATGGGGCAGCCACACCGTCGACCTCTGCCAGTTGGCCATGGGCGCCGAGGACACCTCCCCCGTCCAGTACGATTACATCGGCGACGACGGCGACCGCATCCGCTGCCGGTACGCCAGCGGCGTGGACCTCATCCTGATCGACGGTTCCTGGCCGCTGCACGTCGAGTTCGAGGGGACCGACGGCAAGGTCTACGTGGACGACGACGGCAACATCCGGACGGAGCCGGCCTCGCTCTTGGCCGGCCAGACGTTCGGCGCCGGCTACCCGGCCGAAGGGCACGTGCGGGCGTTTCTGAACTGCGTCAAGACCCGCCAGACGCCCATCTCCAGCGCCGAGGCCACCCAGCGGTCCATGACCGCGTGCCACATCGCCAACATGGTCCTCTTCCTGGGGCGCAGCCTGACGTGGGACCCGGTCAAGGAGGAGTTCCCGAACGACCCGGAAGCGAACCGCATGCGCACGCGGCCCGTCCGCGGGCCGCTGCATACGTAGACCTCTT
>CAZNYC010000019.1:0-41162 GCA_964577175.1 uncultured Anaerolineales bacterium
CCTTGGCGTGAGGCATGTCGTTTGCCGTGGCCGTTCGAGCGCCTTCGCGTGAGGCATGCCGTTCGCCGTGGCCGTTCGAGCGCCTTCGCGTGAGGCGCTTTATCGCGAAAGGAGAACTCGCCCATGTCCATGCCCACCCGCCGACGGTTCCTGAAGACGCTGGGTCTCGGCGCCGCCGGCCTGGCGACGGGGTGCCTCGCCCGCGCAGCCACTAGCGCCGACCCCGCCGGCCGCACGCCCAACGTCCTCCTCATCATGGCCGACGACGTCGGCCGCGAGGTCCTCGGCGCCTGCGGCGGCACGTCGTACGAGACGCCGCACATCGACCGCCTCGCGCGCGAGGGCACGCGGTTCACCTACGCGTTCAGTTGCCCCGTGTGCTCGCCGACGCGGGTCAAGATCCTGACCGGCCGGTACGGGTTCCGCACCACGCAGAAGTGGGGCCACATCCCGCCCGAGGAACGGACCTTCGGCCACGTGCTCGGCAAGGCCGGCTACGCCACCGCCATCGCCGGCAAATGGCAGATGGCCCTCCTCAAGAACGACCCCGACCACTGCCGCAAGATGGGCTTCCAGCAGTCGTGCGTCTTCGGTTGGCACGAAGGGCCGCGCTACTACGGACCCTACCTCTATGAAAACGGGAAGCCCAAGCGGTACCCGGACGACGTGTACGGCCCGGACGTGTACGTGGACTTCCTCGTGGACTTCATGAAGGCCAACCGCGACCGTCCGTTCCTGGCGTACTACTCGATGGCCCTGTGCCACGCCGTGAGCGACGACTTCTGGCCCCCGCCGCCCAAACCGCCCGGCCGGGACCGATACCGCTCCTACGCCGAATGCGTCGCCGCGATGGACCAGCGCGTCGGCCGCATCGTCCGGGCGCTGGAGGACCTCGGCCTCCGCGAGAACACGCTCGTCCTCTACACGACCGACAACGGCACGCCGGGCGCGTTCATCCGCGACGCGGAGAAAGTGGACGGCAAACGGCGGTACCCGCGGGAGCCGGTCTTCTCCGAGTGGCACGGCAAGAAGGTGCGCGGCGGCAAGGGATCCATGGGCGACATGGGCACCCGCGTCCCGCTCATCGCGAACCAGCCCGGCACCGTGCCCGCGGGGAAGGTGTGCGACGATCTGGTCGACTTCAGCGACGTCCTGCCCACCCTGGCCGACCTCGCCGGCGCCCGCCTGCCCCAGGACCGACCGATCGACGGCCGGTCGTTCGCCCCGCAACTCTTCGGCAAAAAGGGCAACCCGCGCCAGTGGGCGTACACCCAGCACGGGAAGAAGGCGTGGGTCCGCACGCATCGCTGGAAACTGTACCGCAACGGTCGGCTCTTCGACATGAAGACCGACCCGATGGAGAAGCAGCCGATCAAGCCCGGCGAGGGTTCCGACGAGGCCAAGGCCGCCCGCAAACGGCTGGAGGCCGTCCTGGCGGACCTGAAGGCGTCGTGAGCCAATGAGGAATGCTGTCACTGCACCATACTGTCATTCTGAGGTTCCGCTTGCGGGACCGAAGAATCTCGCCGTGCGAAAAGCGACAAGGCGAGATTCTTCGTCGCGGCCCGCCTCCGGCGGGTGAACGTCGCCGCTCCTCAGAATGACAACGCCGTACGTTCCTTACGCCTGGTCCAGCAGACTCTCCAAGACAGGACTCCGTCTATGACGCCATCGCCCACGTTCCTCGACCTGCCGCCCGACCTGGCCGACCCCCAGCAGGCGCGGTACGCCGTCCTGCCCGTCCCGTACGAGGGCACCGTCTCGTACGCCGCCGGGACGGCGGCGGGGCCGGCGGCGATCCTCGCGGCCTCGGCCCAGGTGGAACTGTACGACGAGCAACTCGGCGCCGAGTGCGTGGCGGCCGGCGTGGCCACGCTCCCGCCCGTCGAACCGGCCGACGACCCCGCCGCCATGATGGACCGCATCCGCGCCGCCGCCGGGCCGCTCATGCGCGAGGGCACGTTCGTCCTGACCCTGGGCGGCGAGCACAGCATCACCGCCCCGCTCGTCGCCGCCGCGCGGGAGGCGTTCGGCGACCTCAGCGTCCTCCACGTCGACGCCCACGCGGACCTCCGCGACGCCTACGGCGGCACGCCGCACAGCCACGCCGCAGTGATGCGGCGGGTGCTGGAGATGACGCCGCACCTCGTCCAGGTGGGCATCCGGAGCCTGTCGAGGGAGGAGGCCGAGGCCTGCCCGGAGCAGGTCGCCCGCTTCATCACGCCCGCGATGTGCGAGGACGACCCCGCCTGGGTGGACCGCGCCCTCGACGGGCTGGGCCGGCGCGTCTACGTGACGGTGGACATGGACGGCCTGGACCCGTCGGTGGCGCCGGGCGTCGGCACGCCGGAGCCGGGCGGCCTCTCGTGGCGGCAGGTGCTCCGGCTGCTGCGCCGCGTGGCGGCCGAGCGGGAGGTCGTGGCGGCCGACGTCGTCGAGGCCCGCCCGATTCCCGGCCAACCCCTGACGGAGTTCGTCGCCGCCCGCCTCGCCTACAAGATCATCGCGTACGCCCAGGCGCGCCACGCCCGGCCATGAGCGGAGCGAATGGCCGGGAACGAGGCACCCGGCGCAGCGCGGTGGGCAGTCTTGCCCACCGCGCGGTGCCCAAGACTGGACACCGCGCGGCAATCGTGGATGACCCGCTGCTCCCGCAGCGGGCTCGAAAGGCACCGTGCCCTACTTCTCCCTCTCCGCCTTCATCGAGACGAGCCGGTCGCCGTCCCACTCGAAGTGCAGCCGCGGGCGCGGCGGGGCGGGATGGCGGTCGAACACGTAGCCGGCCAGCATCGGCAGCGACACGCTCGGCTCCACCCACGCCATGGCGAACCGGGCCTTGCGGTCGATCTTGCCCCACGACTGGGCCTCGCCCAGCGTCGAGCCCGAAAGGCCCCCGTCCTGGATGACGGCGGTGGTCACCTGGATGGCGTAATCGTGCGCCCGCTCCTCGCCGAAGATGTACGCCGATACGATCGAATCGTTGATATAGTTCTTCGGCACGCCGCCGGCCACGTAGACGGCGGCGGTCTTGCGGCTGGCGACGACGATCTGCGTCAGTTCGTAGTTGTCGCGGATGGAATCGATGGCGATGCCCGGCCGCCCCTGGCGGCGGCACCTGTAATAGTGCTCGGTCAGCCCGATGCCGATGGACGAATCGTTCAGCGCGGGCGAGAAGATCGGCACCCCCAGCCGGTGGCACTGGTGCACGATGGAATCGGGGTCGGAGAGTTTCGACCCGAGGAAATCCAGGTACGCCCGGCTCGACGTGATGCCGGGTTCCATCTCGTCGGCCACCCGGCCGCACCACTGGTCGGTCTGCCAGAACGCCTCCTCGTCCACGTACGTGTCGTAGATGCGGTCGATGCGGAGGTCCCTGAGCGCCACGTCGTCCGCCGCCGGCGTGCCGCGCCAGTGCCGGTTCCCCCGCGCCTGGTACACGTCCTGGTACAGGATGGCGCCGGTGGAAACGACGACGTCGACGTACCCGCCGACGACGAGGTCGCGGATGACCTTCCGCAGGCCCGCCGCAATGAGCGGCCCGGCCAGGCCCAGGAAGACGGTCGGCCGGCCGCGGTCCTCGTACATCGCCGTCAGCACGCGGGCGCACGTACCGAGGTTCCGGGCCTGGATGCTCATCTCGCCCATCGCCTCGACGAGGTCGGCCACAGTCATGCCGGACCGGACGTCGGCGGCCCGGACGGGCCGCTTCAGCACCCGCTTCTTGGCCTTCGCCTGCTCCGCCGGAAGCGGCGGATAGGGGTTTGCCGATTCGGTCTCGTCCGGACGGCGGTCGTCGCGGTCAGGCGGCGGCATGGGACGGCTCCTCGTGAAAGATGATGTGTGGAACAGCACGGCGGGTGCCACCGATTGCTTGTCAATCGGTGCCCCTCGCTCGAAGAACACGGTGTGACAAGCAAACCGTGGCACGTGGCGGTCGACGCGCATGCTTTCCCGACGGCGCGAACGCATGCCACCCCGCGATTCCTGCCACCCGCGATGGGGCTACGGCAGAAAGACGGCGGCGGCCACGGTCGTAGTCCACAGGCCCCTGGCGTCGGCCTCGGCCGTCTGCACGCACGCCCGCGTCCGGACGATCTTGCCGGACATCCGGTAAATCTCCCGCCGGTCGTCGTAAGCCGTCTCCGGGTCGAACGCGATACCGAGCGTGGTGGCCAGCATCGTGGCCGCCATGTCTTCCACCAGGTCCGACAGGCGGGCCTCGGTCATGCCGAACCCGTGGTGCTCGCTGATGTACCCGTACTGGGTGCCCTCGGCCGGCTGGGCCAGGCCGATGCCCGACCCCACGAGGCGCGACGGCTCGTTCGTGGACGCCTCGGCCATGACGACGAACGTGATCTGGCCGGGCTGAATCTGCTCGACGCCCTTGCGGCGGGAGATGATCTTGCAGTCGGGCGGCAGGATGCTGGAGACGCGGACCAGGTTGCACGTTTCGATGCCCGCCTTCCGCAAGGCCATCTCGAAACTCTGGAGCCGCGTCTGGTGCTTGCCCACGCCCTTGGTGAAGAAGACCTGGCTGGGAATCGGGAGCATGGGGCGTCTCCCCTCGCTGCTGGGGCACATCCGCGGCCGGACCGTGCCGACAGTCTATGATGGATCGCTCTTGGAGCCCTTTGACCCGCGCCGGGCCCACGTGCCCCGGCATGATCGCACTTCATACCCGTCGGGCGGGCGTTTGTCAAGCGCACAACCGCCTCGGCCGCCACCGGAGCAAAATGGGACCCCGCCGAACCACCTATTCCGACCGCAGCATACACGCCTCGCCGTCGAGTATCAGGAGCCGCAGGTTCCGGAACACGACCTGCGACTCCCACGCCCCGAGTCCCAATACGCCTTTGTGCCCCAGCCGCCACCGGCCGTAGACGGACAGGTCCGACGGGGAGCCGGACCACGTCAGGTGCCGCTCGCCGTTCAACCGCACCTCGACGGCGGCGTCCTCGCCCTGGCGGCGAACGGTGACCTCGAGGCGGTACGGCTGGTCGTTCTTGATATGTGACGGCTTGACCACCCAGGGGACATCGGCCGGGAAGGCGCCCGGGTTCTTGCCGTTCACTTCGCTCAGCCCGTCGCGGTTGCCGTTCATGAACGAGAATTCCACGCCGACCGCGGACGGGCCGGCCGGCACGTGCCAGTAGATGCTTTCTTTGCCGGAGGTCCGCATGAACTCGCCGCGGAGACGGTAACTGCCGTCGATAACGAGCGGGATCTCGATACGGGCGTGCTTGACCTTTTCGACGGAAGCCAAGGCACCGGCCCCGCGTTTCCACGTGCCTTTGACCGTGTCTTTCTCGGGATCGACGAGCGGCAGGAGGTCCACCCATTTGCCGGGCTTGATGACGCCGCTCTCGGGAACCTTGGCGGTCTCCGTTTCCCCATCGGCGGTCGCCTCGCCACCGCCGCCCGCCGATGCCGTGGCAGTCCGCTGCTCCGGCGCGAGACCGGCCAGGAGGTCCTCCACCTTCTTCAGCGCGAGTGTCGCCGTGGTGCGCTTGAGGTCCTCCATCTCGTGCAGGGAGAGGAACCGGTCGTAGTACGCCTTGGCCCGTTCGAACATCGCCCGTTTGGCGGGCTCCGGGGCCGATTCGCCGAGGCTCCGGTACCAGTCGCCCAACTCGACGCACGCCAGTTCCGGCGCCGCCTCCACGCCCTTGCCGACGGCCGGGACGTACTTCAGGAGGTCCTCGTCCTCCGCGCCTTCCAGGTGGTCCGCCGCGGCGGCGGGGTGGTCCAGATGGACGAGGTACAGGCGGACGAGTTTCTCGCGGGCGGCCGTGTTCTCCGGGTTGCTCTCGATGAGGCCCTTCATGTTCTCGATGTCCCGCCGGGTGCGGAGGAGGAACTGCGCGCGCTTTTCGCGGGCTTCGACCACGGGCAGCGACGGGCTCCGGATCGCCCGGGCGATGCCGAGGGCCTTCCGGGCGGCGGCCACCACCTGCGGGTACGCGTCGGCATCGAGATGGGCGTCCGCCTCGGCGAGCAGGGCGTCGATGTACCCCTCGCCGGCGGCTGTCTTCGCCTCGCCCTCGGCGGCGGCGTACTGTTTCTGCCGGACCTTCGCGACCCGCTCCGCCCCCTCGGCCGCCTGCTCAGGGATCTGGGCGGCGAGGAACGTGGCCGCCTCGACGGCCGTCGGATACCCCTCCGGATGGGCCGAGGCCAACTCGTAGGCTTTGTCGCAGAGCACGTCGAGGAGGGCGGGGGTGCCGGTCGCCTCGCGGGCCGCGGCAAGGAGGCGTTTCGCCAGGGCCACGTCGTCGGCCGCGTCCGTCGTGCCGCGTACGCGCTCGACGTCCTGGCCGTAGAGGCTCTGCAGCGCCTCGGCGGCCTGACGCGCCCGGGCGTCGGCCTCGGCCGCCGTCGCCTCCCCGTCGGCCTCGGCCGCCCGCGCAGCCGGCGGAGCGCCGGCGACAAACAGTCCCACGGCGAGGAACATCCCCGTCAACCACGGTCTCGAAGCGATCTGGGGCATGCGAACTCACCTTAATCGAGGCGTAACATAATCGCACAACACAGGAGGGATTATGCGGGTTGGAAGGGCCCTTGTCAAAAAGCCGGCACGAAAACCGTGCCGCCCCGCGCCGAGAATGCGGGCAGGATCCGCGGGCAAGCACCTGCTACTCCACCAGCCGCGCCTCCCCGCCCCGCATCGTCAAACGGACCGACCGGAACTCGACGTGCGACGTGTTCCCCCCAGACCCACGCTGCGGTTGTCCGGAATCCGCCACTTGCCGTGGGAGGCGCCGACCTTCGAGAGCGGCCCGTTCCAGTCGGTGACCTCGCGCCCGTTCCACGCCACGCGCGTGGCCACGTCGGCCGGCTCCGCATCCGCCGGCCGCCGCCGGCTCAGCACCGCCCGGGCCCCGCCGGGTGCACCGGCAGATGCTACCCCGTCGGGTCCAGGCACGCCGCGTGATGCAGGGCGGCGTCGCCGAACAGCAGGCGCCACCGCCGCTCCTGCCAGTGCGTGATGCGCCCGGCCATCCACACGGTCAGTCCCGAAGCCGCCAGCACGACGCCGTGCGACACGAACGTCGCCAGCCGCTGCACGGGACCCGGCCCCACGCTGAGGACGGCCCACACGCCCACCGCGACCGACGCCGTCCCCGCCACGAACGTCACCCACCACACCGCGGGCACGGTGCGGCGGACCGCCGGCACGGGGTACCCCTCCGGCCGCAGCCGAGACGGGTCGCTACCGCGCCAGACGTCGATCATGGCCTGAAGCGGGCGGACGAAGTTAGCCACCGGCACGAACCACCACGCCACCGCCCGGGCGGGGGTGAACGTCGGCCACTTCGCCCCCAGGGCCGGCAGGTTCCGGTACACCGACGCCAGCCACCACAGGAGCGCAGCAAGCGACGCCGCCCAGAATCCGGCCTGCGCCAGCACAACGGTCCGGCGGGCCACGGGAAAAGCCATGGCGGCCAACCCGTCCCCCGCCGGCACCACCGCAATCGATAGAAGCATGCCGCCGACGGCGGCGGCAGCGGTCAAGGCCAGCAGATACGTTACCGCAACACACGGCAACCGGGCGGACTTGTAAGGAATCGGAGCATAGCGGTTGGTTGTCATCGCGAGCCTCCTTGCCGTTCTTATCGCCGTTCACTTGTCCCCTCCCTTCCAGGATTGTTCGCCTCGCCGAACATCAAAGTCAATGGGTCGCGGACGCCGGCGCGCTCCGTTCGATCCGCGCCCGTCGGCCGTCGGCCGGGCGCGGACCGCGAAAACGGTTTACGCCCGCTGCCGGGGCGGTTATAATCGGCCTTCTTTTCGCATAAGGAAACGACGTGACGCGACTTACCTTCCCCGGCGGGATCCACCTGCCGGAATACAAGGAGCGAACCGACGCCGAGGCCATCCGGACCCTGCCGGTGCCCCACCGGCTGGTGGTGCCGATGGCTCAGAACCTCGGTGCCCCCGCCGTCCCCACCGTCGAAAAGGGCCAGGCCGTCGCCCGCGGCGAGGCCGTCGGCAAGCCGGACGGCTTCATCTCGGCGGCCGTCCACGCCCCGACCTCGGGCACCGTGACGGCCGTCGAACGCGTCGTCGACGCCGCCACCGGCCGGACCACCGCCGCCGTCATCCTGGAGGCCGACGGCGAGGACCGCCTCCACGAGGCCGTCCCCGACGAGCCGCGCCCGTGGCGCGACCTGGACCCGGAGGCCATCCGCCACGCCGTCGCCGACGCCGGCATCGTCGGCATTGGCGGGGCCACGTTCCCCACACATGTCAAACTCTCGCCGCCCGAAGGGAAGCCCGTCGAGACCATCCTCATCAACGGGGCCGAGTGCGAACCGTACCTCACCTGCGACCACCGCGTCATGCTCGAGAAGGCCGAGCGGATCGTCATCGGCCTGCGCCTCTGCATGACGGCGACGGGGGCCGGGCGCGGCCTCATCTGCATCGAGGACAACAAGCCCGACGCCGTCGACACGATGCGCCGGGCCGTGGCCGAGGCCCCGGACATCGATGTCCGCGTCTTCCGGACGAAGTACCCGCAGGGGGCCGAGAAGCAGTTGATCCGGGCCTGCCTCGGCCGCGAGGTGCCCACCGGCGGGCTGCCGCTCGACGTGGGGGTCGTGGTCCAGAACGTGCAGACGGCCGTCGCCGTCGCCGACGCGTGCGAGCGCGGCCTGCCGCTCATCGAGCGGGTGCTGACGGTCACCGGCGACGCCGTCGGCCGGCCGTCGAACGTGCGGGCCCGCGTCGGCACGCCGCTCGCCACCCTGCTCGGCGAGGCGCAGGTCGCGGACGGGTTCGAGGAACTCATCCTGGGCGGCCCGATGATGGGCAAGGACCAGTTCACGACGGACCTGGCGGTCCTGAAGGGGACGAGCGGCCTGCTCCTGTTCCGCCGGGCCGCCGTCTACGAGGGCGGGCCGTGCATCCGGTGCGGGGCCTGCGTCCGCCACTGCCCGGCGTACCTGAATCCGAGCCGCCTCTCCATCCTCGGCGAATCGTTTTTGGACGGGAACCTCGACGCCATCGACACGGCCCTGGAGTTCGGCCTGATGGACTGCATCCTGTGCGGCACGTGCGCGTACGTGTGCCCGTCGCGCCGGCGGATGGTCCACCTGATCGAGATGCTCCGCGACCAGCGCCGCCGGGCCGAGCAGCGGAAGCGCGAAAAGGAGCACGCCCAGGCCGCGGCCCTCAAACGGGCGAGTGAGGAAATTGAAGCGTGAGAAGCATGGCCGCCATGTGTCATCCCGAGCGAGCGAAGCGGTCGGTGAGTAGACTCCGTGCGCGGCGGGTCTCCGCACCCGCCGCGCCGCATCCTTCTGAGACCAGGAGATGCGCGGTGGGTACGGAGACCCGCCGTGCCGCAGGTGATGCCAGATTCTGATACCTCCCAATCCGCCCCGCGACCCGCCGAGGCCGGCCTCGTCGTCGGCCACTGGCCGCACATGCGCGGCGAGGAGACCACCCCCCGCATCATGTGGTCGGTGGCGGCGGCGCTCGTGCCGGCCGCCGTCTTCTCAGGCACCGTCGTCGGATGGCGGGCGTACATGCACATCGCACTGGCGGTGGCGACGGCGGTCGGCGTCGAGGCCCTCATCCGGCGCCTGCGAAGCAAGCGGATGACCGTTGGCGACGGCAGCGCCGTGGTGACGGGCCTCCTGGTGGCGTTCTGCCTGCCCGCCCAGGCCCGCTGGTTCGTGCCGGTGGTGGCGTCGGCGGTGGCCATCGGCATTGCCAAGGAGGCGTTCGGCGGCCTGGGCTGCAACATCTGGAACCCCGCCCTCGTCGGCCGCGCGTTCGTCCACGTCTCGTTCCCGACGGACATGAACCCCTCGGCGTACCCCGTCCTGACGGGCGACCACTTCACGGGCGACGTGGGCACGGCCGTGGGCGGCCTGGCCGAGGGCGTCGACGCCGTCTCGGGGGCGAGCCCGCTCGTGCACCTCAAGGCCATGAGCAACGCGACCGTCGACGCGCCGCCCGGCGAGTTGCCGGACCTGTGGGAGATGGCCGTCGGCACCGTCGGCGGAAGCCTGGGCGAGACGAGCGCCCTCCTCCTCGCCCTCGGCGTCGTCTATCTCCTCTACAAGGGCTGGGTCCGCTGGCAGGTGCCGCTGGCCTACATCGCGACCGTGGCCGTCGGGGCCCTCGCCCTGCCCGTCGCCGCCCACACCGGCCAGGCTGAAGCCGTGTACCGGCCCGTCCTGTTCGGCAACGCGGATGCGGCCCCGTTCGTCGCCTACCATCTGCTGGGCGGCGGCCTGATGCTCGGGGCCCTCTACATGGCGACCGACATGGTCACCTCGCCGATCACGAGCAAGGGCCTGTGGATCTTCGGCATCGGATGCGGCGTGCTGACGATCGTCATCCGCCTCTACGGCGGGTACCCGGAGGGCGTCTGTTACGCCATCCTCCTGATGAACACGGTCGTCCCGCTTATCGACCGCTGGACCCAGCCGCGCATCTTCGGACACGAACGATGATCCGGAACCTGCTGAAATTCGTTGTCATCCTGGCCCTGGTGTGTATCGTCATGGGCAGCGGGGTGGCAGGGCTGTACGGCCTGTGGCGCGGCCGGATCGCCGAACGCGAGGCCGCCGCCGAACGCGCCGCCATCCAGACCATCGCCCCCGAGGGGACGACCGTCGACGACACGGACCCCGTGGCCGGCGAGGCCGGTACGCCGTCGGCCGTCTATGCCGCGCGCGACGCCTCGGGCCGGGCCGTCGCCTATGTCGCCGCCGGCGCCGCGCAAGGGTACGCCAGCACGGTCCGCGTCATGGTCGGCGCCCGGCCCACGCCCGGGGGCCTGTCGATTCACAAGGTGGTCGTGACGGCCCAGGCCGAGACGCCCGGCCTGGGCGCCCAGGTGGCCGAGCAGCGGAGCACCTACACCCTGTGGCAGAAACTGTTCGGCACCGACGAGGCCGAGCGGGTGTTCAACCGGTTCCTCGACCGCTTCTCGGGCCGGACGGCCGAGCAGGTCCCGGCCATCCAGGCCATTACCGCCGCCACGATCACGTCGAACGCGACGAAGGAGGCGGTGCAGCAGGCCCTCGGCCGGATCCGCAAGGCGATGAAAACGAGGTAGTCCGATATGGCCAAGGTTGCCCTGAAGGAAATCGTCGAAGCCGTCCTTTTCGCGAGCGACGAGCCCGTCCCGGCCCAGCGTCTGGCCGAGGCCGCCGGCGACGACGTCACCGCCGACCAGGTTCGCGAGGCCGTCGACGAACTCGTCGCCGAGTACGACGCCACCGGCCGGGCGTTCACCGTCGAGGAAATCGCGGGCGGCCTGCAACTCTTCACCCGGCCCAGGTACAACAAGTATCTGAAAGCGATTCTGGCGGTGCGTCGGCGGCAGCGGTTTACGCAGGCGGCCCTGGAGACCCTCGCCATCATCGCTTACAAACAGCCCGTCTCGCGGGCCGAGATCGAGGACATTCGCGGCGTCGCCTGCGGTGACATGGTCCGGACCTTGATGGACCGCGGCCTGGTGCGCGTCGCCGGACGCAGCGAAGGCATGGGCCGGGCGCTGCTCTACGGCACGACGAAGAAGTTCCTCCAGGCATTCGGCCTCGGCAGCCTGAAAGACCTGCCCGACGCCAAACAACTCGTCGAGCCGTGAGGCCCCGAGCCGCGACCGCGAGGTCGCGGGTACTCCCCGGCCCAGCGCCGTGTATGCGCGCCAAACGCCCGGCCATGAGGGAAGCGAATGGCCGGGAACCCCGCGCGAGACACCGGCCAACACCCCGTCCCGCCCGAGGAGCCCACGCATGACACGACCGATTGCCCCCCTCCTGCTCGTCCTGCTCGCTTCCGCGGCCTGCGCAGCCGCCGAAAGCGCCCCGCCGACGGCCGTCCTCTCCGTCACGCCCGACAAGACCGAGGCGGCGATGTACGAGCGCGTGACGCTGGCGGTGGACTTGGCCGCCGAGTACGAGAACCCGTTTGACTCGCGCCAGGTGGCCCTGGATGCCCGCGTCTACCCGCCGTCCGGCAAGGCGTGGACCGTGCCCGGCTTCCTCTACAGGCCGCACACGCGCCGGCGGGAGGGCGGCCGCGAGGTCGTCGAGCCGTCCGGCCCGCCGGCGTGGCATATCCGACTCGCGCTGGTCGAACCCGGCGAGCACCGCGTCGTCGTCACCGTGAAGGACCGGCGCGGCACGGCCGGGAGCGCGCCGGTGACGGTGCGCGCGGCGCCGTCGGAGGCCGCCGGCTACGCCCGCCGCTCACCCGAAGACCACCGTTACCTGACGACCGACGCCGGCCGGACGCTCTACCTCGTGGGCGCGAACGTGTGCTGGGGCGGGCCCCTGGGCACGTACCGATACGACCGCTGGCTGCCAAAGTACGCCGCCGCCGGCTGCAACTGGTGGCGGGCCTGGCTCGCGCCCGGTTGGGTGACGTTCAGCCTGCAAACGCGCCAGTGCGGATACGACGGCATCGATCTCGCCGGCGCGTGGAAACTCGACCACGCCCTCCGCCTCAGCGAGCGCCTCGGTCTGCGGGTCCAGGTCTGCATCGACTCGTTCAACATCCTCCGAAGCAAGGAGCGCCAGCACGGCGCGTGGGAAGGCTCGCCGTATATCAAGGCAAGCGGCGGGCCCCTCGATGAGCCGCCCGAGTACTTCACCCATCCCGAGATGCGCCGCGCCTACCGCGACCGGCTCCGCTACATCGTGGCCCGGTGGGGGTACTCCACCGCCGTCTTCGCGTGGGAATTCTGGAACGAGGTCGATATCGGCGACCAGTACGACTCCGAGGCCGTCACCGCCTGGCACCGCGAGATGGCGCGGCACCTGCGGTCGATCGACCCGTGGGGGCACCTCGTGACGACGAGTTTCGCCCGGACCTCCGGCGACCCGCAGGTGGACCGCCTGCCGGAACTCGACGTCGTCCAGAGCCACGATTACATCCAGCGGGCGGACGTCGTCCCGACGCTCGACCGCGACCGGCGCGACAAGGCCGCCGCCCGCACCCGACCGCACTACCACGGCGAGTTCGGCATCAGCCACTCCGGCCGCTTCACCCGCGAGAACGACCCCGAGGGCGTCTACCTGCACAACGGCCTGTACGCGTCCGTCGGCCAGGAGCACGCCGGCACGCCCATGACGTGGTGGTGGGACAGTTACGTCGAACCGCAGGACCTGTACGGCGTGTTCGCCGCCTTCACGCGATGGATCGACGGCTTCGACTTCGTCCGCCAGCACCCCGTCCGGATGGAACCGGAGATCGCCTATGCCGACCCGGCGGCCGCACGCCGCCCGACCGCCGCGCCGCTCGGCACCGACCACAGCGCGTGGGGGCCGGCCGAGTTCAATCAGCCGATCACCGTGACCGTCACGCGCGAGGGCAAGGTGACGAGCGACCATCCCCTCCCCCGGTGCCTGCACGGCCTCCGGAACCACAAGGACCTGCACAACCCCGTCACCTTCCGCCTCGACGTCCCGGAGGACTCCTCCGTCGGCGTCCTCGTGGACGGCGTCTCAGGCCACGGCGGGGCGGCCCTCGTGATGACGCTCGACGGCAAAACGGTCCTGGAGGAGGACTTCGCCGACACCGAGAAGAGCACCGCCACGATGACCAAGTACGATAAGGTCTATCGCGTGGACGTGCCCGCCGGCCGGCACACTCTGGTGGTCGAGAACACCGGCAAGGACTGGTTCTACGCGGCGTACGTCATCCCGTGGCGCGTGACGGGCCCGCCGCTGCGGGCCTACGGCCTCGCGGGACGGACGCGGGCCCTGCTCTGGGTCCATAACCGTCATTACCGGTGGGACCGGCCGCGCGAGCCGGACCTCGCCCCGAAGCCCGTCCCGGGCGGACGGGTGACGGTAACGCTCGTGCCCGGCACGTGGACCGCCGAGCGGTGGGACACCGTCGAAGGGAAGGTCCTCTCGTCCGAGGAGTACACGGTGGGGGCCGACGGCCGGCTGACCCTCGACCTGCCGCCCGTCGAGTGGGACGCGGCGTATCGCTTCGTCAAGCAGTGACGGGTTTGTCGGCGGCGCGCGAAGATGCAACGATTCCCGCGCGGTGTATCTCCTCATCCGCCGCGCGAAGCGAGAAGAACCCGGAGCGGCGCCACGCTGTCATTCTGAGGCTCCGCTTGCGGAGCCGAAGAATCTCGCCGTGCGAAACGCAAAACGGCAACGACCAAGGCGAGATTCTTCGCCGGCCTGACGGCCTCCTCAGAATGACGTCCGTATGCCGCGCGCCGGGTCACGAGACCCGCCGCGCGGAACCTTGCCTCGGCCGGGCGGGATGCCCTCACCCCCGCCGGGCCTCCGTCACGGCCGCGTCGATGGCCCGGCGAAGGGCGTCGGGGCCCGCCCGGGCGGCCTCGACGATGTCCGGCTCGGTGAGCCGCTCGAAGATGCGCCGGCGGACCTCGGGCGGGTGTCCGTCCGCGAGGACCCGCTCGCGCACGGCCCGCAACTGCGCCAGGTAGTCTTCCCACTCCGGGCCGAACTCGTCTTCCAGGCGATCGCGGAGCCGGCGCGACAGGCTCGGCGCCGCCCCGCCCGTCGTAATCGCGATCAGCAAATCGCCCCGCCGGACCTGGGCCGGCACGATGAAGTCGCACTGCTCGGGCACGTCGACCACGTTCACGAGGACGCCGGCACCCTCGGCGTCCTGGGCCACCCTTCGATTGACGGCCTCGTCGTCCGTCGCCGCGATGACCAGGACGGCCCCGTCCAGGTGCTCGCACGTATACGTGGCCTCGATGCACCCGACGCCCGCCTCATCCGCGAACTCCGGCAGAAACCGGGGGGCGACGGCCGTCACGCGGGCGCCGGCATCGGCCAGGGCACGGGCCTTGCGCAGGGCGACGCGTCCTCCGCCGACGACGACGGCCCGCCGGCCGGCGAGGTCCAGCACGATGGGGTAGGCGAAGCGGCGATCGGTCATGCCCTGTAGTATAGCACCGGCGCGGCGCACAAACAAACGGCGCCCGGCCCGCTCGCGGGCCGGCGAACACGGGCGGCCCCGAGCGAGCGACTCCTCGGGCGACGGTTCGAACGCCGGCGCCACGGCCGGCCTTGCCCGCCAGTGCCTCCCGATGAGCGACAACTCAGGTGCCACGGATTGCTTGTCAATCCGTGCCATGAAATCGCGCAGCACTGATGGACAAGCAATCGGTGGCACGTGGCCCTTAGGCCTCGACATACGGCAGGACGTACGGCCCGTGGGGCAGGACGACGACGCGGGCGCCCGGGCCGTACCGCGCGAGCGCCCGCGCCAGGCCCGCCTCCAGGCTCGCGACCGGCTCGACGAACAGGTCCGCCTGCCGCCGGCGGTCCATCCGGTCGGACCACAGCATGACCCGCCCGTGCCGAGCGGTCTTCGAGAAGTTGTGCAGGGCCCACTGGTCCCGCGCGACCTCGGCCGCCGGTGCGAGAATCTCCTGCAGAAACGCATCGACCGAACAAAAGCGGTCCACGAGTGCCGTGAACGGCTCCGAGCCGACGCCGTCCTCCAGCGCCGCCGCCCACAGGAACGTCCCGCCGGGTTTCAGGACCGCCATGCCGGGCAGGAGGCCCTTCTCGGCCCCGTAGAACGTGGCGTCGAGCGGCCAGCCACCGCTCGTCGTGACGAGCACGTCGGCCGGCTCCGGCACGGGCCGGCCCACATGGGCCTTCAGATGGTCGACGGCGGCCGCATGCGCCCCCTCCATCGTGCCCGCGAAGACGCCCGTCAGCCGCTTCGACCGGTCCACCGTCACGTTCACCGTGAAATGCGGCGGGGCGAAACCGGCGACCGCCAGGGCCTCGGCGTGCGTCGGGTTCCCCTCCAGTACCCCCGGCCGCGTGTGCGGATGCTCGATGAGCCGCGGACCATGGAACGCCATGACCGTTTCGGTGCCCGCGATGCCGGGGCAGACGGCCTTCCGCCCGCCGCTGAAGCCGGCGGAGAGGTGCGGCTCGACGACGCCGGTGGTGATCCGCAGGTCCGCCTCCACCCATGCGCGGTCGAGGACGGCCGGCGTCCCCGCGGCCGTCCGGCCGAGGTCCACGAGCGTCTCCGGCCGGCGGGCCTGGTGGCTGACGACGCGGCAGGCGCCGGCCACTTCCTCGCCGATGAGCGGGCCGAGCGCCTCCGCGGGCACCGGCTCGTGCAGGCCCGTGGCGATGAGGATCGTGACGGCCTCCGCCGCCACGCCCGCCTGCCGCACGGCCGCCAGCAGCGGCAACAGGACCTCCCGGTTCGGGCACGGGCGGGTCGTGTCGCTAACGATAATGCAGACGCGGGGCCCGCCCGCATCCCCCGGCCCCAACGCCGCACCGGCATCGCCGTCGCCGCCGCTGAGAACCTCCGCCGCGACGGCCGCCAAGGGCCGGCCGTCCACCGGCGAGGCGAGCGCCTCCGCCACCGCTTCCTGCGGACGCGCGAGGACCGACGGCCAGTCCGGTTCCACGACGGCCACGAGATGCTCGTCCGGCACTTCGACGGTCGCGCCGTCGCGTCCGTAGGCCAGGTCGATGCGCATGGAACCTTGTTTCCGTGTGGAGCCGGGGGGCGGAGGATCAGGCCCCGCTCGACGCCTCTATCGCTCGCCCTTTTCGGGAACGATAACGTGGCACTCCGGCAGGGCGCGGATAAACGCCCGGCCGTAAGCCCTCGACAGGACGCGGGAATCCAGCACGACGACCATCCCCTCGTCCTCGGCCGACCGGATGAGCCGGCCGAACCCCTGCTTGAACCGCAGGACCGCCTCCGGCAACTGGTAGTCGTTGAACGGGTTCCCGCCGCGCTTGCGGATCTGCTCGATCCGGGCCTGGACGAGCGGCCGGTCGGGCACGGCGAACGGCAGCCGCGTGATGATGACGTTCGACAGGGCCGCCCCCGGCACGTCCACGCCCTGCCAGAACGTCGCCGTCCCGAAGAGGACCGAGTGCGTATCCCGCCGGAACGCCTCCAGCATCTTGCCGCGCGGCATCCCTTCGCCCTGCACGAGGAGCGACCACCGGCGTTTCGCGAGGTGCGGCCGGAGCCGCTCGGCCATCGCGTCCAGCATCCGGTACGAGGTGAAGAGGACGAACGCCCGGCCCTCGGAAAGGTCCAGGTACCGTCGGACGGCCTCGACGGCCCGCTCGAAGTACGCCGGGGCGTTCGGCGGCGGCATGTCGGCCTCGATGTACAGGCGGACCTGCTCGCGATAATCGAACGGGGACCCTTCGAGCAGCGTGTCGGCGTCCGCCAGCCCCAGCCGCTCGCGGATGTAGCCGAACGCGTCGTTCGGGCCGGTGGCGAGCGTCGCGCTCGTCAGGACGGCCGAGGGCACCTGCGTCCACAGCAAATGGTCGAGCATCGGCCCCACGTGGACGGGCGAAGCACGCAGGTAGACCCGCGGCGGACGGTCGCGCTTGGCGGAGCCGCCGCCGTCGACGCCGTCGTCGGTCGCACCGGCGCGGCGGGTCGCCCGGCGGGCGGCGTCCGGCCCGCCGGCCACTTCCATCCAGTACACGGCGCCGGCCCCCTGCCCCGCCTTATCGCCGCCAGTGTCCGCGGCGGCCTCGGCGTCCGGCGGACCCTGCGTTTGCGCCTCCGCTTCCTCCCCCACGCCGTAGGACTGCGTGATGAAGGCGTGGACGGCCTCGGCGAGTTCGGCGGCCCGTCCGGCGGCGGCGACGAGTTCGTCCTGAAGGTCGGTGTCCTTCGTGCGGCGGGCCAGGGTCTTCAGGTCCGTCGCGAGGCTGCCGAGCACCGGCGAGAGCCCGTCGCGGACGACGCCCGGCCCCGGAATCCGCCCGCTGCCGGTCGTGTCGCCCACGTACCAGTCCAAGAGGTCGGCGAAGAAGGCGTCGGCGGCCTCGCGGGCGCGGTCGACGGCCTGGCGGGCGGCCTCGGATTCCATCGGCACGGTGGCGAGCAGGCCGTGGCCCTTGCCCCGTCCCGGCCGCCAGAGCATGCCCAGCAGATACTGGACCTGCCCGCTGGACGTGGCGATGCCGAGACCGTCGCAGGCGACGCCCTCCAGATTGTGGGCCTCGTCGAAGACGAGGCGGTCGAAGGGCGGCAGGACGCCCTGCCCGCCGCGGGCCCGGATCGCCAGGTCCGCGAAGAACAGGGCGTGGTTGACCACCAGGACCTGGGCCTGGTGGACCCGCTGCCGGGCTCGCTGATAGAAGCACCGCTTTGCGTGCTCGCACCGGCGTCCGCGGCAGTTGCCGGCCTCGGCGCAGACGCGGTCCCAGACGGCGGGGTGCGGCGAGGGGGAGAGATCCGACAGGCTGCCGTCGCGGGTCTCGAGGGCCCAGTCGGCGATGCGGCGGAGTTCCTTCCGCCACGCGCCGGCCTCGAAGAGGCGCGCGGCCCGGTCGCACGCACGCTGGAGCCGCCGCAGGCACACGTAGTTCCGCCGGCCCTTGACGAGGACCGCCGTCACGTCCTCACCGGTGGCGTCCAGGAGGAATGGAATGTCCTTCTCGATGAGTTGTTCCTGGAGGCTGATCGTGTACGTGGAGACGACGGTGCGGCGGCGCTGGCGGGCGGCCTCGCGGATGGCCGGCACCAGGTACGCGAACGATTTGCCGACCCCCGTCCCGGCCTCGACGAGGAGGTGCCGACCGCCGCGGAAGGCGGCGTCGACCGCCCGGGCCATTTCGAGTTGCTGCGGCCGGTGCTCGTAGGCGGGATGGCGGGTGGCCACCTTCCCGTCGGGCGCCAGGACGGATTGAACGTAGTCGGGCACGGTGTCCTCGCCGGTCTCGGGGGTGAGCCGCCTCGTCCCCCGGTTTCGCCTGGCCATCGGGGTCTGCGTTCGCCTCCCCGCGTGCGCGGCGCGGCGGACGTTCTGCCCGGTCTCGATCTCGGCCGCCAAGGCGGCCGGCGAACACACGCGGCCCTGCACAGGCTGGGCCGCCCCGGAACCTTCTCCCGGCCGGGCCACACGTTCTTCCGGCCGCGCCACACCGGCAGGCCGTTACGCCCCGGGCAGACCGTCGATGAGCCGGGCGGCCTCGGCGGCGGCCCAGCGGACACACGGCAGGCAGACGCCGTCCTTGGCGCCCTCGCGGCGGTAACGGGCGTCGGCGTCCGGCTCTTCCCAGGAGAACCCCAGGAGCACGGCGCAGTCGGGCGTGCCGAACTCCTCCTCGAACCGATGGACGAACGCGCCGGCGGCCCGGTTCGCCCGGTCCTTCCGTTCGCTGATGGGGACGTCGGCGAAGGCGGCGTCGACGGCGAAACCGATGGCCATCACGGCACCCGTCAGGGCGCCGCAGGCGCGGCCGGTGTGGCCGATGCCGCCCCCCATCGCCAAAGCGACCGCCGGGATGCATCTCCGGCACGTCAGGCCCCGCGCCTCCGTCACGCCCCACAGGACCGACTGGCAGCAGTTGTAGTGGGCCCGGAAGTGGCTCTCGGCCAGGCGGGCGGCGTCGCGGGACGGGTCGGTCATCGGCGGCATCCTTCAGCGGCGGCTCAGCAACCGGCCGGATTATAGCGCGGCCGCGGAGGGCAATCAAGCGGGCGGAACGCCAAAACAACCATCATGAACAAGGAACACGGAGCATCCAACACTGAAACGAACCGGCCTGCGGCCGGTGTCCGTGAGCCGCGGTGCCGGTCACCTGGTTATTGGGTGTTGGGTGTTCCCTGTTCGCTATTGTTGTTTTCGCGCTCCGGGCAGGGCGTCGGATTCCGCGACACTTGCCCGCCCGGCCGGTGCTGAAAATCTTGAGCGCGTCTTCGCCGGTTCCGGGAGCCCATCCGACCATGTCCGACGTCCGTCGACACACCGTCCGGGCGGCCGTTCTGGCGGCCGCCGTGCTGGGCCTGTCGGCCGGGCTACCGGCGGCCCCCAAAGCGGAGGACCCCGCCGTCCGCCTGAGCAACCGTCTGGCCTCGCTGGTGGTCAAGATGCGGACCACCCGCCGGCAAGAGGAGCGGGCGGAACTCCGCGAGGAAATCGAGTGGGTCAAGCACCGCCTCGGTCCGACCGACGCCGCCGGCCGCCGCATCGCCTGCGAGGCGATGTGGCACGACGCCGTCCTGCGGAACCTGGAGCAGGCCATCGGCCGGACCGGCGGGACGAAGGCGGCGACCGCCGCCGCGGACGCCAAGGCAGGTCGGTTCCGCCTGCCGCTCCGGCAGATGGCGGCGGTGGGCCTGGCGCGCGGCTGGGTCGATGCGGACGGCGTGGACCGGTACCGTTTCGACTTCGTCGGCACGTCGATCGCCACGCACATGCCGGACCTGGAAGGCCTGCTCGGCCGGGCGGCCGGGCACCTGAAGGCGGCCGGTCGGCCCGTCCTGCCGCCACCGGAGAAGGACGCCGCCCCGCCGGCAGCGGCCGAGGCCGAACCGCCCGCCGACGACGGCGCCGACCCCGCCGCGACCGACGATGGCGACACGGCCGCACCCGACACCCCCGCCGGCCCCGCCCCGCAGGGATACTGGTCGGGCGGGGACGACGAGGACGATGCGCCCGACGAGGGCGGCGCGCCCGCGTCCGGTGCAGGCGATGAGGCCGCGGATGAGCGAACGCATCCCGATGCATCCGCCCCGGGCTCGAACGACGGTGCCGACGGCCGGACCCGGGCCCTCGCGCTCCTCCAGGACGGTCTCGGCCACCTGGTGGCGGCCGCCGGGCGGGCGCACGCGGCGGACCGGACCACGGAAGACGGCCGCACCGCCCAGCAGGCGGCCCTCGTCGCGTTCATCGACGCCCTGGCCGACGTGCACCGGTCGGCCTCGGCCCTCGACGCCGCCGGCCCCACGGGGCCGGTCGTCCTGCCGCCGGAGGAGCAGCCCGGTCTGACGGAGGCCCATCGGGCGGCCCTGGCGAAGGCGGAGGCCGTGCTGGCGGGGATCGAGGCGCCGGCCTGGCAGGCGATCCGCGACGACCTCTCGGCCCTCCTCGCCACCGCCGGCCAGGGGCTCAAGGTGCCCCGGGCACGCCGCCAGGCCCGCCGCCTGCTCGAGGTCGTCACGCGCACCGCCGTCTACATCCGCGATCTCCTCGCCAGCCGCACGGCCCGGCCCGAACACGTGACCGACCGGCAGGAGCAGATTACCGAGGCGCTGGAGTACCTGGAGAAGCCGGCGTACCGCGAGCGCATGTACCGTCGGCTGCTGGGCATCGCGGGCAGCGACGGGCTGCTGAGAATCCTGGACGCCTCGTCGCTGACGGCCGAGGCCGGCCGGGGCCTGCTCCGGCTCCGCGCCATGCCGCGAAGCGCCTTCCCCGGCAAGGAAGGCGGGAAGCATCGCGTGTATTTCGTGGAGGACGTGGAGGCGACGATCCGGGCGATCCGCCGGGCGGAGGCCGAGCCGCCCGAAGGCATCGACCCGCACTGCGCCTCGCTGCATGCGCAGACGGCCGCGGCGCTGGTCGAGGCGGCCGCCGACCTCGGCGTCAACCCGCCGGCCGACACCGCCCTGCTCCGCCGCCGGGCCGCCGAGACGGCCGCATACGCCAAGGACCTGGACCGCATCGAGCGGGCCGGCCGGGTCATCCACGCGGCCGGGAGCCTGATGGGCGAGCGGGCCAAGGCGTTCGCCGACGCCCTCCGGAAGCGGATCGAGCCCTTTGTCCTGGCCCCCTCGAAAGAGCACCGCGAGGACCGCCGCGCGTTCGACCTGTACCTCTCGTCCGTGGACGGCCTGGCGCGTCTGCGGCTGCCGGACAAGTCGCACACGGCCGTGGCCATGCGCCTCTCGGGCGGGGCGTACCGGTCGGCCGCCGCCCGGTTCGCCGAGAACCTGAACCGCAACTTCGCCTCCGCCGCCCAGGGCAATCCGCAGTACCTGGAGTCGACGCTCGCGGCGGCGCCGATGTTCACGGTGCTGCGGCACCGGGCGATCGCCGAGACGGGGGGCCTGGCCGAGGTGGACCCGGCCGGCCTGGACCCGTTCGCCATCCCCCCGAAGCCGTGGAAGGCGTACGTGGCGGCCATGGACCACCGGCTGGCCGCGCTCATGAAGACGTACGGGGCCACCCGCGGCTGGAACCGCGGCACCGCCGCCCGTCTCGGTACCTGGGACGACATCTACTGCACGGTGCTGGCAGCCAAGCACCGGACGCGGTCCGCCGACGCCGGCGGGGAACCGGACGCCCTCGCCGCCCTCGTCGGCCGCCTTCAGCAGGCCGCCGAGCCCCGCGTCGATTCCGAGACCTGGATCGGCTGGGCCGCCGGCTACCACACGCTGGAGGCGGCCGTCTGCCTCATGACGTCCTACCCCGTGACGGCGGACGAGCACCTCCGGCGGCTGCGGTATCTGCGTCATCGGTATTACGTGCCGCACCGGCTGACGTGGCGGGTGTTCGACCCGCTGGAGTGAGTGCGGCGGCGCCGGCCTTTCTTCACCGCTCCCCTTCTGATACACTGAGGTGTGCCGCGGGTGCCGTTCGAGCCCGCGGCGCCGGGTGCCACCGATTGCCTGTCAATCGGTGCCTCCGGAGCGTGGCGCACGGGTTGACAAGCAACCCGTGGCACCTGCGAGATCGGCGCGCCAGACCCACCCACAAAACGCCCCAGACAGGAAGTCCCCATGTTCGAAAGCCTGAGCGAGAAACTCAACAACGTGGTCCGGAACCTCTCCGGCCGCGGCCGCCTCTCGGAGAAGAACATCCAGGACGCCCTCCGCGAGGTCCGCACGGCGCTCCTGGAGGCCGACGTCAACTACAACGTGGCCCGCGAATTCGTCGAGCAGGTCCGCGAAAAGGCCGTCGGCCAGAAGGTGCTGAAGACCCTCCGGCCGGACCAGGTCTTCATCAAATGTATTCACGACGAACTCGTCGAGATGATGGGGCCGGTGGACCCGCGGATTCCCTACGCCTCGAAGCCGCCCACCGTCATCCTGATGGCCGGCCTGCAGGGGTCCGGCAAGACGACGACCTCCGGGAAACTGGCGAAGGTCGTACAGAACGACGGGCACCGGCCGATGCTGGTGGCGTGCGACTGCCACCGCCCCGCCGCCGTCGAGCAACTCATGATCGTCGGCTCCCAGGCCGGCGTGCCCGTCTACAGCGAGGGGCTCGGCGACCCGGTCGACATCGCGCGAAACGGCGTCAAAAGCGCCAAGAGCGAGGGGGCCGACGTCGTCATCGTCGACACGGCCGGCCGCCTGCACATCGACCACGCCATGATGGCCGAGATCAAGGACATCGCCAAACGCATCAAGCCCGACCAGGTGTACCTCGTCTGCGACGCCATGACCGGCCAGGACGCCGTCACCAGCGCCGAGCAGTTCAACGAGGCCCTGGAACTGGACGGCGTGATCCTGACGAAACTGGACGGCGACGCGCGCGGCGGGGCGGCCCTCTCGGTGAAGGCCGTCACCGGCAAGCCCATCACGTTCGTCGGCACGGGCGAGAAACTCGACCGGCTGGAACCGTTCCACCCGGACCGGATGGCGGGGCGCATCCTCGGCATGGGCGACGTCGTGAGCCTGGTGGAGAAGGCCCAGCAGACGGTGGACGAGGAACAGGCCGCACGCATGCAGGAGAAACTGCGCAAGGCCGAGTTCGGCCTCGACGATTTCCTCGGCCAGATCCGCCAGATGCGCAAGATGGGGCCGCTCAAGGACATCATGGCCATGATCCCCGGGATGGGCTCGGCCATGAAGGACCTGCCCGTGGACGAGCGGGAACTCGACCAGACCGAGGCGATCATCAATTCGATGACCCCCGAGGAACGCCAGAAACCCGATCGCATCGACGCCTCCCGCCGGCGGCGCATCGCGCGCGGGGCCGGCATGGACCCGCAGGACGTATCCAGCCTCGTCAAGTCGTTCGGCCAGGTGCGCGACATGATGAAACAGATGCAGGGCCAGGGCATATTCGGCAAGGGCCGGGCGGCGATGGCCCAGCAGATGTCGCAGATCGACCTCTTCGGCCCGCAGAAGAAGAAACGCCAACGCTCCAAACGCAAGAAGGACAAACGCAAACGCCGCGGCAAGAAGCGGTCGCGGTAGGCGCGACACAGCCGCGGGCCCGGGGGCGTACACGGCGGAGCGCGCGTCTCAGGCATCGCCCCGGCCCCGTCGGCAGATCACCCGCCGAGTACCGTACGCTGCCCCTGGAAATCCGTCGTGAGGGGGCCCTCGGGTTCGGAACTGACCTGCTCGAAGATCATCTGGCAGATGGCCGTCTTGCCCGGTTCGAGTTTCAGCGTCAACGGGCCGAGGTTTTTGATCTCCAGCACGATCGGGCCCTCGAACCCGGCGTGCACAGTGGGCGCGGTGATGTGAACCGCCAGGCCGAGACTGGCGAAACTGCTCCGTCCTTCGACGCGGGCCGCCAGGCAACTCTCGACGGGCAGACGGATCGTCTCCAGCGTCTTGGCCAGGAGGAAGCCGTCCCTTGGCACCGCCACCAGGCCGTCCTGGTCCGGAGAAACCGGTTCAACGAAACCGCCGTACTGCGGGATCCGAACCTGCGATAGGTTGATACTCAGGTCCGCGCCCTGCGGCGTGGCCTTCCATCGCTTTGCGGATTCAACTTTGAAACGCAACAAGCGAAACGACGGCTTGTGGCGTTTGAGGGCCTCTGCCTCGGCTCCGAGGCTGCCAGGGGCCCCTTTCGCCCCGCCGCCTCGGCGTCGGCCCGGAGCCCTTCGGGCCGCCGGGTGAGGCCGACGCCGACGCGACGGGGCTCCAGGGGCTTGGGGGGTTGTTGCGTTTCAAAGTTGAATCCGCACTTGAATTCATCTCCGACGTGAAGGTCTACGGGGGAAGTCGAGAAACTCTCAGCAGGCGGGGGCGGATCGATGATAAGCCTTCTCTCCTTCAACGCGTTCAGAATATCGACGTTGGATAAGATCATGGCGGCTTACGCGGGAACGACCTCGTCGGCGGGCACGACCACGCACGGGCCGTTCTCGAGCGTCGATTGCGGCAGGACGACCGATGCCTTGTCCTCTGTCTGCCCGATGCAGGTGGCCCGCAGTCTGCCGCGGTCGGCGCCCTCTTCGTCCCTGCGGATAAGACGCTTGGGCACAATGCTGCTCGCCGCGGACCGGTGGCCGGAGGATGGATCGACCGTCTCGAAATACACCGTCACCTCGTCGCTGAACATGCCTTCGGCGACGCGGCATTTGATGTAGCATTCGCGCGTCATAGCCCATTCCTCCCTTCGCGGGGCCCACGTATCATCTTATCCGAAAGGAGATGGAGGGCAAGCGTTCAGTTCCTCCGGGCCGGCCAAGAGCCCGGCATCGCTCCCTTCGCAGCCCCTAACACGACAACGCTAAGTCGGCCATTGGCGCGGTTACTCTTCGCACCCACCGCGCTCGAAACGGCCTTTTCAGGGCTGCGCGGCGGGTGCGGAGACCCGCCGCGCACGAGTTAGCGTTGTAGTGCTAAAGCCCAATCCGCGGCCCGGGGGTGTGCTGGGCCGCCGCGAAGAGGCGCAGCCGGTCGCCGGGGCGACGGGCCAGAAACGCCTGGGCCTCCAGGGCCATCCGGGCCGTGTTGCAATCCCGCGACAGGTGCGCGAGGACCACGTTCTGCACGCGGCCGGGCCGGCTTCGGCCGACGACTCCGGCCAGGGCCTCGGCGGCGGCCCCGTTGGAGAGGTGCCCGTTCGGGCCGGCGATGCGGTCGATGAGATCGGCCGGCCGGCCGCTGGCCCGCAGCATATCCGGGTCGTGGTTCGATTCCAGCACGACGGCGTCGGCGTCGAGGAAATGGCCGGCCGCCCCCACCGGCAGGTGCCCGAGGTCCGTCGCGACGGTGGCCCGCCGCCGGCCGCGCCCCCGACCCAGCGTCAGCCGGAACCCGTGACAGACGCCGGGGGAATCGTGCGGCACGGGGAACGCCTCGACGGTGACCTGCCCCACGGTGACCGCCTCGCCGTCGATGGGCCGGGCGAGGCCGGCGTCGACGAGTTTCGCAAAGCCCCGCCGCGACCGTTCCAGATGATCGAGGTTCTCCGCGGCCGCGTACACCGGCACGTTCCCCGCGAGGCAGAAACCGACGGCCGAGGACCGGAAATGGTCGCCGTGCGTGTGGGTGATGAAGACGGCGCCGATGTCGCGGGGACCGAGGGCCACGTCGGCGAGGGCGGCCGTCAGCCGCCGCCGGCCGAGACCGGCGTCGACGAGGATGCGCGTCCCGTTTGCCCCGGCCAGGAGCGCGTTGCCCTGGCTCCCGCTCGCCAATGGGTACAGATAGGCTTGTGCTGACATCTATCGTCCCGTGCCTGATGCGTCCGTAACGCTTGCCGCGCTTTGGAGTGCGGCGGGGCGGGCGCCGCTTTGCCGTTTGGTGTCTGGCACCTTCAGGCTGTTTGTCAAGGCGCCTGACACCTTTACCGTTCGCCGTTGCCCGTTCCCCGGCCGGACAAGCCGGCCGGGCCACACGGCGAAACGGCGAACGACAACGGCCACGGCGAGATTCTTCGTCGCCCTTACGGGCTCCTCAGAATGACAATGCTCGGGCCGGGCCGCCCTTACCGCCACACCGCCGGATCGCGTTCCCGCTCGGCGAGGCGGACCTCCACGTCCACCGCCTCGGCCAGGCGCGGCGTCCAGGCCGCCAGGGCCGCTCGCTCCGTCCGCCAGTGGCCACCCAGGATAACGCCGATGCCGTCGGCTGCAAGGGCCGACAGGTCGTGGTACTTCATTTCGCCCGTGACGTAGGCGTCGGCGCCCGCGCGGCGGAGGGCCTGGCCCATCCCGCCGCCGGAGCCCGTCAGGACCGCGGCGCGCTCGATGGGCGCCGCCGGGTCGCCGGCCAGGCGAATGCTCTCGCAGCCTAACGCCTCTCTGGTCTTATCGGCGAGGTCGCCGAGCGTTCTGGAATGTTTTATCGGACCTACGCGGCCGAGCCCGGCGCCCGCCCCGCCCCCCTGCCCCGGCGGCGAGCCGACCGACGCCACGTCCAGACGGTAGCAGTCGACGACCGGTTCCTCGTACGGATGGGCCCGGACGACGGCCGCCAGCACCGCCCCGAGGTCCGCTTCCCCCGCGACCGTTTCGAGGCGGCGTTCCGCGACGCGGTTGGCCTTGCCGACCTCGCCCTCGGCGGGCCGGGCCCCCTGCCCCGGCCGGAACCGGCCCGTGCCGGCCGCCTCGAACGCCACCTCCGTGTAGTCGCCGACCCGCCCTGCCCCGGCGGCGAAGGCGGCCGCGGCCACGGCCTCCAGGGCGTCTTCCGGGGCGTAGACCACCACTTTGTACCGCCGCAGCGAGGGCGCGGGATCGAGCGGTTCGGTCTGCGTCAGGCCGATGATCTCGGCCAGACAATCGCACAGGCCGCCGGCGGCCGCATCGAGGTTCGTGTGGGCGGCGATGACGGCCCGTCCCGCCCGCGCCAGACGCAGGGCCAGGCGGCCGGGGACCGTCCCCGCCGTCAGACGGTCCACCGGTTGGAAGATGAGCGGATGATGGGCAAGGACGGCGTCGGCCCCGGTGGCGTGGGCCTCGTCGCAGACGGCCTCGGTGACGTCGAGGGCGACGAGCACCCGCCGGACCTCGGCGCCTGAGTCGCCCAGCAGCAGGCCGACGTTGTCCCACGCCTCGGCCAGGCGAAACGGGGCGAGGCCGTCGACGGCGGCCAGGATGTCGCGGACGGTGGTCATGGGGCTTTGCTTCAGCGTCAGTGCGCGGCGGGTTTCCGCACCCGCCGCGCCCCTCGCACGTTTTCAGGCCGCTGCGCGGCGGGTCTCCGCACACGCCGCGAGGAAACGGCTTGTTGCGTGGGGCCTAGAGGTTCAAGTCGCCGTTTGCCTTTCGGAGGCGATAGGCTTCGAGTTCCTCGCCGGACAGTTGGTCCGGCGGAACGAGCAGATAGTGCATTTCGCCGGCAATGCGGACGCCTTCGGCCGTCTGCTCCAGAGCGAAAAGGGCAATTTGATTGTTCTGCATGAACTGAGCCGCAATGGGACAGCAGATCAGGCTTGGGAACTTGCTTTGGCACATCGCGAAGTCCTGTTCAATCTGGACAACGCTGATGCGCTCGTGTTCTCCTTTGGCCTGGACGGGGAAGACGTAATGAGCACCGCTGCGGCTCAGGCCGACGTAAACCTCGTCGGTCTCGATTTGGCCGATATCCGGCACGGCTGTTCGCAAGTGGTTCTGCAACGAATAGCAGGCCACTCCGGCGAAAACGTCCAACAGTCTGTTATAACGCAGTTTCGCAAGAAGCGCTTGTTCGTCGTTCAGCGCGTACATGTTGATGATGCCCGGTGTTGCGTCGGGAACCTTCGTCTGTGCCAGGGCTTCATTGGGCACGATGTCGATGACTTGAACGGCAGCGAAGCAGTACTTGCCTATGCCGGCAGGGCGAATGATCCATCTCTTGCCGTGGGGGGCGCACTCTCGAACGGCTTCAGGCAGATCTCTTCGGTACCTGTAGGAGTAGATGATATCCCCGAGGTTCTTGGGCAGGGCAAGGCCCAGTTCCCTGGCAACGTCGGCGAGTTCGCTTCGGTCGAACGGCAATTCCTCGGCACCGCTCTCGTAATGAGCAAGGAAAACGTGCTGAATGATCTTGTCATAAGTGCTTTGGTCGGCCATGGTTACGTGGCCCTCCCCGGCCAACGCAGGACGAGGGTCTCCTCACGCAACTGCTCGCCGGTGGCGGTGGCCAATCGCGTCCTGAACAGGTCCCTGCCCACGACCTCGTATCCCAAGGACTCGGCAATTCCTGCCAGCAGTTCCCCCGTTCGAATCATGATTCGCAGGTACGAAGCCTGATCACCGACGACGTACGCGAGTCTGGCCCCAGGGCGAAGCACGGTCTTCAACTGCTCGAAGTGTCGTACCATGCCACCGAAGTACAACTTGGTCACGCGGTGGTACAGCCGCTCGAAACCGCTTGTCTTTCCAAGTTCAACCCGTCGCTCCTCGATTGCCTGGGCAATCCTCTGGATCTCCGGGAAGCCCTCGGCCCAGTGGTCATCTTCGTCGGCCTTGTAGACGTTCCGCGTGTTGGAGCGCAATAGCCCTTGTTTGAGGTGGCGCAGTGCCTTGCGGTTGTCCACGAAACCGAGTACGACCGATTCCAGCCGGGTCGTCCTGGTATAGTCTTTCTCGTTTGGATAGGGAGGCGAAGTAATCACAGCGTCAATCGAACAGGGCTTGAGAGCGGTGGCTTTCTCTCTGCTGTCTTGCCGAATGGCCTTAGAGGGGACGTGCCTCATATCCTCAAAGCGCCGAAGATCCTCAACCATCCACCTCATGCACTTCAGCCAACTAGCGACGACAGGAGCGTCCTCTTTCCATCCTCGAACGCCCACTTCGGGCCCGAAATGAAGGTTGCCGATATCATTTACGAGGGCCTTGGCCAAGGCGAGCAGGCCATGGCTTTGGTGCCTCGTGCTGGCAACCTCGTGTATCTTCTGGCGCAGAAGAAGCGACTTGTGGAGTGGTATCGGACTGATCGAGTTCTTCAGGAGCAGACGGTGGCTTTCCGGCGGGAGCCTGCGCAGGGCTTCGTCATCATCCGATTCTACGCCGAGCCGCCTGATTCGGTCGCTCGCATCGGCGGCGACCTTCTCCGCGTCTTCAAGAAGTGCTTCGGCATCGAGGTCCCAGTCGGTCTTCACCGTACTGGCGAAGTGCGGCATTGGATGCGCTTCAACGCCAACGCTCGCGATGCCGAGTTTCTTGCACTCGACTAGTGTGGTTCCTGTGCCACAGAACGGGTCGAGGACCGTCTGATTCGTGTCCACTCCGAAACGGTCGAGGTAATCCCGAACGAGGTGGGGCGGAAACGACAGAACGAACCGGTACCAATCGTGGACGGGCCGGTCCTCTGGGGCGAGTTTGTTCCTCTGGCCGTTCTTCGCAGGCGTCGGCGGTCTTGAAGTCAACTGGAAAGCCAAGGGTTTCCCCTCGCAGGGGCACCGGTTCGAGTCTATGTCTAATCTGACACACAGTCTAATCCGACGTTGCCCCTTTCGCAAGGCGACTGTTGTGCCGCTCACGCCAACCACTGCGCCAACAGCCGGCGGGAAAGGGCCAGGCCCGACTTGATCGCATCGAGATTCGCCCGATACGTCGCATCGGCGTGGTCGACGGCCAGCGTCCCCGCGACCCCCAGTTCCCGGGCCCGGTCGAGGAAGCGGCGCCAGTCCACCTCGCCGAGGCCCGGCAGGCGGTACCGCCACCAGCCGCCGGCGGGGCGCAGAATCCCGCAGTCCTGCCGCCTGAGGGCCATCGTCTCGGCGTCGCGGGCGGGCACGTGGAACACCTTCTCGGCGTAGTCCGTCAGGGCCGAGACCGGGTCGATGCCCTGCCACAGGAGCGGCCCGGGGTCGAGGGCCAGGCCGACCGCCTCGGAGCGGACGTGCGTGAAGAGTTTTTCCCACAGTTCCGGGCAGAACGCGGCCGCGGCGGGCACGTCGGCCTGGTCGCGGCCGAGATGGGGCCCGGTGTCGACCGCGAGGCGGACACCCCCCGCCTGGGCCGTCGCGAGGGCGGGGTCCAGGCGGCGAGCCACCTCCGCAATCGCGTCGCCGGGCGCCATCCCGGGCGACCGCAGGATCGGCACCCGCACCACCGGCACGCCGAGGACGCCGGCCATCTCGACGACGCGGTCCAGGTGCTTCAGGGCCCGGTCCGCCCGGTCGGGGTCGGCGTCGAGGAGAGAAACGTCGCAGGCGAGGCAAGCGGCCTCCAGGCCGGCCGATTCCAGGGCCGAGACGAAGGCGTCCCGGCCGGGACCGTCGAGTTTCGCGACGATCACGGCGCTGCCGTGATGCCAGGTCTCGGCGCCACGGACGGGCGGCGCGGGAAGGTCGACGGCGGCGAATCCGGCCGTGCCGGCCCACCGGAGGACCTCCGGCAGGCGAACGTCTCCGAAACATGACGTGCACACACCCAGCCGCACGGTGCGTTCCTCGGCGGTCAGTCCTGGAGGCCGGAGCCCCCCTCGGCCGGTGCCGTCTGCCCGGCCCGACGCCGGTTCCCAGCCGGGCCGGCGTCGGCGCGAGGCGTTCGACGATTCGCGCTACATGGCGGGAGCGGCAGCTCCGGCCGCCGGGGCCCCGTCGGCCGGCGTTTCGGCCTCGGTATTGCGGGTCAGCGCCCACACGTGACCGTCGGGCGAGGCGAAGTACAACAGGCCGGTCCCCGTCTCGTTGATCCCGATGCGCGTCCCTCCCCGCAGCGGAATGGCGAAGCGCACCTTGCCGCTCGCACGGTCGATGGCGATCAGGTCGTGGCCCTGACCGAGCACGTACACCGTATCGGCGTCGGCGGTCACGAGATCGACGCCCTCCGGCAATTGCCACTGGACCTTGCCGGTGCTCGTATCGAGCACGGTCAGGCCGGCGCCCTGGGTAAACAGGAAGACCTGCTCGCCGAAAGTGTACGGCGGTTTGCGGATGGGCTCGCCCGCGTTGTACCGGCGGTTGGGCAGAGCGTCCCACTCCAGGGCGCCGCTCGCTCCGTTGAACGCATAGAGGCTGTAGTCGGTACTGCCGACGAGAACCATGCCGGTGTCGGTCATACGGAGGTCGGCGCGGACGGCGCCTTCCGTCTGGTACTGCCACACGATCCGCCGCATGTTCTGCGCCGAGGCGTACACGATGCCGTTGTGGCCGGCGAAGTAGACGCGGGCGGCGTCGACGACCGGCCCGGCGGTGAGCGCCCCGCTGGTCCACCGGCCCCAGGAGACGAGGTCCGGCCGGATGCTGACCGCCTGGAGCCAGCCTTTGGCGTCCGGCACGAAGACGTGGGACCCGTCGCAGGCGGGCGACCCGGACGGCGCGAAGTCCAGGGCGATGGCCTCCTGCTCGGCCGCAAGGACCCGGGCCATTTTGCTCTCGCGGCCTTCGATGCGGCTGATTTCGGCGGTCACCCGGCGCCGGGTCTCGGCCGAGCCCGGCCAAAGGGCGGGCGACCGGCCGGCCTCGGCCTCCTCTTCCTCCTCGGGGATCTCGACCTCCGGCCCTTCTGCGGCGGGGCCCGGACCCGCGGCCGTATGCAGCACCTCCTCCACGATGTTCGTGCCGTCGGCCCCCTCGAAGCCCAGTAGCCGCGTCGTCGTCACGAACCATAGGCGTCCCCGATGCGCCGCGGGGGGCCAGAGCGTTTCGTGGTCATCGGCCAGGTCCACCGACCACAGCCGGAGCCCGGACTCGGCGTCCAGCACGTACACCCGGTGGTCCGACCCATGGGCCACCACGTAGCCCCCGCGGACCCACAGGTCCACGACGTGGGTGTTCGGCCCCAGCGAGACCTTGCTCTGCCACTGGACGGCCATCGCATTGGTGGCCAGCAACGCCGGCGCCAGCGGCGGCGGGGGCACCGCGTCCTCCTCGCCCGCGCCCCACTGCGCGCAGCCGCCCGCGAGGACGGCGGCCAGCCCGACGACCACGGCCGCCGGGACCATCCACCTGCGTCGTCCGTTCATCCTTGGCTCCACGTCCTGCCCTCTCGTGCTAGAGGTACTCGGCCAGGTTGACGTCGTTCTGCCGCTCGAAACGGTTCAGCCGCTCGATCCGCTCGATGTCGTCCTGAATCCGGTGGGCGAGTTTGAAGACGTACGGCTTGCCCTGGAGCCGGTCGTTCAGGTCGGCCAGCATGGCGTCCCACCGCCCGTCGTAGAGTTCATCGCGGAGACGGACGAGCATCACCTCCTCCTCCGTCAGGCCGGCGACGAACCGCCCGACCGGCGTGTCGGCCTGGGCCTCGGTCGGCGGCTGCCTCGGTTCGCGCTTGCCCACCGCGGTGCCCCCTTTCTCCGGGGCCGCTTGCTGTGACCGGCGTCCGGCCAGGGGCGGCGGCCATGCGTCCCCCGGACCGGGCGCCCCTCGTCCAGCGACACGCCCGTCGGCGCCACCGACGCCGGCGGCCTCCGCGCGCAACAGAACCTGGACACGACGTAAGGTAGCAAGGCCGCTCGCGGCGTCAACCTTTTTCTGGACAAGGGCTTCCGGGGAAGGTTCCGTCGCCGGTGCACCCGCGGCCCGCGGCCCGGTTGCCACTGGCTGCTTACCCGCCAGTGCGCGCGGACCTCGAAACGCACTGCCGGCTCCTCCGCCGGTGCCACCCGCGGCGGGCCGTAGCCCGGCGCATAAAGCGGGCCGCCCGGGATCCGTCCCGGGCGGCCCAAGCGCTGGGATGGGACTTCACCGTCATTATCGAGCACCCGCCGGGAAACTTGACCCCAAAAAACCCGTGCTCTCACGAACCTTTCAGGGGCATCCTCATCCCCCGTGGGGGTCGCCCTGGCTTATACCGCGCGGTGCCCGCCGGGCAGGCTCTACGAAAGCGACCGCCGCCGGAACAGCAGGGCCCCCACAGCCAACGCCGCCGCCGCGTACGCCGCCGCGTACACCGCCGACAGGCCCACCTGGATCCACGTGTCCGCCCACGCCTCAGCCCCGGGCGACCCGGCGTCGAACGGCGTCAGCATCGTGTGGCTGAGGTACCGATTGAGGTTAAAGATCTCCAGGAAGGGCACCAGGGTCAGGACGACCTCGGCCGCCACGCGCGTCCCCGTGGCGGCCGTCCGCGCCGCGTGTTCCAGGAAGACCGTCAGGTGCCCGACGACGAACACGCCGAGCGCCAGCGCCACGCTCGCCGCCACCGAGAACCGGGCCGACAAGGCCGTCGCCACCGCCGACAGCACCCCCACCTGCATCGCCACCAGCACCAGGCCCGGCACGACGGTCAGCGCCTGGTGGACCCGCCGCCACCAGAACGCCTCGACCTCGGCCCCGATGCCGCCGATCGTGTACGGCCGATCGAGAACCCCCGCGTCGAGTTCCACCCGGTAGTAGACACAGACGACCAGAACACCCCCGAGCCCCGCGACGGCGAGCAGCACGGCTCCCATCGCGCCGAGGTACTTGGCCAGGATGAACGTCCAGCGCACGCCGGCCTTGGCGAGGATGGTGTGGGCGGTCTTGTCCTCCACCTCGCGCGCCACGCCCGTTGCGGCCGCCAGCAGCCCCACCAGCATCACGAACACCAGCACGAAAGACAGGCCAAGGTCCTTGTACATCTCCGTATCACTATGAAATGTAAATAGGGGAAGCCATAGGGTGATCACCAGCGCCGCCGCGCCCACCGCCAGCAGGAGGTAGTAGAACGGCTGCCGGGTCGTCTCCCGCAACGTCGTCAACGCAATGCCCGCAAGCGCTCGCACCGGCCTGCCCCTAGAACGCCACGCCGAACCCGTCGAACTCGCCCGTGGCTTCCTCGTCCTCGATCTCGGCGTCGCGGATGTACGACGCCATCGCCTCCCGAACGTCCGAGAGGAACCCCTTCACCTCGTCGGCCGGTCCTTCGGCCACGACCTCCACCCGGCCGTCCGCCAGGTTCTTGGCGAACCCGCTCACCTCCCGGCTCCGCGCCAGCCGACGCGTCGTGAACCGGAACCCGACGCCCTGCACCGTGCCGCTGAACCACGCGTGCCGCCGTACCGTCTCCATCCTTGTGCCCCTTCCCTCAAGCGCACGGTCGATTATAGACCCGCCCTGCCCCGTCCACAACGGCTTTTTCGGTTGACCTGCGGCATCCGCGCGGCAGAATGGGCTTTGCGGAGGAACCCGTGCCGACCATCCTGGCCGTGGCCAATCAGAAAGGCGGCGTCGGCAAGACGACGACCGCCACGTCGCTGGCCCACGGTTTGGCGCTTGCCGGCCGGCGCGTCCTCGTCGTGGACCTCGATCCCCAGGCGAACGCGACCAGCGGCCTGGGCCTCGAGCCCCTCGCGGAAAGCCCCGTCTTCAGCGGGCCCGCCCTGGCCAAGGGCATCTCCGAGACCGCCTGGCCGGGCGTATGGACGGTCCCGGCGGGATACGATCTCCAGTCCCGCTCGGACCGCGGCCTGCCGCGCGCCGCCGACCTGCGCGACGGCCTCGCCGCCGTCGAGGCCGGCCGGTTCGACCCCGTCCTCATCGACTGCCCGCCGTCGCTCGGCCCGCTGACCCAGGCCGCCCTGGCGGCGGCGGACGGCGTCCTCGTCCCGATCCAATGCGAGTACTATCCCCTGGAAGGCCTCGTCCAGTTGCTGCGGGCCGTGGACGCGGCCGGGGCGTCGAACCCGCGCCTCGCCGTCGCCGGCATCGTCCTGACGATGTATGATTCGACCGCGGCCTTGGCCCGGGAGGTGGAGACCGAGGTTCGCGATAAACTCGACCAGCCCGTCTTCGGGGCGGTCATCCCGCGGGACCCGGCCGTTTCGGAGGCCCCCAGCCATTGCCGGAGCGTCATCGATTACGCCCCCCGGTCCCCGGGGGCGCGCGGATACGTCGGCCTGACACTCGAGGTCCTCGACCGCGCCATCGTGCCTTAAACGCCCTCTCCCGCGTGGGGAAAAACGGAGACGCCGCATCGCCCGAAGGAGCAACCCATGGCCAGGAGCCGACTCGGAAGGGGCCTCGACGGCCTGTTGAAGGCGAAGCCCCCCGCCCCCACCGCCCAGGTGGCCGAGCCCGCCGGGCCGACCACCACCGTCGCGGTGGACCGCGTGGACCCGAACCCCCATCAGCCTCGCCAGGACGTGGACGAGGCGGAACTGGAGCATCTGGCGGCCTCGATCCGCGAGCATGGCATTCTCCAGCCGCTCGTCGTCCGTCCGCGGGGCGACCGGTACGAACTCGTGGCCGGCGAACGCCGCCTGCGCGCCGCCCGGACCGCCGGTCTGGCCGAGGTCCCCGTCGTCGTCCGCGACGTGCCGGACGAGCAGATGCTCGAGCTGGCCCTCGTGGAAAACCTCCAGCGGCAGGACCTGGACCCGATCGAGAAGGCGGAGAGTTTTCAGGCATATCTTTCGTCCACGGGCCGGACGCAGTCGGCGGCGGCGGAGCGGCTCGGCCTGGACCGCAGCACCGTCGCCAACATGATCCGACTGCTGGACCTGCCGGCCGAGGTCCAGCGGATGGTCCGCGAGCGGCTGCTGGCGATGGGCCACGCGCGCGCCATCCTGGCCGTCGAGGGGGCCAAGGCGCAGATACGACTGGCCGAGAAAGCCGTGCGCAACGACCTCTCCGTCCGGCAGGTCGAGGCCTTGGCCTCCGGGAGCGGCGCGGAACCGAAAACGCGGCACCGTGCGCCCGCGAAGAGCCCCGAAGTCCGCGACCTGGAGGCACGGCTCCGCGAGGTCCTGGGGACGAAAGTCGCCGTCGAACCCGGTAAGAAGCCGGATACCGGGCGCATCGTCATTCAGTTCTACAGCCGGGACGACCTCGAACGGATCCTGGAGCGGCTGGACTAGGGGGGTGTTTCACGTGGAACAAACGCGCCGCCGCGGGTCTTCGGCACCATGGCGTTCCACGTGGAACACCTCGCCGCCAAAAAGCACTCAGGGGGGGCGGGGGATACACCTCAGCGACCGTCACCCGCGTCGGGCGCGTACAGGCCGGCCTCGGCGACGTAGGCGGCCACGCTGGCGGGCACCAGGCCGGTGATGGACTCCCGCCGCCGCCTGCGGGCCCGAATCTCCGTCGCGCTGACGGGGGCCTCCGGTGCCGGCACCCGGCGGGAAAGAAACCCGGCCACGGCTTCGTCGCCGACGGCCGCACGCAGGGGCGAAAGGTCCGCCCCCTCGCAGCCGGGGCGCGGCAACAGGGCGAGGGTCGCGAGGCGGAAAACCTCCGCCACCTCCCGCCACGTGTGCAGCGTGGGCAGGTTGTCCTCGCCCACCAGGAGGACGAGTTCGTCGTCCGGGCCGACCGAATCCCGCAGCCGCCGAAGCGTCAGAACCGTGTAGGAGGGCTCCTCGCGCTCGACCTCCACGGCCGAGGCCTCCAGCCCCGGCAGCGACGCCGCCGCCAGCCGGCACATGTGCAGCCGGTCCGCCGCCGGCGCCGGACGGTGCCGCGGACGGTGCACCGGCGCCGCGGCCGGAATCAGCAGCAACCGGTCCAGCCGAAGATGGTTGAAAGCGTAAACGGCCGGGATAAGATGGCCGAGGTGAATCGGGTCGAACGTCCCGCCGAGGATGCCGATGCGGTTCATGCGGCGTAGTATGGAAGCGGCGGGGCGGCGTGTCAAGCGCCGCCTCCCGGGAGAGGACGATATGCGACCCGCCTGCCCAGAGGACGTGGCAATAACCGCGTGCCTGGCGGCGATGCTGCTCCTGGCGGCTGCACCGCCGGTCTGCGCCGGCGAGCCGGACATCCAGCTCGTCGAGCCGGAGGACGAGGCCGGCCGGGACGCCGCGTCGCCGTTCGGCCAGGCCGCGCGGGCGGCACCTCGCCGGCAGGACGCCGTCCCTGGTTATGCAGAACTCTCCAGCGGCCTGAAGGTGCCCGGTCACATCTACACCACGCGGGCCAAGCGGCTGAAGGTCTACAACCTCGAGCGCCAAATCTACGAGTACGTCCCCGTGCCCGCCCTCGAGAGCATAGAGGCGGTCGTCGAGTGGGCACGCATGGACAACCAGTGGCGGTTCAAGGAAGCCGGCAGCACAGAGAAAGTTTACACCGGCAAGTCGTATCCCGTCCGGATGCTGAAGTGGCGGCTGACCTTGCGGAACGGGCACGAGATTGTCGGCCACATCCTGGGCCAGCCGCTGTACGTAGAACACAATGGCAAGCGCGAACGCTTCGTCCTCCACAAACGCCAGAAGGGGCCCCTGGGCGATACGCTCGACGATCTCGTCTACGTCCGGGAGGTCGTCTTCGGCCCCGACGCGTACAACGAGGCCGTAACCGAACTGGCAGAGAAGGCCGCCCGGGCCGCCGCCCGCGACCCGTGAACCTACGCACCCGCAGGGGAACCGCATGACGCTCATCTACGTGGACGCCTTCGCCGGCGCGGCCGGCGACATGCTCCTCGGCGCTCTCCTGGACGCCGGCGCCGACGAAGCGGCGCTCCGCCGTCACCTGGCCACGCTCCCGGTTGACGGCTACGAATTGGACGTGCGGCCGGAGGTTCGGCACGGCCTCCGGGCGACGCGGGCGGAGGTCCGCCTCGACCATCACGCCCACCACGCCCACCGCGGCCTCGCGGACGTCGTCGAGATCCTGGACGCCGGCGACCTCCCGGGCCGCGCGCCCGCTTACGCCAAGGCGGTCTTCCGCCGCCTGGCGGAGGCCGAGGCCACGGTCCACGGCACCACGCCGGAGGAGATCCATTTCCACGAGGTCGGGGCGGTCGACGCCATCGTCGACATCGCGGGCGTCGCGACGGCCCTTGCGCTGCTTGCGATGGACCGCCTCGCCTGCTCGCCACTCCCTATGGGGTCGGGATATGTCGAAGCGGCTCACGGGCGGCTTCCCGTGCCGGCGCCGGCCGTGGTGGAACTCGTCCGCGGGTGCCCGACGGCCGAGTGCGGTGAAGGCGGCGAGCGGACCACGCCCACCGGGGCCGCCATCCTCGTCACCCTCGCCGAGGCGTTCGGGCCGATACCGCCGATGGTCCCGGAGGCCGTCGGCTACGGGGCAGGGGAGCGCGAGGGCGAGCACCTCGCCAACTGCGTCCGCGTGGTCGTGGGCCACGATAGTAGCACGGATGGCGCGGACCGTGACACGCTTTGGCTCGTGGAGGCGAACCTCGACGACGCCACCGGCGAGTCCATCGGCGCCGCCACCGGGGCAATCCTGGCCGCCGGGGCGAGGGACGTCTGGCTCACGCCCGTCACGATGAAGAAGGGCCGGCCGGGCGTGGTCGTCTCGTGCCTGGCCGACGACGGGGCCCGCGAGGCCGTGGAGGAGGCCGTCTTCGTCCATACGCCCACGTTCGGCCTCCGCCGCCGACGGGTGCAGCGGAGCCTTCTTACGCGGACGCACGTGGAGGCCCGGACGCCGTACGGCACGGTCCGGATGAAAGTGGGCAGCCGGGGAGGGCGGGTCATGACGGCGAGCCCGGAATACGCCGACTGCCTGCGGGCGGCAGAGCAGGGGGGGGTCGCCGTCCGGACGGTCCTCGACGCCGCACGCGCCGCGTGGGCGGAGCAGTCCGCGGCCGAGCCCGGGGCCGGAGGCCAGGCATGACGGTCCTCGCCATCGCCGTGCCGATCCTGATGGGCCTCGTGCTCCTGGTGTGGACCGTGCGTGTGGTCACGGTGTACTCCGACCGGGCGCGCGGGCCGGTCCTTTCCGCCGAGACGATTCCCGACGTCCCCCCGCAGGGCTTCGTCTCGGTCATCGTGCCGGCGAAGGACGAGGAGGCGAACATCGAGGCCGCCCTTGAGACGCTGCGGGCGCAGGATTACCCGAACATCGAGATCATCGTCGCGGACGACCGCTCGGAAGACGCGACGGCGGATATCGTGCGCCGGGCGGCCGAACGCGACGACCGCATCCGCCTGGTCGAGGTGACGGAGTTGCCGGAAGGCTGGTTCGGCAAACCCCACGCCATGCACGTGGGGGCGGCGGAGGCGAAGGGCGACTGGCTGCTCTTCGTCGACGCCGACTGCCGGCAGGCGCCGCACAGCGCGCGGGCGGGGGTCCATTTCCTGGCCGAGGCGGGCGGCGACGTCCTCAGCCTCTGGCCGGTGCTGGAGATGCACGGTTTCTGGGAGAACACCGTCCAGCCGGTGGCGGGGTCGGTGCTGGCGGCGTGGTTCCGCCCGGGGCGGGTGAACGACCCGGAGCGAAAGACGGCCTTCGCCAATGGACAATATATCCTGATGCGTCGCGCTACGTACGACGCCGTCGGCGGCTACGCCGCCGTCCGCGACGAAATGGTCGAAGATATCGCCATGGCCGGGCGCGTGAAGCGGGCCGGGCACCGCCTCCTGAACGCCGTCGGGCGGGACCTCTTCACGACGCGCATGTACGATTCGCTCCGCGCGATGTACCGCGGATGGGCGCGAATCTACAGCGGCGGCTTCAAGCGCCCGGGGCTGCTGGTCGCCGTGATGGCTGCCACGTTCACCTTCACCCTGGTGCCGTACCTCGCGCTGGCGGGCTCGGCGGCCGCCGTGGCGATGGGGGCGCGGGCCACATGGCTCCTGGCGACGCTGGGCCTCTCGGCCGGCGGGGTCGTGGGCCTGCTGGTGACGATGCGGCGGTTCTTCCAACTCGGGCGCGCCAACCCGTGGTGCCTGGTGTTCTACCCCATGGCGGTGGTCCTGGTGCTGGCGTTCGAGGCGGGGGCCCTGGTGCGGGCGCTCGGCCTGGCGGGCGTAACCTGGCGCGGCACGACCTACAAGGCCGGCCGCGTGGTGGGGAAGGGCGGGGGGTAAGGTGTTCTGCAGAGGGCGCCTACTGCCCGCACGGTCGGATAAGGCCGGCCGTGGCATGCGCCGACGACGCCGTCGGCCGCCCCGCGCGAAAATTGCCGATGCGGCCATGAAAAGGCGGCCGCGCATCCTCCCGCACATTCGTATAATGGGATGGAACGAGCCAGGAAGGAGACCCGCCATGTTCCGTCCCGCCTTATGCGTTGTCCTCGTTGGTGTCCTGGTGTGTGCAGCCGGTTCCCCCGCGAGCGCCAGCCCCACGCGCCCGGCCGGCGGCACGATCACCGCCCAGGCGGCCGAGCAGGCCGAGAAGGCCGCCGCGGCCGTCCAGTGGCCCAAGGAAGTCATGGTCCCCATGCCGAAGGACCCGGTCGAGCGCCGGGCGACGATCCGCGAGTTGCGGCGTAAACACGGCCGGGTGGTCCGGACGGTGGGCTCGCGTCTGCGGTCCCGCCCCGGCCTGGACTTCGAGCGGACCAGCGTCAAGAACGTCCTGGAGTACCTGGCCGAGATCGGCAACTTCTCCATCATCTTCGACAACGCCCTCGAAGAGCAGGGCATCGACCTCGAGACCCGCACCGTCACGCTGAAGGTCAGCGGCATCACGTACGAAAAAGCGATCGAACTCGTCTTGCCGCAGGGCGTCAGCTACCGCATCGGTCCGGGGTACGTGCTCATCACCACGATGGAGAAATCGTGGGTGCCGCTCATCACGAAATCGTACAGCATCCGCCTGCACCTGGCGCGGATTCCGGACTTCAAAGACGCGCCCCGCTTCGACGTGGGCGACGTGACCTCCGCGGCCGCCCAGGCCGCCAGCGGCGGTGGAGGGGGCCTCGATATCTTCGGCGGGGGCCTCGACGCGACCGACCAAGAGGAGGCCGTCACCCCCGAACAGATCATCGACCTGGTCAAACGGTTCGTCAAACACGAGACCGACCGCCGCATCGCCCCCTGGGCCGACATGGGCGGCCCGGCCACCGTCGAGTACCTGAACGGGCGGCTCATCGTGAACCAGACCGACGCCGGCCACCGGGCCGTGTGGCGGCTGCTGACCATGCTGGAGTAAACGGCCGCGGCTTGCCGGGGTGCGAATGCTCAATGCCAAATGATCAATGCCAAAGGACGCTGCGCGTAAAGGG
>CAZNYC010000020.1:0-27020 GCA_964577175.1 uncultured Anaerolineales bacterium
CGCCTTGCTGCTGGCCGCCCTGGGCGACCTGGTTCAAGGCTTCCTCGGCGGCACGCTGCTGTTGGACGGCCTGGGCGAGTTCGCCGCCCTGGATGTTCTCGGCCGCCTCGTGCATACCGCCGGCCTGGTCGGCGGCGACGGGCGTACCGGCGGCGTCGTTGGCGAGTTGTTCCTGCTCGGCGGCCAGGTCCTGAAGGGCCTGGTCCATCTCGCTGAGTTGGGCGAGTTGCTCGCTCTGGTCGGCCAGGCCGGCCTGTTCGGCTTCGAGTTCGCGTGCCTGTGAGGCGAGGTTAGCGGCAGCCTGGGCGCCCTGGTCCAGGGCGGCCTGCTGGGCCGCCGGGATGTCCTGGACGAACGCCGCGATTTCTTCCGCGAGGTTCTCCTGGGCCTGCTGCCAGGCGTTGTCCGGCTCGGCGCCGGCCCGCTGCTCGGCCAGGTCCGCCTGCTCGGTGGCCATGTCGTCGAGGGCCTGGGCGAGTCCGGCGGCGTCGGCCATCCGCTCGAGTTCCTCGAGCATGTCCTGGGCCATCGCGAGGGCCTGGTCGACGTGCTGGTCCGCGCCGTCGGCCGCCTCGCCGCGCTCGGCGGGCGAATCGGCGAGTTTGACCTGCCCGGTCTGGCTCTCGGCGGCGGAGACTTCCTCGCCGAGATCCTCCAGTTTCGGCGCCATGCCGGGGAACGTGCCCGCCGTGGCCTGGGGCATCATCTCGCCGACTTCGGCATCGGCCTCGGCGAGGTGGTCGCGCATGCGCTGGACGCGGTCGGCGACGTTCTTCTGGAGTTCCTCCGCCTGCGGGGCCTCCTCCTTCAGCGGGGCGGAGTCCTTCTTCGTTTTCTCCAGTTCCTCGATGACCTTCTTCAGGCCCTCCTCGAGGGCCTCCTTGTCGGCCTCCAGTTTCTGCATGGCGTAGGAGGCGGCCGAGCGATCGATCTCGACCGTGATGGTCCGCGAGAAGTCCTGGCCGGGCCCGCGCAGGTCCTTCGGACGGTTGTCCGCCACGCGGACGCGGAAGGTGAACTCCTTCACGCCCTTCAGCGGCAGTTTCGACAGCAGCAGGTACCCCCGGTCGTTGGCGGAGCGGGCCGTCTTCTCGCCTGTCTTCTCGTCCGGCTTGGGGAGCGGAATCGGCACCCGCGTGCGTTTGCGGGAGTCGGTGGCCACGAGGAACTCCGCCTTTGCCAGGCCGAAGTCGTCGGTCATGGCGTAATCGATGGGGAGCCGGTCCGACGGTTTCAGCCGCAGCCGGTTGTCCAGCGGTTCGAGGACTTCGACGGTGGGGGGCTTGTCCGGCAGGGCCTCGATGCGGCGCTCGTCGGAGGTGTTCGTGAATTCGTACTCGTCCTCCATCGCCAGCGCCCACCGTCCGCGGAGGCCCGGTTTCAGGTGGATGGAGAACGTGCAGAGGGTGGTGCCGTCCTCGGCGGCGGTCCGTTCCACGGGCTGCTTCTTGATCTCGCGCCCGTTGATCCTGAGGGCTGCCGTCGTCACGCGTTTGTTCAGCCGGGCGGTGACGGTGACGTCGGTGCCGGCCAGGGCCTGGATGTCGCCGGGGATGTCTTCGCGCGTCTCGGCGGGCCGGCCGGTGTAGGCGGGGTAGTCGTAATGGGCGTCGATGCGTTTGACCATCGGCGGCGGGACGACCGTCACGTCGTAGTACCGGCTGAGGGCGTCGCCCGCGTGGACGCGGTACCGGAAACTCTCGCTGCCGGGCGGCAGGGTCGTCGTGAACCGGGGGTATCCTTCTTCGGTGGCGGGCAGGGCGGTCATGTACGAGGCCTGCTCCGTGCCGTCCGGCATCCGACGGCGAAGGCTGCACCGCTTGACGGCGTCATTGGCGACGGTGACCTGGACCTCCATCCGTTTGCCCTCGGGGAGGACGGCGTCGCCGGGCGCGATGGTGAGCATGTCGGCGGAGATGTTCGGCAGGTTCATAAAGGGGGCGATGGCGCGGGTGAAAAGGCGGGGCATCACCGCCGGGAAGAACGCCCACAGGGCGGCGAGGATAACGATCACTCCGCCGGCCGCCAGCAGGAACGGCCGGGCCTTGCGAAAGGGGATCTCCATGCGCGGCTGGACGCGGACGGCGTCGCGGCTGGCCTCTTCGGCCAGGGCGCCGATGAGCCGCTCCGAGCCCCGGATCTCCGGGATGTCGTTGCTCGTCAGCAGTTCCACGGCACTGCTGAGGCGTTCCTGGAGTTCCGGGTGTCGCTGCTCGATGGACCGCGCGATGCCCGCCAGCGTAATCGTTTTCGCCAGCGGAACCACGAGGAACCACAGGGCCGCCGCCGCCGTCGCCGCCAACGTCACGATCGTCAGCACCCACCGGAACGTCTGGGAGAAGAGGGTGAAGGCGGCGTCGATGGCCATCACGAGCAGGATGCACCCGATGGCCGTCGCGATCACGGCCGCAAAGCCCCGGATCAGAATGACCCATCGGACGCGGTGAATGAGTCGGCGGAGGGCCTTGGCGATCGGTTCGGGCACCTCGCCGGCACGTAGAAGGGAGTTCCCGGTCATTAGGCTAACCCCACTTTCTTTCTGAGCAGCCACTCGGCCGTGGCCATCGCCACGATGAGCAGCAGCATGGGGAGCGAGTCCCACAGCACGTATTCGTGACGTTCGATTTCCGTTTCGGTCACGGGGCCGAGACCCTCCAGGGCCCGTTCGGCCCTCGAGGGGTCAGCGACCGTGCCGCCCGTCAGGCTGGCCAGCCGGCTCAGCAGGCCCCGGTCGGGGGCGAGTTCGGTCTGTTCGGCCGGCGTGGCCGGGTCGACCGAGAACTCCGTCCGGACGGTCTCGGCGCCCTGCCGCTGAAGGATTGGATCGGCCGAGGGCGAGTCGAGTTCCACCCGATACGTCCCCGTCGGCAGCGACCCGAGGCTGCCCTTGTACATGCCGGCCGAGCCCTCGACGAATTCCAGCCGCCGGCTCAGGACCTTCTCGTCACCGCGGTAGACGTTGACGGCGACGTCCTCGGCCTCACGGACAGGCGTGAAGTCTTCCTGGGCGATGCGGGCCGAGACGCTGATCGTCCCGCCCGGGGCGTACCGCGTGCGGTCGGTGCCGATCTTGACCGTCTGCGTGCCGGCCGGCAGTTTGTTGGCCGTCGCCCATCGCAGCACCTGGCCCCAGAACCGGTGATGATACGTGTCGCCCACGCGGTAGCGGAGCCGCCAGGTCCGGTCGAAGCCGAGGAACATGACGCGGCCCGTGGCCACATTGTGCTGGCTGATGAGGGCGTGCCGCCGCTGAAACGCCCGCCGTCTCTCCAGGGTCTCGGCGTCGGGCGCGGCGTCGGCCGCCGCCGTCCCGGCCTCCGGGGAGGGCATGTAGTCCGGTGCGTCGGGCGGCAGGGCGTAGGCCAGGACGGTGGCGCCTTCCTTGGCCGCCACCTCCGGGTGCCGCCAGTAAATGGCCGGCAACTCCGACCACACCTCCAGGTTCTCCACCGGGTTCACCTTCTGCCGCATGACCACGCTCTCGCGTCCGTCGGTCGAGAGGACCAGGTGGAACTTTTCCTCCGGCGGCGCAAGAATGGGGCCGGGCGACTCGACGGCCGCCACCGGCAGGATCTCCCCGAGCGGGTCGTTCGCGTAGGCGTGGGGCATGGCGTTCGGCCCCGCCACGACCACCAGCGTGCCGCCGCGCTGCTCGACGAACTTCCGAAGAATCTGCTGTTCCGGCTCGCGAAGGACCTCGGGCGACACGTCGCCGAGAACGATGACGTCGAACTTCATCCACTCGGCTTCCGTCTCCGGCAGGGCGTTGGCCTCGACCTGCTCCAACGGCCGCGACGCCGAGGCGCGGACCTTCGGCGGCGGGGGCAGCCCCGCGATGTCGTCCGGCTCAATCAGCACGTACTGGAGGTGGACGGTGCGGTCGCGGCTGGCGAAGAGGTTTTTGATGTAGCGGAACTCCCATCGCGGCCGGCCGTCCACGAGCAGCAGTTGGGTCCGCTCGTCCGACACGCGCACCGCCAGCGGATACGTGTTGTTGGTGGCCAGGACCTCGTTATCGAATTCCTGGACGGCCACGGTGTAGCGGTGGAGGCGGGCCTCGTCGGGCTTGTCGGCGAGTTGGACGCGGGCGCGGTAGGAGTCGGTCGGCACGCGGACGGTTTCGGAAGCGACCTGGTCCTCGCCCTCGAGCAGCGCGACCTGGACCTCCTGGCCGGCCAGGCCGTCCAGTTTGATCTGGGCCGTGACGAGCATGCGGTCGCCCTCGGCGATCGCCTCCGGCGCCTGGACGTTGATGATGCCGGCGTCGATGGGCGGCTGCTCGCCGCCGAAGACGACCGACGAGACCGGCACCTGCTTGATCCCCAGCCGCCGCACCAGCGGTTCCACGCTGCCGGGCGCGTTGTGACGACCATCGGAGAGCAGCAGGATGCCGGAAAGGTGCTTGTCGGACATCCGGCCCATCACCTCGTCGAAGACGGCCGTCAGGTCCGTCTGCTGTTGCTCGGGCGGCAGGTCGGCGGCCTGGTCGGCGATGTCGGCGGCCTCGGCGTAGTCCTCGGCCATGCCCTCGACGTCGGTCGGCACGGGCTTGGAGGCGAAGGTGTAGATCTGCACGCCGTAGCGATCCTGGAGCCGCTCGAGGAGGCTGCGGCCGGCCTCATCCCGGGCGGTAGCGGCGGCGGGCGGCTCGGCCGTCTCGGTGTCGGATTTCGCCGTGGGCCGGCGGAAGAGCACGTCGCGCGCCAGGGCCAGGCGCTTCCGCGTCGCGACGGCGTCGACGCGTTTCTGCACGTCCTCCGGCAGGGCCGCGTAGGCGGCGGCGTCGAGGGCATGGCTGAGCGCCTCGACGTCCGAGGCCGCCTCGTCCAGGTCCCCGACGACCTCGCGGAGCGTCTCGAGCAGCCGCGGCCGGGCGGCCTCCAGCGCCTCGGTGTTGTCTTTGCCGGTGAGGGCGGCGGCCTCCTTGAGTTTGTCGCGGATGGGGCCGGTCAGACGGTCGCGGACGGCGTCGAGGTTCTTGGTGACCTCGTCGTCGAGTTTCAGGTTCGTCTCCAGGGCGCCCGCGAGCGTCTGGGCATGCCGGACGAGGGCCTTGCGGGCCTCGGTCACGCTTTCGTTCATGGCGGGGCGGCGTGCGGTGAGTTGACGGTTGCGGTTCTCCGTATCGACGGAGGCCAGGCCGGCGAGCCAGCCCGCCTGGGCCGACAGGTCGCTCCGCAGCCCCTCGACGGCCTCGGCCACGCGCTCCAGGGCGAAGGGACGGTCCGCGCCTTCCACGCCCAGGCGGTGGGCCAGGCGCAGCCGCCGGCCGGGCGCCAGTTGGGTGTCCGGCACGTACATGGAGGCGGACGTGTCGAGCAGGACCGCCACCCACCGCTGAATGGTGTTGTTCTCGTTCCACGGCCAGACGGGCTGGGCCAGCATGATGACCACCAGGGCCACCAATACGACCCGCATACCCGCCAGGGCGAGCCCCGCCCGGCGGGAGACCGTCTGCCGCTCCCGCGCGTACAGGGCCACCACCACCTCGACGGCCAGGGCGCCCAGCAGCGCGAGCGGCCACAGCCACCAGTTCGTCGCCAGCACGAGGCCGCGCTGCAGCGCCTGCCACAGCGCCTCCATCGCTCCGAAGCCGACGAGAACGCAGACGCCGAACCGGACGGCCCGCGCGACGCGGCCGCGCGGACGACGCCACACGAAGTGAATCCCGATCCACACGCCGATGGCTAAGGCTGCCAGGGCGTACACGGCCGGCGTCGGGATCGACTCCGGCAGCACGTAATGCTGGGGGGCAGGGGCGGTCATCCTTGGCGCTACCTCGCAGAATCCTCGGTCGTCGGCGCCAGCATCTCTTCGGCACGGGCGCGGAACGTTTGGGTATCGGGCGTCTCCGGCCCGAACGAGACGGTATCGACGGCGTGCATGCGGCGTTGGGTGGCGATCCACCGTGTCAGGCCCACCTCCGCCAGCAGGCAGACGACGGCCGCCAGGGCCAGGTACTTCCACAGTTCCTCACCGGGCACGTCGCCTGTGACGGCTTCCAGGACGCGGTCGGTGCTGTCCGTCCGGAACAGGTTGACGTGTTTGGTGGCGGCGGAGAGGTCTGCGTCCGTGAGCGGGGCGAGGCGGCCCTCGTCGGCATCGTCGAGGACGACGAACGGCAATCCCTGCGCCGGCGCGGGTGGGACGGCGAACGCCTCGCCGAGCGCCTCCGGCAGCGTCAGGCGGTACAGCCCCGGCTCGTACGTCTGGGCGAAGCCGACCCGCAGGCCGCCCGGCACGGGGTCCAGGTCCGCCAGCAGCCGCTGCTTGCGCGGCCCCACCACCGTGGCGGAGAGGTCGGCGAACGTGTCGGCCTCCTCGACGCCCTTCGCCGTCGTGGCGGGCAGTTCCAGCGTGAATTCCGACCCCGGCCGCACGTTTAACTCCGCCAGCGTCGGGGCAGCCAGGTAGTACGCCAGTTCGTGCACCAGCGGCACGTAGCACTTGAGCGACGGCAGGTTGCTGGCCCGCCGGCCCAGCGGCATGGCGGTCATGAGGACGTACCCGTTGCCGACCCGGCGTTCGGCGAGCACCGGGTCGCCGGTGTCCAGCCGGCCGCCCACGCGGACGGAGGCGTCCTTCTCCTCCACCTCGAGCGTCCAGTAGGTCTCGATAAGGGCGCGGTCCGCGTCGGAACGGGGCGCGTCGGCCAACAGCGCCAGGGCCGGATGGCTCAGCGTTTTCAGGCCGATGTGCGCGGGCGCCTGGCTCATCGACCGCTTCTCGCCCAGCCGCGCCGGCGCCACCGGCCGGCCCGCCTCCGTTTTCCAGTTCTGGTAGAACTCGGCGACCGTGTTCGGCCCGGGGACGATGAGCAGGCCGCCGCCGTCGGCCACGTACCGGGCAAGGCGGTTGGCGGTGGCGGCGGGCAGTCGCGGCACGCCGGCCAGGACCACCAGGCCGAACGGCTCGAACGATTCGACGGCGTCGATGTCCGGCGCCGCCACGACGCGCGGCTCGACCAGGTTGCCGAGCGCGGGTTCGTTGTCCGGCAGGGAGGCCTCTTCGTCGGCGGCTTCGTCGGTCTGGGGTTCCGGCAGGGCCATCGCGTCTTCGTCCACGGGGGCGAGGGCGATCTCGATGAACGACGCCGCCCCGTCCAGCGGCCGGGGCGACGGCTCGCCCTCGACGATCAGCACCGGCAGCCGGTCCGTCACCGGGACCGCCCGCGTCGCCTGGTTGTCGAGCGGCAGGCCGTCATCGACCAGCACCCGCGCCACGACCTCATGCGGCCCGGGTTCCAGGAACCGGTGCTCGAAGCGAACCGGCTCGGCCGCCTGGGCACTCAACTCGCCGGTGTCCTGCCGGCCGATGGCCACGCCGTCGGCGGCCAGTTCCACGCTTACGGGTTCGATGTCCGTCGTGCCCGTGTTGAAGACGGTGGCCTCGATGCCGACGGGCCGGTCCGTCCCGACGATCTTGCGTGAGAACCGTACGGCGCCCACGGCTGCGTTCCGCAGCGTCGTCGGCAGGGGGAAGGTGCGGCAGACGACCTGGGCCTCCGAGGGCAGGGCGTCGAGCCCTGAGGCCAGGAACTTCCACCGGGCCTCGTTCCGGCCGTCCCAGCCCACGCTCTGGCCATCGGTCAGCAGGACGATCTTCTTGGCCGGGTTGTGGCCCTCGGCGAGGCTGGTGGCGGCGGCGTCAATGGCGTCGACGACGCGCATCGACCCGCCGGAGGGCTCCAGATCGTGCAGCGCCTGGAGCAGTTCGTCGCGGTCGGTGATCGGGTTCGGGATGACCGGCCGGGGCACGGGCCCCGCCAGAATGATGCTGACGGCGTCGGCGGGCCGGCAGGCGGCCAGGATGGTGCGGGCTTCGGTCACCGCCCGGTCGAAGTTCCGCTCGCCGTCGACCGGGACCGTCATGGAGGCCGAGCCGTCGATGAGGATGGCGACGTCCCGTTCGCCACCGGCGAGCGACCACTGTTGCTTCTGAAAGGCCGCCTCGAGGCCGCTCGTGCCGAGGGCGAACAGGATGAGCAGCCCCGCCACGCCGAGGAGGGCGTACCGCGCCCGCCGGCTGGACCAGACGGCGGCGGCGACGCCGATGAGGATGGCCGCCACGAGGATGGCCGGCAGGACCGTCGCCCATGGAATCGTCGTCCGGGTGGGCAGGAACGGACGGGCCATCGCCAGGACGAGCAGCGCGACCACCAGGCACCGCAGGGCCAGGAGGATGATCTCTTCCAGCATGATCCGCCGCCGGCGCATGGTCAGCGACTCCAGCAGGAACCGCATGGCCCCCCAGTCGACGATCGTCGCCCGGTGCCGGTTCAGCAGGTGGATGATGATCGGGATGGCCACCGCCGCCAACCCGGCCAGCATGGCCCAGTTCAGAAAGGTCATGAGCGATCGCCTCGCACCAGGTGCCTGTTACCGATTCGCGACTGCTTTCGTTCTCATGCGGCGACTTGCCAGGTAATGCGCCAGGGCGACGGCGAAACTGCGTTTCGTGGAGAGTTGGACGTAGTCGACGTCCATTCGCCCGCAGCCGCTGCGAATCTCGTTGACGAAGTTGCGGACGTGTTCCAGGTAGGCCGCCCGCACGGACCGGGGGTCGAGTTGGACCCGCCGGGTGGGCAGTTCCAGGTCGCGGAACTGGCTCCACCGGTCGAACGGGAACGTCAGTTCCTCCTCCGCCATCACGTGCAGCACGAGGACCTCGTGTTTGCGGTAGCGGAAGTGGTGCAGGGCGTTGAGGATTTCCTTCGCGTCGTCGAACAGGTCCGAGATGATCACCACCAGCCCCCGCCGGTGGATGCGTTCGGCGATGTCGTGGAACACCGGCGCCAGGTCCGATTCGCCGCCCGGCTCCGTCCGGACGAGTTCCTCCAGGCACGACCGCAGGTGTGTGATGCGGGACCGCGACGGGATGTACCGCTGCACGTCCGTGTCGAACGTCACCAGTCCCACCGCGTCCTGCTGGTTGATCATGAGGTGGGCGAGCGACGCCGCCAGAAACCGCCCGTACTCGAACTTCGACAGTTGCCGACCGTCGTGCCTCGCCGTCTCGTGCCCCGTGTACCGCATGGAGCCGGAGGCGTCGAGCAGGATGACCGACCGCAGGTTCGTCTCTTCGATGTATTGCTTGATGTAGTATCGGTCGCTCTTGGCGTAGACGCGCCAGTCGAGGTCGCGCAGGTCGTCGCCGGGCACGTACTGGCGGTGCTCGGCGAACTCGACACTGAAGCCTTTGTACGGGCTGCGGTGGCGGCCGGAGACGAAGCCCTCCACCAGGCCGCGCGCAATCAGTTCCAGCCGATGGATCTTTGCCAGCGCTTCCGGGTCCAGCAGACGCATGTAGGTCTGCTGGTTGGGGTCGGTGTGGCTCTTGGCCATGGGAAATGCCCGCTCCAGTTCGGATTCGGTCGGGCTGTGGCCTCCGCGGCGGCGCGGGGTGGCGGAAACATGCCGCACGCCGGTTCGGCGGGCCCGTGTATGTTCAGCGTTGTCATTCTGAGGCCCGCTTGCGGGCCGAAGAATCTCGCCGTGGTCGTTGCCGTCTTGTTGTTCACACGGCGAGACCCTTCGCTTCGCTCAGGGTGACAACTCCTTTCTCCTTGCGCCAAACATCCAGGGTCGGCCGTTGCGCCGGGGTGCCGTCGCCGGAGCCGCCGACCGGCCGGTCAGGCGATGGCGGCCTCGGTCGCCGGCTGGATCTCGGCCAGCAGCCGCTCGACCACCTGGTCGGGCGAGATGCCGGCCGCCTCCGCATTGAACGTCGTAATCACCCGGTGCCGCATCACCGGCGGGGCCATCGCCTGGACGTCGTCGGTCGTGGCGTGGTACCGGCCGTGGAGGATGGCGCGGGCCTTGGCCGCCAGGATCAGGTAGATGCCGCACCGAGGCCCGGCGCCCCACTGGACGAGTTCGTTGACGAATTCCGGCGCCTCGCTGCGTCCGGGCCGGGACGACCGGGCGAGGTCCCTCGCGTACTGGACCACGTGGTCCGCCACGGGCACGCGCCGCACGATCTGCTGCAGCCGCAGGATGTCGTCGCCCGTCAGGGCCGTCTCCAGTTTTGCCTCGTACGTGCCGGTGACCTGCTTGATGATGGCCATCTCCTGGTCGCCGGTGGGGTAGTCGACCAGGATGTTGAACATGAAGCGGTCGAGTTGGGCCTCCGGCAGGGGATAGGTGCCTTCCTGCTCGATGGGGTTCTGGGTGGCGAGGACGAAGAACGGCTCCGGCAGGCGGTAGGTCGTCTCGCCGCACGTCACCATGTGTTCCTGCATGGCCTCGAGCAGGGCCGCCTGGGTCTTGGGCGGCGTGCGGTTGATCTCGTCGGCCAGGATCATGTTCGAGAAGATCGGCCCGTGGACGAACCGGAACACGCGTTTGCCGGTCGTGCGGTCTTCCTCCAGGACGTCGGTGCCGGTGATGTCCGACGGCATGAGGTCCGGCGTGAACTGGATCCGCTTGAACGAGAGATGCAGCAGTTCGGAAATCGTGCTGATGAGCAGCGTCTTCGCCAGGCCCGGCACGCCGACCAGGAGGCCGTGCCCGCGGCAGAAGACGGCCACGAGTACCTGCTCGATGACCTCGTTCTGGCCGACGATGACGCGGCCGATCTCGTCGCACATCTTCTCGTAGGCATCGGCCAGCGCCTTGACGGCCTCGATGTCGTCGTCCTGGGTGATGCGGGCCTGCGGTTCGGGCTGGGCGGCAGCCTCCTCGTCGGGGTTACGGCTATGCGAATCGGTCATGGATCGGCCTCCGGCGTCTCGGTTCGTACGGGGGAGCGGCACGGGCGTACACGCTCCGCGCTCCTGTAACGTGTAACAGGGGGCCGGAAAGGAAGTAACGGCCAATTCTCGGCAGGGGCAAAGTTTCGGCACTGCCGCCTTGGGGTGGACCGCGACGGCCGAAATCCGGATTGACACGCCGCCACCTCCGGCGTAGCATAGCGACACGGACGCGGGCGTAACTCAGTGGTAGAGTGCAAGCTTCCCAAGCTTGACGTCGTGGGTTCGAATCCCATCGCCCGCTCCAGACGGCAGGCAGCGGGCATCCGGGAACAGGCAACAGGCGAACGGCAACGACAAAAACACAGCGACGGCGCGCGTCGCCCACCGTTAACCGCCGGCCTTGGCCGGCGCGTTTCATTTCAAAGGAGCCTCCCCCATGCACGCAATGACCGCCACCAACCTCCGCAGCGCCTATGCGGGCGAATCCATGGCCCACATGCGGTACAAGACCTGGAGCGACAAAGCCGAGGCCGAGGGCTTTCCCAGCGTGGCCCGCATGTTCAAAGCCATCTCCTACGCCGAACTCGTCCACGCGAACAACCACTTCCGGGCCCTCGCCGACGAGGCCGGCCCGTTCGACGTGACCGGCGGCGGCGTGTTCGGCCTCAAGGACACGAGCCAGGCCCTCCAGGGCGGCATCGACGGCGAGACGTTCGAGATCGACGAAATGTACCCCGCCTACCTCCACGTCGCCACGTTCCAGGGCGAGGAAGAGGCCCAGCAGAGTTTCCACTACGCCCTGGAGGCCGAGAAGATCCACGCCGCCTGGTACGCCAAGGCCAAGCAGGCCGTCGACGCCGGCCACGACGTTGACCTCGGCACTGTCCGCATCTGCAAGGTTTGCGGCCACACGATCGAGGGCGACGCCCCGGACTACTGCCCCATCTGCGGGGCCAAGGCCGAAGCGTTCGTGGCGTTCGAGTAAACACGCCCTCGCCCCCGGCGGGAGAGGGGCGGGGTGAGGGGGACTCATGCGCGGCGGGTACGGAACCCCGCGCTTGGCGCGCCGACGCCGGTCCGCGCCGCTTTCAGAACGGCAGGCTCTCCTCATCCGCCCGGCGGGAGGGGGCGGCGTAGTCCCGGCCGAACTGTTTCTCCAGGTCCTTCCGCCGGAGCATCAGGGCCGCCGGCCGACCGTGCGGGCACGTCGAGGCCATCTCCGCCGCCTTCCGATGGGCCAGAAGCGCCTCGATCTCCGCCGCCTGGAGCGGTTCGCCCGCCTTCACCGCCGCCCGGCACGCCGCCACGTGCACCAGGTGCTCCAGCACCTGCCGGGGCGTGGGTGGGGTGTCCAGGGCGAGGGCCCATTCCAGGAAGTCGCGGAGCGTCCCCGCCGGGTCCGCCCGCTCCAAGAGCGGCGGAAACGCCTGGATGCCCACGTCGCGGGGGCCCATCGCCTCCACCTCGATGCCCAGCCGCAGCAGGGCCTCGCGATACTGTTCGACGGCCGCCATCTCACGGTCCGAGACGGCCAGCGTCACGGGCACGAGCAGCCGCTGGCTCGCCAGCGTGCCCCCCTCCAGGCGGTCCATCATCTGCTCGAAGAGGACCCGCTCGTGCAGGGCGTGCTGGTCGACGATGAGGATGCCATCGTCGGACTCGGCCACGAGGTACGTGTTGTGGAGTTGGACGGCCGGGGCGCCGGGCGCCTCCTCCTGCTCGCGCGGGGCGTCTTCGCGGCCGGCTTCTCCCGTGTCGGCGCCTGACGGCGCGCCCCGTTTTTCCCGAGCCGCGATCATCGGATCGCGGCTATCGTCATCCGCCGATGATCGCCGTTCCCCGCGAGGGCTTCGTCCCGCCAACGGCAGCCGCTCCTGCCCCTGGGCCGGCGGGCTGCGGAGGAAGTCGGCAATGGCTCGGCGGACGCGGTCCTCTCGCTCGCCGGAGGCCTCGTCCTCCGTCTCCTCGTCCGTCGCGCCGGGTGCCACTTGCGGCTTGTCCGCCAATGCGTCATGGTCCTCTTGATCCGTCCCCTCGGACGGCGCCGCCTCCGCCGCGGGCGTTGCCACGTCGGGCGTGATGCCGGGGCCGAGCAACCGTTCGCGCACCGCCGAGAGGACCTGCCCGTACAGCAGGTGCTGGTCGCGCAGGCGAACCTCGATCTTCGTCGGGTGGACGTTCACGTCCACCCGCTCCGGCGGGACCGTCAGGAAGAGAAACGCGACGGGCTGCCGGCGGCCCTCCAGGAGGCCCCGGTACGCCTCGCGCAGGGCATGCAGCAGCGACCGGTCCCGCACGTACCGGCCGTTCAGAAACAGGTACTGCGTGCCCGCGGTAGCCCGGGCCACCGACGGCAGCCCGATGAGGCCTTCGAGGCGTCCGGCGGGTTCGTCGGAGGCGACCTCCAGCATCGCCTCGGCCAGGTCCGCCCCGAAGAAGTGGGCGATCCGCCGCCGCACGCCGTCGCTGGGCGGCAGGTCGTACACGCTCCGCCCGTTGTGCGTCACCGTCAGGTGCACGGACGGGTAGGCCAGGGCGATTCGCGTGACGGCCTCCGTGATGTGCCCCATTTCGGTGGCGTCGGTCTTGAGGAACTTGCGGCGGGCGGGGACGTAACGGAAAAGGTTCCGCACCTCGATGGTCGTGCCGACGGGGCCGCCGGCGGGCCGGGGTTCGCTTGCCCGGCCGCCGGAGACCTCCACCTCCGTCGCCTCCACCGCCTCGGCCGTGCGGGTGACGAGCCGCACGTCCGCCACGGAGGCGATGGACGCCAGGGCCTCGCCCCGGAAGCCGAGCGTCGTGATGCCCTCCAGGTCGTCGGCGGCGGCGATCTTGCTCGTGGCATGGCTCGCCAGGGCGAGGGCGGCGTCGCCGGGTGTCATGCCCGTGCCGTCGTCGCTGACGCGGATGAGTTTTTTGCCGGCCTCCTCGACCTCCAGGGTGATGCGGCCGGCCTGGGCGTCGACGGCATTTTCGAGGAGTTCCTTGACGACGCTCGCCGGCCGCTCGACCACCTCGCCGGCGGCGATCTGGTTGACGAGTCCCTCGGGCAGGACGTGGATGGGCGGCATAGCGGGCGTTCCTTGCGGTGCGGCGCGGGCATTATAGGAGCCGCCCACGGCCGGTCGCAAGGCGGATGTGTTGCCCTCGACCCTCGGAGGGCCGTAGAATGCAGCCCACGGAGGTGCCACGGTTTGCTCGTCAAACCGTGTTCAGCGATTTGTTAGCACGGATTGACAAGCAATCCGTGGCACCCGGCGCGCCATGGTCAGCCGCCGGCCTTGGCCGGCGCGTTTGTCGCCGTCGCCCAAGCGGGCCACCGCGCGGGAGTTTCATATGCCCCGCATCCAGAAACGCGACGACGGCCGCCCGTGGTACGCCGACGGCCTGCGCTTCGCCTGCCAGGGGTGCGGGCGATGCTGCGGCGGGGCGCCGGGGTACGTCTGGCTCGACAGGGAGGAAGCCGTCCGTATCGCCGAGCACCTCGGTCTGACGTACAAGGCGTTTCGCCGGTCGTACGTCCGGCGGGCATGGCGCGGCCTGACGCTGAAGGAGCGGCGCAACTACGATTGCGTCATGCTCGACGGCGGCGGCCGGTGCACGGTCTACCCGGTCCGCCCGCTCCAGTGCCGCATCTGGCCGTTCTGGCCGTCGAACCTGGCGAGCCCGGCGGCGTGGGAGGCGGCCGGCACACGGTGTGTCGGCATCGGCCGCGGGCCGCTGTTCGTCTTCGAGCAGATTGAGGCGCTTCGCATGGAGATGGGAGGGTGATGTCACCGACCCACGATGCCGACCGGTCTCCGCACCGTTCAGCCGCCGGCCTTGGGCGGTACGTGCCGTTTGCCGATGGGGCGCGCAGCGGGTGCGGAGGCCCGCCGCGCGGCGCCGAGAAGTCCCCGCCGGCCGGCATGCCTCCCTGGGGCCCGCCGCCCGTCTTCGCGCGTCCGTCCGCCGAGGCCGTCGTGGCCGTGAAGGACGTCTACGGCGAGATGGAGACTGCCCTCGGTCCTGCCGCCGACGCCTGCCGCGCGTGCGGCCGTTGCTGCCGATTCCGTGAAGGGGCGATCGTCCTGTTCGCGAGTTCGCTCGAGATGGCCGTCCTCATGGCCGAGGCGGGGCCGCCCGACGCCTCGCGCTACGTCGTCGGCGGCCCGGTGGCGGGGAACTGGGTCTGCCCGTACCAGGAGGGGAACCGGTGTGCGGAGCGGGCGGTCCGTCCGCTCGGGTGCCGGACGTACTTCTGCGACACGGACGCGGGCGCACAGGGCAGGGCGGTCCATGCCCATGCGCTCGACCGCCTCCGCACCGTCGCCCGCGAGCACGGGCACCCGTGGTGGTACGGTCCGGCGAAGGCGTACCTGGACGCGGTCGTGCCCGGACGTTGAGCGGGCGACCGCAGGTCGCCGCGAGGCGCGAGGAGGTGCGGCGGTCGAACGACCGGCGACGTGCCGTCGCAGGCTCAACCGATTGCCTGGCGTGCGGTTTTTCTTGTTGACAGCCCCGCAGCCCCACCGTAGCATGCCAGCGTGGGGTGAACGGAACCGATGATCGGTCCTCGGAAGGAGACACGAGGGATGAAGCACGTGTGTCTGATACTGGCCGGCCTGGTGCTGCTGAGTGCGTTCGCGGCGGGGTGTCAGCCGTCCGCCCACGATCGGTATCGCCAGATGACCTATCGCCGGGTAAACGACGCCGACGAACTCGGCATGAAGGACGACGTGGATGCCGCCATCCTCCTGGCCGAGCGGCCGACGCACCTGTCGCAATGGTACAACCGGTAACATCGTCCGACGGCCTGTCGTGAACGTCCAGCCCCCTCGCGGCGCGAGGGGGCTTTTGTTTTGGTGCCAGCGGAAAGGAGAAGGGTCATGGATACGTCGCCGCATCATCTGAACCGCCGCCGTTTCCTCGCCGCGATGGGCGGCGCCGCGACGGCCGCCGCAGGCTGTGCCGCCGGCCGCCGGGTCAGCGCCGCGGAGAACGCCCCGCCCAACATCGTCTTCATCTTCACCGACGACCAGGGGTACCAGGACCTCGGCCGTTTCGGGGCCACGGACATCGACACGCCGCACGTCGACGGCATCGCCGAACGCGGTATGACGTTCACGGATTTCTACGTGGCCGCGCCCATCTGCTCGGCCTCCCGGGCGGCCTTTCTGACGGGGTGCTACCCCATCCGCACGGGCATCACGGGCGTCCTGTTCCCGAAGAACAAGAACGGCCTGACCCGCGAGAAGAAGACCGTGGCCGAAATCCTGAAGGGCGCCGGCTACGCCACCGCGTGCATCGGCAAGTGGCACGTGGGCACCGGCACCCAGGGCATCGAGGGCCTGCCCGACCACGCCGAGTTCATGCCCACCAGCCGCGGGTTCGATTACTACTACGGCATCCCGTATTCGAACGATATGCGGCCGACGCCGGTCATCCGCAACCTCGAAACGGTTGAGGAGCCGGCCGAGCAGGCCACCCTCACGAAACGGTACACCGAGGAGGCCTGCCGCTTCATCCGCGAGCACAAGGACGGCCCGTTCTTCCTCTACGTGCCGCACACGATGCCCCACGTGCCGCTGGCGGCGACCGAACGGTTCCGCGGCAAGTCCGACCGCGGCCTGTACGGCGACGTGATCGAGGAAATCGACTGGTCCACGGGCGAGATCCTGCAGACCCTCCGCGACCTCGGCCTGGAGAAGAACACCCTGGTGATCTACACCTCTGACAACGGTCCCTGGCTGTCGAAAGGCAAGCACGGGGGCTCGGCCAAACCGCTGCGCGACGGGAAGTTTCACACCTGGGAGGGCGGCTTCCGCGTGCCGTGCGTCATGCAGTGGCCGGGACGCATTCCCGCCGGCACCGTGTGCGACGAAACGGCCGCCACGATCGACCTTACGCCCACCTTCGCCGCCCTCGCCGGGGCCGACCTTCCCGGCGGCTACGAGGTGGACGGCCAGAGCATCCTACCCCTCCTGGAAGGTCGCTCGGGCGCCGAGTCGCCGCACGAGGCGTACTTCTACTACCGCGGCCGACGGCTGGAGGCGGTCCGCTCCGGCAAATGGAAACTCATCCTCTACCAGGGGGTCGAGAAGGGCGAACCCCGAAAACCCCTGGAACTCTACGACCTGCGGGCCGATATCGGCGAGACCACCAACGTGGCCGAGGACCATCCGGACGTCGTGAAACGCCTGACGGCCCTGGCGGTCGACGGCGTGAAGCGCGTCGGCGGGCAACTGGGCAAGGGCGTCAAGAAGAAGTAATTGCGGAACTCGGGTTTCGGATGCCGTACGTTGAGGCGGCGGCACGTCGCCGGTCGGTCGCTGTGCCGCCCATCCCCATCGCGGCGGGTCTCCGTACGCGCCGCGCCCCACTGAGGTTCGCGGCGACATGCCGTCGCCGACTCGGCGGTTTCGCGGTCGGCACGTTCATGGTTGTAACGGGCGTCTGCAGCGCTTTCGCCCTGTCCGTCCAAGTCTCGTGCCGGGGCCGCATTTCGTCGCCGGTTCTCATCAACGCCCGCCCGTCTCCCCGCCGATAAGAGCCGTAGAGGCGGCGCGGCCGCACGTCAGGCGGGGGCGGCGCGGTGGGGGGGACTGCCCGCCCCCCGCACCTGCGGACACCCGACCCGCCGCGCCATCATGAAACTCGGCGGATTCCGGTTGCACGCGGCCCGCCGCGACGCCCACAATGGAGCGGCGGCGCCTGGTACGCGCCGCAGCGATCCGACGCGATGCCCGGCTGGAGGCGGGTACCCATGGCTCCCCAGGCGACCGAACGGTTCTTTCTCGAGACGCTGGTGCCCCAGTTCGGCATCCCCGCGCCGGAGTACCTGACGGCCGAGGCCCGCGGGGCCGAGATCCGCGACGCCCTCCAGCGATGGGGCGGCCGGGCGCTCGTCAAGCCCGACATCCTCGCGGGCAAGCGCGGCAAGGCGGGCGCGGTGCGCGAGGTCGGCGACATGGCCGAGGCCCAGCGGGAACTGAAACGCGTCCAGGGCCAGGAAATCGCCGGACGCCTGCCGCGCACCGCCTACCTCGTCCAGTACATCCCGGCGGAGACGGAAGTGTACTCGGCCGTCACGTACGATTCGCGGTGCCTGGGCCCGGCGATGACCGTGTCGCTGGCGGGCGGCGTGGACGTGGAGGAGGCCGGCGAGGCTCAGAAGGTCTTCTTCCCGGTGGACGTGTACAAAGGTCTGAACGCGTACCAGGCGGGGGAGATGCTCGAGCAACTCGGCTGCTCGCAGGCCCTCGTCCGGGCCATGGCCGTTCCCCTCGTCAACGTGTGGGATATGTTCATCACCACGGGCATGCGGATGTGCGAGATCAACCCGTGGCGGATCACGCCGGACGGCAAGCCCGTGGCGTGCGACTTCAAGGCCGTCTTCGACGAGGCCAACGTCAAGTTCCAGGACGCCGGCTTCGCCCTGCCGGAGTACCCGGCCGATTTGACGCCGCTGGAGGAGGACATGGCCGAATGGTCCGCCGCCAGTTACCGCGGCCAGGCGCACGTGGCGGAACTCGGGGGCGACCTGGTCCTGCCCCTCCTCTTCGGCGGCGGGGCGTCCACCATCATCACCGAAACGCTGATGCAGTACGGCGGGAGCCCGATCTTCCTGTCGGACTTCGGCGGCAACCCGCCGTACGAACGGATGTTCGGCACGGCCAAGCGGTGCTTCGCCCATCACCTGGAGCGGGCGGAACTGATCCTCATCCTGGGCGGCAAGGCGAACAACACGCTCATCGACGTCACGTTCCGGGCCATTGCCGACGCCCTCGTCGACTACGTGGACGAGCACGGCTCCATCGAGACGCCGGTCGTCATCGGCCGCGGCGGGCCGCACCTCGTGCAGGGTATGGTCACGATGAAGGACGCCCTGGAATCGCTCGCCCTGCCGCACGTCATCTTCGGTCCGGAGACGCCCGTGACGCAGGTGGCGGAGTACGCCGCCCGCCTGGCCAGCGCCCACCGGACGATGCGGCAAGGCGGAAAGGAGGCGCCCCGATGAGAGCCAAACGTCTCAGCGATCTCCTGAAGGCCGGCGACCGCGTCGCCGTCTCGAACATCACCGGCCGCGAGGCGAGCAGCGTCACCGCCGACTCCCAGGCCTGGTGCGGCAACGTGGTGGGGGGATGGGCGCTCGGCAAGGGCGGCCAGACGATCGAGGTGGCCGGCGGCGAGCCGATTCCGGTCTTCGCGACCGTCGCGGAACTCTTCAAGCAACTGCCCAAGGACCGCCGCCCGAACAAGATCATCGTCTACAGCCCGCCGACGGCCGTGTACGGCGAGGTGAAGGAGATCGTCGACCACTCAGGCGGGGCCGTCGAGACCCTGTTCGTCATCACCGAGCACGTCTCGGTCGAGGTGACCGCGAAGATCGCCCGCCTGGCCGAGGATGCGGGCATCGACGTCCTCGGCTGCAACTCGCTCGGCGTCCTGAACGCCCACGACGGCGTCCGCGTCGGGGCCGTGGGCGGCAGCGACCCGGACGAAAGTTTCCGGCCCGGCTCGGTGGCCATCGTCTCGAACTCCGGTAACATGGTCAACACGATGGCCTCGTACCTGCAGAGCGCGGGCCTGGGGGTCTCGTGCGGCGTGTCGACGGGCAAGGACGTCCTGATCCTGACGCCCCTGAAGGACCTGCTGGACCTGGCGCGCGAGGACGACGCCACGCGCCTTGTCGTCGCGTACATCGAGCCCGGCGGCCTGTACGAGAAGGAAGCCGTCGAGAGGATGCGCGAGACCGGGTATCCGAAGCCCGTCATCCCGTACGTGACGGGCCGCATCCTCTCGGAGCGAAGCGTGTCGCTCGGCCACGCGGGCGCAGTCGTCGAGGGCGGGGCGACCACCGCCGAGGCCAAGCAGGCCCTGTTCGACGACTACTTCGGCACGGGACCGTTCGACCCGGAGAAGCGGTATCGCAAGACCGCGAAACTCAAAGCGGCACTGGCGCGCGGCATCCGGATCGAGACGCTGCACCACCTGCCGGCGGCGGCCAAACTCGTCTGCGACGCCCTGGGCCTGGAGCGCGATTTCCAGCCGGCGCCGCCGCTGCGCCTGAATCCGTGGTTCCTGGATTACCGGGACCTGGCCCGCCAGTTGCCCTCGCAGGTGGTGCTGCACCGGGGGACGATTCCGGAGCCGTACCGGTCGCAGGTGGCCGCCATGAGCCGCGAGACCCTCGGCGCCCGCCTGCCGCGACGCAGCCTGCGGAATGCAAGTTACGCCTCCTCCAGCGACGGCCGGACGCCGCGCCTCTACGGGCGGTCGCTGCTCGAGCAGATGGACGCCGGCTCGTTCGTGCGGTCGGTGCTGCTCGCGTGGACGGGCCTGGAGGTGCCCGCGTGGCAGGCGGACCTGGTGTCGAAGTGCCTCATTGCCTCGCTCACGAACGGGCCGGGCACGATTTCGGCCCAGGGGGCGAAACTCGCCACCTCCGCCGGCAACATGCCCAACACCGCCATGATCGCCACGCTCGCGTGCATGGGCGACGTGCACGGCGGGAACGGGCAGAGGGGCGTGGACTACCTGCTCCGCATCTTCCGCGACACCGGCCTCTCGGACCCATGGGATGAAGGCCACGGCCTGGACCTGGAGTCCATCGTCGAGGAGGAGGTCGACCGCTTCAGCAAGGAGCGGGCGGCCGCCAAGGACGCCGGCACCGATTACGAGCGGATTCCGTGCCTGGGCCACCCCGTGTTCCGCGACCAGGCGGTCAACGACGATCCGCGGGAGCGGGTGATGGCGCGGGCCCTGGAGCAGGGCGGCCGGTACAACATCTTCCTGGACTTCTACCACCGGCTGGCCCAGCGGCTGCGGGACGTGGGCATCGCGCGGAGCGTGTGGGCCGTCAACCTCGACGGCGCCATCGCCTGCGTCGCCCTGGGGGTGACGTGGCGGGCGCTCGTGGAGAGCCAGATGACGGTCCGGCGGGCGAGGGACGTGGCGTTCATGATCTTCGCCCTCGGCCGCGTGGCGGGCGCCGGCGGGGAGTACCTGGACCACCAGGATCACGGCACGCCGATGGACATGCGCCTCCCCGTGGCCGAGTGCACGGAACTGACGCGGCCGAAGGAGTGACGGCGAGGGTGGGCGTGCCAGGGTGCAACATGTCATTCTGAGGCACCGCGTGCGGAGCCAAAGAATCTCGCCGGGGGCACGGCAGAACGACAACGACCAAGGCGAGATTCTTCGTCGGCCATGCGGCCGCCTCAGAATGACATCCCTTGCAGAGGAGGAGAACGACACCGTGACGGCACCGCACAAGCACGGCCCCGTCGGCGGGCAGTACACGCCGCTGAGCCTCGACCAGGTCGGCCGCATCCACCAGACCTCGCTGCGCGTCCTGGAAGAGGTCGGACTGAAGGTCGACGTGCCGGAGGCCCTGGAGGTCTTCGAGGCGGGCGGCGCGTCGGTGGAGGGCAACCGGGTCCACATCGGGGCGACGCTCGTCGAACGGTGCCTCCAGAAGGCGCCGCACCAGGTCCGGCTGTGCGGGCGGCAGGAGAAGTACGACCTCCTGGCCGAGGACAAGCGGACCTACTTCGGCACGGGCGGGGCGGCGATCAACGTCGTGGATCTGACGACCGGCGAGGTCCGCCCCAGCCGCCTCCAGGACATCGCGGACTTCGCCCGCCTCGTCGAACAACTCAGGAACGTGGACTTCTACGTCGTTCCATGCGTGGCCCAGGACGTGGAGGCGGCGGCTCTGCCGGCGAGCGAACTGTACGCCGCCGTCACGAACACCAGCAAGCACGTCATCGGCCCGGCCTTCACGCCGGAGGGCGCCCGGCAGATCATCGCCATGGGCGAGATGATGGCCGACGGCCGGCTCCAGGAACGCCCCTTCTTCTCGATCACCATCAGTTGGATGACGAGCCCGCTGACCTTCGACCCCGTGGGCACGCGGACGCTCATGGAGGTGGTCAAAAAACGCGTGCCGGTGACGCTCTCCTCGGCCCCGATGGCCGGGGCGACCAGCCCCATTACCCTGGCGGGGACGCTCGTCCAACTGCACGCCGAGGAACTGGCGGGCATCGTCTTCACGCAACTCGTCAGCCCCGGGGCACCGGTCATCTACGGGGGCATCCCGTCGATGGCCGACATGCGCCGCCTGACCTACATCGGCGGGGGCGTCGAGTTCGGCATGATGAACGCCGCCATCGCCCAACTGTCGCACTATATCAATCTCCCGAACCACAACTCCGCCGGCATCACCGAGGCCAAGATTCCCGACATCCAGGCCGTCTACGAGAAGTGCTTCGCCATCCTCCAGTGCGCCCTGTCGGGCTCGAACCTCATCCACCACGCGGCGGGGATCCTGGAATCGCTCCTCACGATCAGCCAGGAGCAACTCGTCATCGACAACGAGATCATCGGCATGGCCCGCCGGGCCGTCCAGGGCGTCGAGGTGAGCGTCGACAAACTCGCGTTCGCGGCGATCGAGGAGGTGGGGCCCGGCGGCACGTACGCCTCCAGCGAGCACACCGTCCATTACCTGGGCGAGGAGTTCTATGAGCCCAGCCTGGCCGACCGCAGCGCCCGCCGGCACTGGGAGGAGATGGGCATGGAAGACATCGCCCAGAAGGCTCGCAACACCGCCCACGCCATTCTCGAGGCCCCGTCCGCCGCCCCGCCCATCCCCCGCCGGACCGACCAGGAGGTGCGGAAGCGATTCGATATCGTCACGGGGTAACGACAGGAAACAGCACCAGCCACAATGCCAATGGCGGCAGCCACGTCATCGACATGGCTGGTGACGTATGCAGCCGCCGGGCTGGCCCGGCGCGTTTTCTTTGGTGGGAGGCACGGCCGGGCAAGGTCGGCCGGGGCACCGCGGCACGAAGAAGTGGTGCGGTGGATCTCCGTACCCCCCCCCCGATCGAACCGGCGCTCTGGTCTCTGCGCGAGGGGTGCGGAGACCCGCCGCGCACGAAGCCCTCACGTCCCGCACACGCCCGGGCGGTTGCACGAGAGGGGCGGGGGCTCGAGTTCGTCGCCCCGGGCCACCACGCGGCTCAGGACCTGCTGGGACCGGCTCTTGTCGCGGAAGACCGTGATCCCCTTGCAGCCCATCTCGTACGCTGTCCGATAAATCTCGTCGATATGTTCGGGTGTCGCTTCCTGCGGCAGGTTGACGGTCTTCGAGACGGCGTTGTCCACGTGTTCCTGAAACGCCGCCTGGACGGCCACGTGCTGCCGGGGCGGCACCTCGTGGGCGGTGACGAACAGGTCCGCCACGTCGTCCGGCACGCCGCGCACGTCGCGGAGGGTCTCGGCCTCGGCGATACGGTCCGCCAGGCCGCGTGACCAGAAGCCGCGCTCCCGTGCGATTTCCTCGAAGATCGGATGCACCTGCACCAGCCGGGCGCCGTCCAGGACGTGCCGCTCCATCGCCAGGGCGAAGATCGGCTCGATGCCGCTCGAGGACGCCGCGATGATCGAGAGCGTGCCCGTCGGCGCGACGGTCGTGCGGCAGGCGTTGCGGTAGGCGGGGGAGTTCGGGCGGTCGTAGATGCTTCCGGCGAGGTTCGGGAACGGCCCGCGCTCGTCGGCGAGGGCGGCGCTGGCCCGGTCCGCCTCGTTCCGGATGAAGTTCATCACGTCGTGAGCCACCTCGACGGCCTTGTCCGAATCGTACCGCACCCCCAGCCGCAGCAGCATGTCGGCGAAGCCCATGACGCCGAGGCCGATCTTGCGGTTGCCCATCACGACCTCGGCGATCTGGGGCAGGGGGTACCGGCTGACCTGGATGCAATCGTCCAGGAACTGGACGGCCTGGCGGACGATCTGGCCCAGGTGGTCGTAATCGATGCGGCCGTCGTCGACCACCGTATTCAGATTGATGGATCCGAGGTTGCAGGCCTCGTACGGCAGCAGGGGCTGCTCGCCGCACGGGTTCGTGCACTCGATGCGCCCGAGGTGCGGCGTGGGATTGGCGGCGTTGATATGGTCGAGGAAGATCGCCCCCGGGTCGCCCCCGGCATGCGCGCCGGTGACCATCGTCTCCCAGATGCGTGCGGCGGGGACACGGCGCAGGATGCGGCCGCCGTGCGGGTTCACCAAATCCACGTGCTTGCCGCGGGCGAGGGCGTGCATGAACTCCCGCGTGCAGGCGACGGAGATATTGAAATTCTCGAGTTCGCCCTCCTCCTCCTTGCACCGGGCGAAGGTCATGACGTCCGGATGGTCGCAGCGAAGGATGCCCATATTCGCGCCGCGGCGGAACCCGCCCTGGTTGATCGCCCCGGTCGCGTAGTTGAAGACCTTCATGAACGAGATGGGGCCGGACGCCTTGCCGCGGCTGGACTCCACGAGGTCGCCCCCGGGCCGGATGCGGCTGAAGGAGAACCCCGTCCCGCCCCCCGATTTGTGGATGAGGGCCGTGTACTTGATCGCGTCGAAGATCCGCTCGATGTCGTCCGGCACGGGCAGGACGAAGCAGGCGGCGAGTTGCTGGAGGCGGCGGCCGGCGTTCATCAGCGTGGGCGAGTTCGGGAGAAACTCCAGCCGCGCCATCATGCCGTAGAACTCCTCCTCGGCCAGCCGCACGTCGCGGACCGTGCCCCACGTCATCTCGGCCTGGGCGACGTTGGCGGCGACGCGGCGGAACATGTCCTCCGGCGCCTCGATCGGCTGGCCCGTTTCGTCCTTCTTCAGGTAGCGTTTCTCGAGGACGAGGCGGGCGTTTTCCGTCAGGGGGATGGCGTCCGGGGCGGGAGCGTCGATGACCGGAAACTTGACCTTCATGGCTTTCCTCGTCTGCGGTGACCTCTATCTATTGTAGCCGCCGAGGGATCCGGATGCTACGAGTGGGATACTGTCGAATCGGCGGGTCCCTCTCGCTCCTCCTCGGCCGCAGCCTCGTCCGCGGCGTCGTCCGAGGCCGAACCGCTTTCGTCCTCCTGGCTGTCCGGACGGTCGTCGCCCGCCTCGTCCCCGGCGGGCTCCGCCTCATCGGGTTCGTCCGCCTGTGCCTCTTCCTCGTCGGGCGTCTCGCGGCCCATGAGTTCGTCGTCGGTGTAGAGGGGGCCGTCGGCGCGGACCTCCGGCACGTGGACGGACTCGAGGATTTCATCGAACGCGGTCTTCTCGAGTTCGGCCGCCTCCTCGGCGTCGTCGAGGAGGGTGCGGCCGGAGGGGCGGCGCGGGCGCTTCCGCTCCAGCGCCTCCTTCGACTTGGCCGCCCCCCGGGGTTTGCGCTGCTTGACGGGTTCCTCGGCGTCCGGGTCGCGCAGGTACACGCGGAGGTCGTGCGGCTCGTCGCCCTGCTCGGCGCCGATGCGGCGCTGGCGGACGAGTTCGAGAATTGCCAGGAACATGGCGATACAATAATCGATGCCGCGCCCGCCGGCGAACAGGTCGGTGAACCGGACGGCCCGCTCGCGCTCGAGTCGATCGAGGAGTTCGGCGGCGGCATCCTCGATGGGCGTGTCGTCGTAGACGACCTCGCGCGGCTTGGAGTACCCGAGCGTCTGCATGACGCCGGAGAAGGCGCTCAGCAGGTCCCACAGTTCCACGCCCTCCAGCAGTTGGTCGGGGGGGACCTCCTCGGCGGCCGTCTCCAGTTGCCGCATGAGACGGTCGTCGAACTGCCGCGGATGCCGGCGGGCCATCGTCCGGCCGCGCTCGTCCAGGTGCCCGGCTGCACCCTTGTACCGACGGTACTCAATGAGTTGACGGATGAGCGTCTTGCGGGGATCCTCCTCGTCTTCCTCGGGCTCCTCGTCCTCGTCGGTCGCCGGGGTGCGGGGCAGGAGGGCCCGGCTCTTGAGTTCCAGCAGAGTGGCGGCCATGACGACGAACTCGCCCGCGAGTTCGATGTCCAGCGCCTGCAACTCGTGCAGGTAGGCGATGTACTGGTCCGCGATGCGGGCCACCGGCAGGTCGCGCACGTCGACCTCCTCCCGCCGGATGAGGTACAGCAGGAGGTCCATCGGCCCGTTGTACATCTCCAGGTCGACTTTGTACGTCATGGGTGGTCCGTCTCACTTAGAGATTCAAGTCGCGCCAGCCACCCATCAAAGTGCGGGCACTTTGGGCGAAGGATTTCAAGGCCGATGCGCTCGGCTATTATAGGGCCAGCAGAGGCCTTTCTCGCGGCATATTGGGGGAGTTCTGCAATGATCCGCTTTGAAGGGGCCGTGCGCTCACCATCGTCAATGAGTTCCGGAGAGTCAAACTGGTCGGCCATGTCAGCCAGGCGGCCGATTGGCTCGTCGCAGCCGATGAATTCCTCGCCAAGGTGTTGAGGCGACGCTAGGAGGAGGGCTTCGAATTCATGCAGTTGCAGGTACGGTATGAAGCGCGGATGTCGAATATCCGCCTTCCAGGCTTCCTCTAGGGCTGACACCTTGGTATATGGGTCCGAAATCGCGGCGGCTTTGTCCAGGCCGGGGAATCCGTCGGTGAGCCTTCTTAGTCCATACACATCGACCATCGTGGTAAAGAAAACGTCAAGGTTGTCGTCCTGTTTCATCCATTTCATCAAATCGCCCCGCAGCTTCGCGTACGTCCGGATGCCACCACGGTACACTGTACCTCTCCGGCGGCCAGTTTCCACTGCACGGGGCTCCACGAAGACCTGGAAACCAGCAAGATGCTGCTTAAGGACACGGTTGACGTACGTTTCTTCCGTTTGGCCCTCAACAACAACGTGAAGGCGAATGCTCATGATGGCCGCCCCCCGATGACATTTTTCTCCCACAGTTCGGACATAGAGTATTCTTCGAGCCAGTCGTCGAGGGACTTGCGGTCGAGTCTCCTGAAGGTGGATTCCCGCTTGTCGCGGTCGACAACGACAATGTCCTCCGGTTCAAAGCGGTCGATGAAGGAAACGGACTGTGTGGCCACAATGACCTGCACCTGCTCGGAAACACTTTTGATTAGACCGGATATAACGTTGATGGCGTAAGGGTGCAGTCCAAGTTCCGGTTCGTCAAGAATGAGGACGTTGGGCAAATCCGGCTCCGGTTGTTGAAGCAACGCCACCAAAGCCATTAAGCGCAACATACCATCCCCAGCCTGGGGAGCCGTAAAAACCCGGTCGCTGCCTTTCTCCCGCCACGACAGCAAAAGCCGCCCGTATTCCGGTTCGAGTTCATAGTCCTGGAAAAAAGGAATCAGTAGTTGAGTGGTTTCGACGATACGTTTGTAATATTTAGGTTCGTTGTGCTTAAGGCGGTACAGGAAAGGCGCCAGATTCGCGCCGTCCTCTTTCAGCCACCGGCCGTCGTCGCTATCCCACTTCAGACGAATGCGCGCAGTGAGAGACGTATTGTGGAACTGATGAACGATGATCTTTCGCATGAGGGCCAGGATGACACGTGCCGTCTGG
>CAZNYC010000020.1:27120-29237 GCA_964577175.1 uncultured Anaerolineales bacterium
GTTGCCCTCAAGTCCGATTTCCGGCAACCGCGCTTCTCGATGTCCGGCACCCGCCGGTTCCCATCCTGCTGGCGAAGCGGAACCGCTCCAGGAATACCGAAACTTCTCCTCGGTGAAGATCAGGGTGTCGCCGGCAGCGAAGACGAGTCGGAATGCATATTGATTTTCTCCGCCCTCTGTCTCGATGGTTAATTCGGCCTCGATTTCCCGGGTTCTATCGGGTCCGTCATGGAGGATAGCGCTGGCTGGACCGAATTCGGCCACATGGCGTTGAAGTTCACCGTTGAGCGTATAGGACAACAAACGGAAAAACGAGATGAGATTGGACTTACCCGCTCCGTTGGCGCCGATCATCAGCATCAGCGATCCCGGCTCGAAGGCTCTCAGTTCCCGGATGGTCTTATAACCGCGCAATGTTAGTTTCTTCAGACGTGATCGCATGGCATTCTCCTCACATCGCCCCGAGGCCCGTGAGGCGGCGGACGTCGGCGAGGGTCTCCGAGGCCGCGGCGCGGGCGCGCTCGGCGCCGCCTGCGAGAATCGCCTTCAGCCGCTCCGGGTCGGCCTCCAGGTCGCTGCGGCGGCGGCGCGGCTCCTTCAGGTAGTCAATCAGGATGTCGGCCAGGCGATTCTTGCAGTCCGTGCAGCCCCACTCGGCCTCGCGGCACTTGCGGGCCACCTCCTCCGCCTCGTCGGGCTTGAACGTGTGGTACCACTGGCACACGTTGCACTCGTCCGGGTGGCCGGGGTCGTCGCGCTTCACGCGCTTGGGGTCGGTGATCATCGACATGACCTTCTTGCGGATCGCGTCCGGCTCATCGGCGATGTCAATCTGGTTTCCGTAACTCTTCGACATCTTTCGCCGGTCGACGCCCAGCAGCCGCGGGCTGGTCGTCAGTTTCGCCTGGGGCTCCACCAGCGCCTCTTCGCCCACGAGATGGTTGAACCGCCGGACGACCTCGCGGGCCAGTTCCAGGTGCGGCAACTGGTCCTCGCCCACGGGCACGCGGTGGGCCCGGTAGATGAGGATGTCCGCCGCCTGGAGCACGGGGTAGCCGAGAAAGGCGTAGTTGTGGATATCCCGCTTCGTCAGTTCGCGCATCTGTTCCTTGTACGTCGGGTTTCGCTCCAGCCACCCGAGGGGCGTGTAGCACGAGAGGATGAGGTGGAGTTCGGCGTGCTGCGGCACGTCGCTCTGGCGGAAGATGACGCTCCGCTCCGGGTCCAGGCCGCAGGCCACGAAGTCGAGCAGCACCTCGCGGGCGGCGCCGGCGATGCCGGCGGGGGCCTCGTACTCGCTCATCAGGGCGTGGTAGTCGGCGATCATGAAGAAACAGTCGTACTCGTCCTGGAGGTCGCGCCAGTTCGTCAGGGCCCCCACCAGGTTGCCCAGGTGGAGGCGGCCCGTCGGCCGCATGCCGCTCAGGATGCGCTTGCGCTCCTCGTGCGTCTTGCCCATCGTCTGTCCTTCCGTTACGCGGGGAAGAGGTCCAGGCCCGAGACGAATTCAATGGCCTTGTACGCCGGATAACCGAGCAGGCTGAAGCCGATGGTATCGGCAATCAGCATGTTGCCGACCACGAACGCCAGCAGGACGTACGGCCCGTACTGCCGGATGCTCGCGTAATGGATGGCCGCATTCAGCGGCAGCAGGTTCTTCAGGATGTGCGAGCCGTCCAGCGGCGGGAAGGGCAGCAGGTTGAACATCCCCAGGAACATGTTGATCATGCTGAAGAAGACGAGCAGTTGCCACAGGACCATCCCCAGCCGGTCCATGCCGACCAGGGTACCGACGAGGAAGCGCATGGCCAGGGCGGCGCCGATACCCATGGCGAAGTTGGCGGCGATGCCGGCCCCGCTGACGAGGATTTCGTCGCGCCGGCGCGTCTCGTAGGCGAAGTTCGACGGGTTCACCGGCACGGGCTTGGCCCAGCCGATGGGGCCGATCATCAGGCAGATCGTCCCGATCGGGTCCAGGTGGGCCAGGGGATTCAGCGTCAGGCGCCCCGCGCGCAACGCCGTGTCGTCGCCGCACTTGTGCGCGACCCACCCGTGCATGAACTCGTGGACCGTCAGCGCAAAGAGGACGACCGGCAGGCGGAGCAGCAGCCCTTCGA
>CAZNYC010000020.1:29337-40878 GCA_964577175.1 uncultured Anaerolineales bacterium
CGGAACCGGGCAGGACGGCAGGTGCCACGGATTGCTCGTCAATCCGTGCGTTGCGAACGCCGGGTGCCACTGGCTGCTTGTCAGCCAGTGCGCCCGGAGGTCCTGAGCACACTGGCGGGCAAGCCGCCAGTGGCACCCGGCAGCCTATCCGGTTGTCATCTCGACCAGGCCCAGGCCTTGCGGAAGCGAGGACGGGGCGAGCGGAGAGATCTCGCCGTGGCCGTCGTTGCCTTGCATCCCCCCGCGGCCCGTCCTATACTGCTTCGGCGGACACGTGGGCGTTTAGCTCAGTTGGCGAGAGCGCCTCCCTTACAAGGAGGAGGTCACAGGTTCGAGTCCTGTAACGCCCACCACGTTGGTTCACGACCGGGAGGACATCCATGTTCACACGACGCACATTCCTGAAGGCCGCCGGCGCCGGAACCGCCGCGGCGATGATGCCGCACCTCATGCGGCCGAATTCCGCACAAGGCGCGGCGGGCACAAGGCAGGGCGGCGGCAAGCCGCCCAACATCGTCTTCCTCCTCGTCGACGACCAGCGGAACGATACCCTCGGCTGCGCGGGGCATCCCATCCTGAAGACGCCCCACGTCGACCGCCTCGCCGCGCGCGGCGTCCGGTTCCGCAACATGTTCGTCACCACGTCCATCTGTGCAGCGAGCCGGGCGTCCATCCTGACGGGCCTCGTCGAACGGACCCACCGGTTCACGTTCCGCACGCCGCCCATTCGCAAGGAACATACCGACGCCAGTTACCCCGTGCTCCTCCGGCAGGCGGGGTACCGCACGGGGTTCATCGGCAAGTTCGGCGTGGGCGTGGAGAAGGGCGTGCGGGAACAGATGTTCGACTTCTTCAAGCCCCTCGGCCGCAACCCGTACTTCAAGAAGCAGCCGGACGGCTCGAAGCGGCACATCACGCAGCTTTGCGGCGACCACGCCGAGGAGTTCCTCGCCGGGGCGGGCGACGGCAAACCGTTCTGCCTGTCGGTCAGTTTCAACGCCGTCCACGCCGAGGACTCCGACAAGGAGGACCACTTCCCCTGGCCGAAAGCCGTGGACGGCATGTATGACGACGTGGAGATCCCTCCGCCCCGCCTCGGCGACCCGAAGTACTTCGAGGCCCAGCCGGAGTTCCTCAAGCAATCGATGAACCGGAAGCGCTGGTTCTGGCGGTGGGACACGCCCGAGAAATACGAGAAGAACATGCGGGCGTACTTCCGGATGATCAGCGGCGTGGACCGTGTCGCCGGACGGGTGATGAAGGCCCTCCAGGAACACGGCGTCGCCGACAATACGGTCGTCATCTACGCGGGCGACAACGGGTACTACATGGGCGACCGCGGCTTCGCGGGCAAGTGGTCGCACTACGAGCAGTCGTTACGCGTGCCGCTTATCGTCTACGATCCGCGCCTGCCCGAGGGCGAGCGCGGCCGCGTGGTCGACCCGATGGCTCTGAACGTGGACCTGCCCGCCACGATGCTCGACCTGGCCGGCCTCTCGGTCCCGAACCACTACACGAGCCGGAGCCTTCTGCCCATCCTTCGCGGCGAGACGCCGGCCGACTGGCGGACGGACTTCTTCTGCGAGCACCTGATGGACCACCGCGATATCCCCAAGTGGGAGGGCGTGCGCGGCCGGCGGTACGTCTACGCGCGGTACTTCGAGCAGGACCCCGTCTACGAGTTCCTGCACGACCTGGAGACCGACCCGACCCAGTTGAAGAGTTTTGTGGACGATCCGGACTATGCCGATACGCTTGCCGCGATGCGCAAGCGGTGCAACGCACTCCGCGACCGCTACGGCGGCCCGTACACGCCGCGGAAGCGGAAGAAGTAGGCGGGTCGTTCAGGAAGGGGGTGTGCCACGGCCGGTCTTGCCCGGCCGTGCGCCGCGCCAGGGCGTCTGATGCGCCCGCTCGGCCGGCGACGGCGCGCAGCCGGCCGTTCGCATGGCGAGCACGTGTTTGGGTCTCGCGTCGACCTTCGGTCGACGGCTCAACGGTTTGGTTGTGCGCGGTGGGCAGTCTTGCCCACCGCGCGCTCCATTTCTACAACGCCAGCAACTGCTCGACCGCCACGGCGTCGAGGCGCTTGGCGGAGAGGTCGGCGTCGGTGTGTCCTGCGGCGGCGCCGACGGCCATCGCCTTCATCCCGCCGCGCGTCGCCGCCTCGATGCCGGCGTCGGCGTCCTCGACCACCAGGCACGCCTCGGGCGCCAGGCCCAGCCGCTCGGCCGCCACCTCGAAGACCTCCGGGTCGGGCTTGGACCGCTCGATGTCGTTGCCGTCGGCCTTCGCGTCGAAGAAGTCCGTTAGGCCGAGGCGCTCCAGAATGGTGGGCGCGTTGCGGCTGGAGGAGGCGACGGCCACCTTCGCGCCGCGCTCCCTGAGTTCCTGCATGACGTCCATCGCCCCCGGCAGGAGGTCGTCGGGACCGAGACGCGAGAGCGACTCGCGGTAGTACCCGTTCTTGCGGTCGGCGAGGGCCTGTTTCTCCTCGTCGGAGTACGTGCGGTCGGCCTGCTCGAGGATGATCTCGAGGCTCTCCATCCGCCCCACGCCGCGCAGCCGCCGGTTGATGCGCCGGTCGAACGGGATGCCTTCCTCGTCGGCCATCCGCTTCCACGCCCGGTAATGGTAGTCGTCGGTCGAGACGATGACGCCGTCCAGATCGAAGATCACGCCCTGGATGCTCATGGTGCCTCCGCTTTCCGGTTCCCGGAACGTTCGCCTATCAGTCTACGCGACGGCCGCGGCGCCACGCAACCGGGTCGTCACCTATTGAGCCGCTGTAAGGAAGGTACTCATTATAAGAAAGGTACTCATTGCGCCGGCTGTCATTCTGATGTCCCGCTCGCGGGACCGAAGAATCTCGCCGTGCGAACAGCATCGAGGCGAGATTCTTCGTCGGCCTTGCGGCCTCCTCAGAATGACAATCTCCGGCAATCGTTTTACTTCGTTCACAGGCGCGGAGAGACGCTTGCGTCCGCGGGACGGCCACGCTAGGCTTGGCGAGAGGGCGCGGCGTTCGGGAAAGGCGCCGGCACGCCGCGGCTGCGGGTCGGTTCAACCCTACAACGCTAACTTGTGCGCGGCGGGTCTCCGCACCCGCCGCGCAGCCCTGAAAAGGGCGTTTTGAGCGCGGTGGGTACTCCAGACCCACCGCGCAAAACGCCGACTTAGCGTTGTAGTGTTAAGGCACCGGCTTCTCGCAGAAGGGGCACGTGGATGCGATATCTGATTCCGGCGCTCGCATTGGTCGGCGTGACCGTCGTCTCGGCACACGCGGCGGCCGCCGACGGGCCCGTCCATTGGCCCCGCTTCCGCGGCCCGAACGGGCAGGGCGTGGCCGAGGGCGTCACGTTCCCCGCCACGTGGGGCGAGGGCGACTACGTCTGGAAGGTCCGCCTCCAGGGCGGCGGCGGACACTCCTCGCCCGTCGTCTGGGGCGACCGCGTCTTCGTCACCTCCGGCGACCAGAAGACCGCCGCCCGCACCATCCAGTGCGTCAAGGCCGCCGACGGGGCCACCGTCTGGACGAAGACCTACCGCGGCACCCCGTGCAAGCAGAACAAGTTGAACGCGTACGCGGCCACGACGCCGGCCCTGGACGCCGAGCGGCTGTACCTGTCGTGGGCGACGCCCGAGCGGTACATCGTCCTGGCCCTCACGCACGCGGGCGAGGAGGTGTGGCGGCAGGACCTCGGCCCGTGGAAGAGCCAGCACGGGTACGGCCAATCGCCGGTCGTCGTCGGCGACACGGTCGTCCTGACGAACGACCAGTTGGGGCCGAGTTCCATCGTCGCCCTCGACGCCGCCACCGGCAAAGTCCGATGGAAGACGCCGCGCCCGACGAAGAACAAGGCGGCTTACGCCGTCCCGTGCCTGTTCCGGGCGGCCGACGGCTCCGCGCACCTCGTGGTGATGAGCAAGGCGGCGGGCGTGGCCGGGCTCGACCCCGCCACGGGCCGGCTCCTCTGGGACGTGCCCGACGCTATGCCCGAGCGGGTCGTCAGTTCGCCGACGCTGGCCGGCGGCCTCGTCCTCGGCACCTGCGGAACGGGCGGCCGGGGCCGGTACCTCATCGCCGTCCGTCCGCCGGCGGCGAGCGATGGCAAGGCGGAGGTCGCCTGGACGATCACGAAGGACGCCCCGTACGTCCCCACCTCCGTCGGCCACAACGGGCGGGTGATCGTGTGGACCGAACGCGGCGTCGTGACGTGCGTTAAGGCCGAGACGGGGGAACCTGTTTGGAGCGAGCGTGTGGGCGGCGGGACCTACTACGCCTCGCCGATTCTCGTCGGCGACAAGGTGTACAACGCCTCGAAGAAGGGCGAGATGGTCGTCCTGAAGGCCGGCGACGCGTACGAACTCCTCGGCCGCACGGACCTCGGCGAACTGTGCCAGGCGACGCCGGCCGTGGCGGGCGGCCGGATGCTGATCCGCACCTGGTCGCACCTGATGGCGCTGGCGGCGGAGTAGGGCGCCGCGCGCCGCGGCAGACCGTCGGCAGGACCTCGATCCGTGCGGTGCGGCCTGTGTTCGCCGGCCCGCGTGCGGGGCGCGGGGCGGGCTGAATCCGTACCACGTGAACGAGGAGCCGTCCGACGCCGCCGGGCCGGTCGAGTACTACGACCGCGGCAACCACTTTCGGTCGCACTACGACATGGCGAAGGTTCCGGGCCTGGGGTGGGACGACGTGAATCCGACAAGGCTCGCACGGAAAGCACGGGCTTCAAGAGGAGAGGACCGCCCATGAACGCAAGGATTCGCTTGGTTGCCCTTCGGCAGGCGCATGCGCGGCTTGGCTCGGCCGTCGTACTGCTCTGCCTTGCGTTTGCCTCGGTGGTCGGGAACGCGGCGGAACCTCCAGGGACACCCCGGACGGCCGGTGGGGCTGTAACGGCGGAGCCGCCCACCCGAAACGGGCCCGAGCGCGAGGGCAAACCGCGACCGGCCCCCAAATCCCTCGACGTGCCCGGCCTCGTCTGCTTCTGGGACTTTCAGGAAGAGGCCGGGCAGCCCCGCCGCAGCCGGGGACCGCACGCCTACGCCTTGGAGGAAAGGCTCGGCCCGATCCGGCGCGTCGCCGGGGGCATCTGGGGACCGTACAGCGCCCACATCGACGGCGGGCAGTGGTTCTGCTGCCCGCGCGAGGCGTGCCCCGCGCTCAACATCCACGGGCCGGACGCTCAGTTCACCATCCTGGCCTGGATCCAGCGGACGACGGACCGCCGCTGGCAGTACATTGCCGGCATGTGGAACGAGACCGAGGCCGAGCGGCAGTACGCGCTCTTCGTCAACGGGCATCGGAAGACCGACTGGCGGACCTTCACGCGGACGCCCGCTGACTGCCAGCCGCACGCCTACATGTCGGCCGGGGGCGGGGCGACGCCCGGCAACCCGTTCTGCTTCTCGTACGCGACGGGCGCGACGCGCCTGGAGAAGAACCGCTGGTACTTCCTCGCTGCCACGTACGATCAGCGGGAATTGCGGGTCTACGTGGACGGCCGGCTCGACGCACTCCAGCATTACAACCCGTTCCGGTATCCGGGCAAGCCGATCTTCGACGGGGGAAGGGACGGGGCGGACTTCACCGTCGCCCAGCGCGCCGTGCCCTCCTGGCCGGACTACCCGAAAGGGAAACACGACCGTCCCGTCGGCTTCGCGGGTCGACTCGGAGGGCTGGCGGTCTACCGCCGCGCCCTCGGCGCGAAGGAGATCCAGAAGATCCACCTGGCGTGGGCCGGCAGCGCCGACGATAGACCTGCACCCGGCGAGGCGCGCGTCACGTGGAATCCGCTGTCCCGCCCGGTACGGCGGGCGGATACGCTGTTCCTGCCCGACCTCGCCTCGCCCGAGACGATCCAGGCCTCGGGCGGATGGCTCCACGGGCACCACGACGAGGGGCTGGAGAAGGTCCGGCCGCTCTTCGAGTTCGGAGAGGGCCCGTTCGGCCCGGCGGTGCGGGTCAAGGCCGAGGACGTCGGCCATTACTGGGTCTTCTTTCCGCTGGACGGCCTCGTGCCCGGGGACGAGTTCACGCTCCAGTTCCACGCGAAGTCCGACCGCCCCTGGATCGCGGAGAACGGCGCCACGTTCTTTCGGCTGAACAGCCGGGAGAACGAACTGGCGTTTCGCATCCACGAGGGCGCCCTGGTCGTTGACGCCCGGTCGGCCGAGACGAAACGGTCCTGGCGAGCGCCGCTCGACGACGCCGGCCTGGAGGCGGGCCGATGGCACGCCTTCGCCGTCACGCTGAAGGACGGGACGCTCCGCATCTACCTGGACGGCCGCGAGCGCGGCACCATCGAAAAGGTCCGCTTCGAACCGCTCTGGTCCGACAGCGCGAGCGGCACCGAGGGCATCGAACTGGGCGGGGCGCCGTGGCATTCGAGCAACGTCTGGCTGAGCGCCGTGCGCCTCAGCCGGACGGCCCGCACGCCCGGGAAGGCGGTCGCCCTGCGGTCGCTTCGGACGACGCTGACGGTCGATGCGTCGCGCGCTGCCGGCCGCATCCCGCCGCCGTTCGTCGGGGCGCTGCACCCGGGCCAAAAGTCCTGGCCGCCGGCGGAGCACCCGAGCGCGACGCCCGCGCAGATCCGCGCCGCCCCGCACGTCATCCGGACGGACAAGTTCCTCCAGGCGACGCCCATGAAGCGCGGCGAGCCGGACGCCGCCCACCCGGCCCCCGGCCGCAGCGGCCGGTTCGCCTACGACTGGCAGGTCGTGGACCGCACGCTCGACTGGTTCCGCTCGCACGGTGTCCGGCCGTACATCAGCATCGATGCCACGCCGAGCCTGTTGGGCGGCACGGTCGAACCGTTCGAGGGCGAGAAACTGCGGACCGCCCTCAGCCGGTCGGCCGGCTTTCACCCGGAGCGCCCCAAGGACCTCGACGCCTGGGCCGCCGTCGTCGAGGACTTCGTCCATCACGTCCTCCGCGAGTACAAAATGGAGGTGCCGTGGTGGGGCGTGTGGAACGAGCCCGACCAGCCGGGCTTCTGGGACGGCACGGTCGAGGACTACCTGGACCTGTACGAAGCCACGGTCCGGGCGGTGAAGACGGTGGACCCCGAGGCGACGGTGGGCGGGCCGGAGTCGGGCCTTGGGGGACCCTGGATCGAGGCGCTCGTGCGCCGCTGCGCCGAGCGGGACCTGCCGCTGGACTTCATCTCGTATCACGATTATTCGGGCGACTTGAACACGCCCGCCGTCGCCCGCGCCAAGGTCGACCGTCTGACGAAGGCGGCGGGCCTCAGGACCCCGATGCCGATCGTCCTCGGCGAGTTCAACTGGTCCGCCGGCAACCTCCGCAAGAAGGGGATGCCGCGGTTCCATCGCGACGTCTGGCACATCCGCGCGTTCGGGGCGGCGTACACGACGGCGTTCCTGACGCGGATGGTGGACCTGCCGGCGATGGAACTACTCGTCTGGTCGCACACCCGCTACGGCGACCCGCGGGCCGGCGGATGGGCCGCCACGCAACTCATCGGTCCCGGCGGCGAGCAGTGGGCGCCGTACAACGCCCTCAAGGGATGGAAGCGGGTGACGGGTGACCGCGTCCTCTCCACCGAGGGCGACCGGGCGCCGGGCGTCTTCGCCCTGGCCACGCGCCACGGCAACGACGGGGCCGTCGGCCTCGTGCTCGTCAATTACGGCTTCGCCCAGCGGCAGAGCCGGGCGGTGCGGGTGCGCCTTGCGAACCTGGCGGCGGGGGAGTGGCGCCTCACGCGATGGCGCGTGGACCCGGCCCACTCCAGCCGGTGGGACGCCGAGGACGACCCGTTCACCGCCGCCGACCACGACGACCTCGCGCTGGTCGAGGAGCGGGCCTGCCGCGCCGAACGCGGCCGACCTCTCGTGCTGGAGGTGGACCTACCGCCGTGGTGCAGCGATTTCCTCGCGCTTCGGAGGCCGTGAATCGTCACGGCGAAGGGTGTGTCCGGAAACTGGTTCGTGGCTTTCGGAACTGCATGGTTCTCCAGACGACTTACACGCTCTGTTACTTCACTTCCTGTGCCCGGAGGACGCCACGCTCGACGTACAGGTGCATGTTCCGTGGATCGCTGACGAGGTGCACCGTCGCCCCGGCGGCTTTGATGGGCTACGACTTGCCGTAAACCTCCTCGAGCCGGGCGTCGGTCGTGGGCGGGTCGTCTACCATACGAACGAGCCGGTCGTCGGCGGACGCCGTGTCCGGCGGACGGTAGGGGCGCGGCACGGGCGGCGCCGAGGCCTCCAGCGCGGCATCCGCCAGGGCAGCCAGAGGCACCGTCACAGGTGTCAGCAGCCGGCATGAGCGAAGTGTCCGTTGCATGCGCTTTGCCTCCGTGAACGTATCGTCCGGGCGGAGGTCATGTCGCCGCGGTATCAGTCCGCGCGGATGAGGACGTCGAGCAGGACGGTCCGCAGGCGGGCCGTCTTGACGGGGCCGTCGACCTTCAGCGTCACATCGGCCGGGAACTGGGCGAAATCGCCGTGGATGCCATCGCAAGGCACACCGACCACGGCCGCACCGTTTTCGAGACCGATTCCAAAGTAGGCGGCATGGAGATCGACCTGGCGATTCGCGACGACGGGACGTTGCTCGATAAGGAAGTGGAGATGGCCCTGTCGAGCGCTCCCCGCCCTGTTCGAGACGCGGTTGCGGTTCAGCGGAAGGGCACCAACCTGGTTCTGGAGGAATTCATTCGATCGTCCGACGCCGGGGGCAACGTGCAGCACTACCGGGCCTGGCTCCGGGACGGCTCGCGCGAAGTGAAACTCCGCATCGCCCCGGACGGCACGCTGCTTCAACGGCGAGAGCGGATCGAAGACTGAGCGTTTATTCCACTCCGTCCCTTGCGGCGCTTCCAGGGTTACGGACGGCCGTTGCCAAACGAGTTCTGCGATAGTCTCGCCCGGCGCGGTGGTTTCATTCTGTTGAAGGGAGGAATCGATGCGCGACGCTTTCCGACGTGTGGCGGCCACGCTTCTGGTTGCCATCGCTTGCCTGCCCGTCGCCGCGCGGGCCGCCGAGGGGCCGATGGTTCGCACGGTCTCCGCGATGGACTCGACTGGGGGCGTAGAGGTTGAAGAAGGCGAGGCCCGCGCCGTGCCCGAGGGGCCGGGCGGCTCGACGGTGCTGCGTTTCGACGACCGCTTCCGCGTGCGGCTCGAACCGGGCAAACGGGGCATCGATCCGCGGGACTTCGACCTTATCAAGATTGCCGTCAAGGCCGACGCGTTTGCCGTCCTCAAGGTCGACCTCCAGAACCATCCCGGTCCGGGCGACCGGTCGTACTGGTGGGCCCTGGACGGCATTCGCGGCGCCTTCGGCTGGCGGACCCTCTGGCTCGATCTCCGCGTCATCGAGGACATCAAGGCCGCGGACGACAAGCGCGATCCCTGGCGCGAAGGGGCCGAGGGCGGCAAGGGCACCCACGCCCTGACCCTCGAAGGGTTCATCAAGGACACCGGCCGCGGCGCCGGCGGCGACGCTTCGGCCATCTGGCTGGGGCCCGTGCGGTTCGCGAGGAAGGCGGTGGACGTGGACTGGAACCAGGCCCGCGTCGCCTGCACCCGCGCGCCGGGCGGGGACGTGGTCTTCACCTATCCGCTCGAGGTGACCAACCGTCTTGACGAGCCCGTGATCGCCCGCCTGCGGCTGGTGCCGTTCGAGGCCGAGCATGCGACGGCTGCGCTCACCGCGGACGCCCTGCCGCTCGGCGCCGGGCAGACGAAGACCGTGGAGGCGACGGTCGCGCTGCCGGCGGCCGTGGCGGCCGACAAGCCGCCGCTATACTGCGAACGGTTCGAGGTCGTCGCGCGGGCCGAGAGCGTGGAGGATTCGGAGGTCACGATCCTCCGCTCGGCGGACCCGATTCACCTGACTGCCACGGTGCCCATCGCCGAGGCCCGCCTCGCGCTGCCGCTGTATCCGCGGCCGAGCACGCTGCCGGAGGAGATCGTCTGCTGGGACGAAGCCACGGCCCGCCGGCTGGCCGAGGCCCGGCCGCCGCGCGATCTCATGGCCAAGGCCATGGAGAAGGGCATCTACCAGTACAAGGAGGGCGAGGCGTCCCGCGAGGTGGCCCGGTTCCAGCAGACCCTCATCTCGGCCGCTTACCTCTTTGACTTTACCGGCGAGCGGAAGTATCTGGACGTCGCGTCGCAACTGCTTGCCGCCCTGCCGGACATCTGGGCACGGCATTACGCCGCCTGGCAGGCCCGGCCGTTCCGCGAGGTCGGCTCCGGCATCATCACCAAGTGGGGCGACGGCCACCATTACACCCTCAGCCTGGGTTGGCGGCTCGGCGGGACGCAGCGGTCGCCGTACCAGTACAGTTACGACCATAACTCCCGCGGCGGCAGCATGAGCAGCATCCTCTACGCGTTCGACATGCTCGCGCCGCACCTGGAGGCCGATACGCGGAAGCGCTTCATCCACGACTTTCTCGTTCCCGCGGGTATCCAGTGCCGCAACCATTACGTGGGCGACGGCAACCAGCAACTGACGGCCGACACGGTCGCGCTCTACGCCGGCCTCACGGCGCGCAACTGGCCGCTGGTGAGTTTCGCGTACTCCTCTGAACACGGGCTCCTGAGCGTCATGGAGCGGGCGTTCACCCCTGAGGGCAGGCACGTTCGAAAGGGCTACCAGACGTACGTCATGCGTCCGATGTTCTGGATGATGGAGACCCTCCACGGCGCCGGCATCAACGTGTACCGCGACCGCCGGGCCCGCATGAACCAGTTGACCGGCCACGGCTTCAGCGACGGGCACTTCTGGCGGTTTGTGCAGGAACGCCGCATGTAACGGGTGCGACGCAGATGCCGTGCCCGTCCCTGTACAGAGCAAAGGAAGACAGCATCGTGCGTACGACGTTATGCGCGGCGGGGCTGCTGCTGGGTGCCATGGCTATGGTTGCGGCATGGCCCGCCTCGGTCTGCGGAGCACCGGAGCCGGAGGGGCAGGGCGGGTGCCGTTTCCGGCGCGGCGGGTGCGGAGACCCGCCGCGCAAAACGCGGCGCGGACGGAAGCGGCGAAGGGCTCGCGGCACGCATCGACCACCTGGCGCTGGCGTGGCCGACGCCGCCGGCGCCGGCGGTCCTGGGCCCCGAGCCGGGCGTCCCGCTGACGGACGTTGCCCTCAGTTTCGTCCTGGAGTCGAAGGCGGCCGAGCAGTGCGAACGCGGGTACGAGGTCGAAGTGGCGGAGGTCGTCCGGCCCGAGGACGGCCCGGCCGCAGCGGTTCGTCCTGCCGCTGACGAAGGGACTCGTGCGGGAGGTGCGCGGCACCGTGGCGTTCCGCCAGTACCTGGTGCTGAAACAGCGTAAGGATAGCCTCTTCGTCCATGCGAACAACTACGCGGACAAGACTACGCATGTGACATTCGACGGCAAGGGTCCGCTGGAGGTGCAGGTGACGCCGGGCGAGGCGCTCACAAAGAAGGAGATGGCTGGCGGGGGCGAGGTCACGCTCACACTTACTCACACCCACCCCGCCGGCGCCGTGCGCGTCCGAATTTCGGGAGCCGCCATGGTGGAATGAGGGACGC
>CAZNYC010000021.1:0-40135 GCA_964577175.1 uncultured Anaerolineales bacterium
GCGGCGCAGTCGTAGGCCGCGGCGTGCCGCGGCCGACATGTTGACGTGTACCATCAACCGACAGGAGGCAGACATGGGCAAGAAGATCGCATTCATCGGCGCGGGCAGCGTGGTGTTCACGAAGACGCTTCTGTCGGACCTGATGGCGACGCCCGCCCTCGCCGGGGCGGAGTACGCCCTCATGAGCCGCACCATGCCCAAACTCGAACGCATGACCAGGTTCGCCAAACGCATGATCCAGGAGAACGAGGTCGATGCGACGGTGTGGCACACGCTCGACCGGCGCGAGGCCATCCAGGACGCCGACTTCGTCGTGGTCATCTTCCAGATCGGCGGCCTCGACGCCTACAGCGTCGACTACGAGGTGCCGCTGAAGTACGGCGTGGACCAGTGTATCGGCGATTCGCTCGGCCCGGGCGGGCTGTTCCGGTGCCTGCGGACGGTGCCGGAACTGGTGAAGATCGCCCGCGACATGGAAGAGGTGGCGGGGCCCGGGGCCGTCATGCTCCAGTACGCGAACCCGATGGCGGCGAACTGCCTGGCCCTCGGGCGCGTGACCGACGTGCCTTTCGTCGGCCTCTGCCACGGCGTGCAGACGACGCTTCGCCTCATCGCCGGGTACGTGGGCGTGCCCGTCGAGGAGATCACGTACACGTGCGGGGGCATCAACCACATGGACTGGTTCCTGACGCTGGAGCACAACGGGCGGGACCTGTACCCGCGTCTGCGCGAGGTGTTCGAGAAACCTGAATACTATAAGAACGAGAAGGTGCGCGGCGAGGTGTTCCGGCACTTCGGGTACTTCATGACGGAGTCGACGGGGCACCTGTCGGAATACCTGCCGTGGTTCCGCAAGAACCGGAAGGCGCTGGACCTGTACTGCGACGAGCCGTCCTTCGGCGGCGAGAGCGGGGCGTACTACCAGTACGCCAAGGCGCTGGCGGCGAAGTACGCCGAGCACGATCCGCTCGAGTTCGAGGACCCGACCATCGAGGCCCGCAGCGTGGAGTACTGCTCGTACATCGTCGAGGCCGTCGTCACGGGCAAGCCGTTCCGCCTGATGGGCAACGTGCCCAACCGCGGGTACGTCACGAACCTGCCGGACGGGTGCTGCGTGGAGGTGCCGACCTTCGTCGACGATACGGGCCTGCATCCGACGCACATCGGTGCCCTGCCGTCGCAGTTGGCCGCGTGCTGCATGAGCAACGTCCAGGAACAGATCCTGACGGCCGAGGCGGCGCTGGAGGGCGACCCGGAGAAGGTGGTGCACGCGGCGGCGATGGACCCGCTGGCGGGGGCGGTCCTGACGCTCAAGGAGGCCCGCGACATGTGCGCCGAGATGCTCGAGCGAGAGCGCGAGTGGCTGCCGCAGTTCCAGGGCAAGGCCATCACGCCGAAGCCGGCGATCGTCATCCCGGAGGACGTGAAGCCGGTGGAGGTGCCGCTGGACCCGGCGCTGGCGATCAACAAGCGGTTCGGCGATCTGATTGAGCAGGAGACGGGGGAGGAGTGATTGCGGATTGCGGACCCGCCTTCGCCAAGGCTGCGGCGGGCACGTCTCGGATTTCCGATTGGCGCGGCGGGTGCGGAGACCCGCCGCGCCTTTCTCATTGACGCCTCTGCCGCGGGCGGCTATCCTTGCGGCTCTGAACCGCGCGGTTTGCACGGCGGAACGTGTGAGGTAAGGGCAGCGTGGCACGGTCGGCCTTGTCCGGGCGTGCAGCGCGGCAGTGGACGATCGCGGCGGGGAAGCCCCCGCCGTGGCACATCCGCTGTCCTGGGACGCCGCTGGAAACCGTGCCCACGCGTCCGCCGGTATCGTATCAACGCACACGGAAGTGGAGACGACGTTCATGTCGATCAAAGCCATTGACGTACGGTCCGGCCAGGGGGTCATCTGGAAAGACGGCATCTGGATCGTCCAGGAGAACCAGAAGGTGGCCAAGGGCAAGGGCCGCTCGTACCAGTCCATCCGCCTGAAGAACCTGAAGACGGGGCAGGTGGTCGAGGACCGGTTCCGCACCGAGGAGGAGTTCGAGCAGGCGATCATCCAGCGCCAGCCCGCCCAGTACCTCTACACGGACGCCGAGGGGCACAAGTTCATGGACATGGAGACGTTCGAGGAGGTGAACGTCCCCGACGAACTCATCGGCGACCAGCGGGTGTACCTGACGCCGAGCCTCGAGGTGATCCTTGGCTGGCTGGAAGGCAATCCCATCACCGTGGACCTGCCCTTCACCGTCGTGCTGGAGGTGGAGGAGACCCCGCCGCAACTGAAAGGCGCCACGGCCACCAACCAGTTGAAGGACGCCGAGTGCAAGGGCGGGGCGAAGGTCAGGGTCCCCCCGTTCGTCGAGAAGGGCGAGACGATCAAGGTCGACACCCGCACGGGGGAGTACATGGAGCGGGCGTAGGACATCTGAGACCGGCTCCCGGCGAGGCAGCCGGGGCGGCCGGCAAGACAGCAATGATCAACAGGGAATGATGAACGCCGAATGATGAACGGGGACGCCACAACGACCGGGGCGCAGCGACGGTTCGTTCATCATTGAGCACTCATCATTGCTCGTTCATGATTGTTGTTTTTCACCCGGCCGCAAGGACCAGGTACGCCACCCATGCCACGGCGCCGAGGGCGACGGCGGCCAGGGCGGCGGCGAGCGCCGCCAGGCGCCCCAACCGGCGATGCGTCGTCTCGAGCACGGCCTGGTAGGCCCAGAGCACCTGCCGGTGCGACGTCTCGAGTTGCCCGATGGCCGTCAGGTGCCGGCGCGAACTCTCCTCCATCGTCTGCATCGACGCCGCCACCCCGCTCATCGTGTCGAGCACGGACGTAAGGAGGATGTTCTGCCGCTCGAGCAGGCGGTTCGTCTGGACGATGTGGTCGGTCTGGTCGGACGTGAGTTCAGGCAGTTGGCGGACGGTGCGGAGCAGGGACTCGCTCGTGTCGCGATGGCCCTGGAGTTCCCGGCCGAGCGTGCCGAGCGAATCCAGCCCTTCCATCCACGCCGGGTCGAGCGGATCGATGCGCGGCGAGGCGGCGCGGCCGGTCGTGCCTCGGCGCGAGGCGGAAGGCTTCCGCTGCGTTCCCGGCGGGTGGGGCGGCGCGGGCGGTCCGGCCGCGGGCGCCCGGCGGGCTTCCGGCGGGACGGACGCGACCGCGTCCGCCGCGCCGGTCTCGTCGGCGACGGCGGTGCCGACCAGGGCGAGCGTCCCCGTGGCGCCGGACCAGGCCGTCTCCGCCGCCATCGCCGGGGCGGGTTCGTGTTTGCCGGCGAAGAAGGCGCGGACGCGGCTCATCATACTCAGCGTAGACATGCCGACCTCTCGTTTAGTTGCGGGGCGGCCGGAAGGGGACGGCGAACTCCGGCCGGCGTATCCCCTCGCTCCCTGGATTTATCGGACGATGGAGGGAGAGGCTTTAAGAAAAGCGGCCCGCGGTGAGGCAAGACCTCGGTACCCCGCAAACCCCTTGAGCCCCGCAAGGGGGGAAAGCGATTCTGTCGCCGCTGCCGGGGCTCACTCCCCCTGACCGCGTCCCTCTCCCGCCGGGGGAGAGGGGATTTCCCCGCACGTACGTGCGGGGCTACCCGTACAACGCTAACGTGTGCGGGGCGGGTCTCCGCACCCGCCGCGCAGCCCCAAAAAGGGCGTTTCGAGCGCGGTGGGTACTCCAGACCCAGCGCGCAAAACGGGGACTTAGCGTTGTAGTGCTACCCTCTTCCCGCCGCTCCGGGGCGGAGGACGCGGCGTCCGGGCCCCCGGTTTGGGGCAGGCCGGGCGCCCGCGGGTCGGACGGCCCATCGGCAATGACGAACGGGAAATGATGAATGCGGAATGATGAACGGAAACGGCCGACGACCGCCGCGCGGGCCGTTCGTTCGTCATGGTTGTTTTGCCGTCCGAGCGCGGCGTGGCGGCCGCTCAGACTTCCATGATTTCGTGGGTCTTGTGCTGGACGGCGTCGTCGACCTGTTTCTCGTAGGTGTGGACGAGTTCGGTGGCGTCGTCGCGGGCCTTGCGGGCGTCGTCTTCGCCGACGTTCTTTTCCTTCTCCTCGGCGTCGATATGTTTGATGGCGTCTCGGCGGATGTTGCGGAGCGCGATCTTCGTCTCCTCGCCCTGTTCCTTGACCTGGGTGACGAGTTGCTGCCGCCGCTCCTCGGAGAGGGGCGGGATCTGGAGCCGGATCACCTTGCCGTCCACCGCCGGCGTGATGCCGAGGTCCGAGCCCTGGAGGGCCTTGTTGATGTCGCCCACGCTGCCGGGGTCGTACGGCTTGACGACGAGCAGGAGCGGGTCGGGCACGGTCACGCTGGCCAGTTGCCGCAGTTCCGTCGGGCTGCCGTAATAGTCCACCTTGATGTGTTCGACGAGACCGGCCGAGGCGCGCCCCGTCCGGACGGTCCGGAGGTTGTGTCGGAGGTGCTCGGCGGCTTTCTGCATCTTGTCTTCGGCTTCGAGGAGAATGTCGTCTACGGGCACGGTGCTATCCCCCAATGCGGGTTCCGATCGATTCGCCGGCGATGATGCGGCGCACGTTGCCGTCCCGCCACAGGTTGAACACGACGATCGGGATGTCGTTGTCCTTGCAGAGCGAGATGGCGGCCACGTCGATGACCTTGAGGTTGCGGCGGATGACGTCGTCGTAGGTCAGGGCGTCGTAGCGCTCGGCGTCGGGGTCCGTCTCGGGGTCGGCCGAGTACACGCCGTCCACCTTGGTGGCCTTGAGGAGGACGTCGGCCTGGAGTTCGCTGGCGCGGAGGGCGGCGGAGGTGTCCGTGGTGAAGAACGGGTTCCCCGTGCCGGCGCAGAGGATGACGATGCGGCCCTTTTCGAGGTGGCGGACGCAGCGGCGTCGGATGAACGGCTCGGCCACGTCGTGCATCTCGATGGCGGACTGGACCCGCGTGTCGAGGCCGAGCGTTTCCAGGCTGTCCTGCAGCGCCAGGCCGTTCAGGACGGTGGCGGTCATGCCCATGTAGTCGGCGGTGGCGCGGCTGATGCCGGCCTCTTTCGAGAACAGGGCGCCCCGGAGAAAGTTGCCGCCGCCCACGACGACGGCCAGTTGGCACCCGTCGTCGGCCGCTTCCTGGATCTGCCGGGCGACGGTGCGGACGGCCTCGGGGTCTAGCCCGAACTGGCCGCGCCGGCAAAACCCCTCGCCGCTGATCTTCAGCAGGACACGTTGGTAGGCGCAGCCGGCCATGGATGATTCCGCGCGGTGTTCCCGTTCCCTCGCCCCTCGTGGGAGAGGGGTAGGGTGAGGGGGTGGCATGGCCACGCTTGCGTGGCCATGAGGCCGCTCGTGGCACATGCCACCCGGCACAGTCACCCTCACCCCGTCCCTCTCCCGTCAAGGGAGAGGGGGAGTATGGAACTTCCTCTTACTCCGATTCGCCGGTCTCGCCCACCTGGAACCGGGCAAACCGCTTGACGACGATATTCTCGCCGATCGTGGCGATGGCTTCGTTCAAAACGTCCTGGACCGTCCGGTCCTCGTCCTTGACGAACGGCTGCTCCAGGAGGACCGTCTGGCTGTACCACTTGTTGAGTTTGCCTTCCACGATCTTGTCGATGATCTCGTCGGGTTTGCCCTCGTCTTTCATCTGCTCGCGGGCGATGCGGCGTTCGGTTTCGACGAGTTCCTGCGGCACTTCATCGCGGCTGACGGCCAGGGGGGCGGTGGCGCAGATGTGCAGGCACAGGTCCCCGAGCAGCGCATGGAACTGCTCGTTCTTGGCGACGAAATCCGTCTCGCAATTCACCTCGAGCAGCACGCCCACCTTACCGTTGTGATGGATGTAGGCATGGATGCGGCCTTCGGCGGTGGTGCGGGCGGCCTTTTTTTCGGCCGTCACGAGGCCCTTCTTGCGGAGGATCTCGACCGCCGTGTCCAGGTTGCCGTCGGCTTCCTCCAGGGCCTTCTTGCAGTCCATCATGCCCTGGCCGGTGCGTTCGCGGAGTTTCTTGACTTCCTCTGCACTGATCGCCATCGATTCGGTTCTCCTGCTTCGCGTGAGGGTGGTTGCTCGTGCGTCGGGCGCGGCATGGAGACGGGCCGCACGCCGGGACGGGTCCGCCGCGGCGGCCGGCGGGTCCGGTCGGCGCGGCCGGCGCGGGACAGCGGTTCGGTCACGCTCCGCCGCCGGTGGACGCGTCGTCGGCCGCGGAGGTGTCGTCCGACCCGGCCGCGGGGGCCGCATCGGGCTGGGCGGCGGGCGCCGCGTCGCCTTGGGCCTTTGCCTGTGGCGGGGCCTCGGCCTCGGGTTTAGCCTCGGGCTCGGGTTTTTCGTCGGTCTTCTCGGTGTCGGCCTGAAGGTCGGGGTGCGGCTCGGGAATGGGCATCTCGGGCTTGGGGCGCTCGCCGGCCTTGCGGCGGGCGCGGGGACGCTTCGGCGCGCGGGGCAGGGCCTTGCCCTCGCCCTCGGTCGCGGCGCGGGCGGCCCGGTTGGCCAGGCCCTCGACGCACGCGTCGGCCAGTTGCTTGATTACCAGTTCGATCGACCGCATCGCGTCGTCGTTGCCGGGCACGACCACCGTCAGGTTGTCGGGGTCGGCTTCGGTGTCGGCGAGAGCGACGACGGGGATGTTGAGTTTGTTGGCCTCGCGGACGGCGTTTTTCTCGCGGACGGGGTCCACGACGACCAGGGCCCCCGGCAGCCGCTCCATGTTGCGGATGCCGTCGAGGTTCCGCTTGATCTTCCGCAGTTCCCGCTGGAGCGAGGCGATCATCTTCTTGGAGTACCGGTTGATCTCGCCGGATTCCTCGAGGGCCTCCAGTTCCTCCAGGCGCCCGAGGCGGGAGCGGATCGTCCGGAAGTTCGTGAGCGTGCCCCCGAGCCAGCGGTAACTGACGTACGGCATGAGGGCTCGCTGGGCCTCCGCCTCGATGGAAGCGCGGGCCTGGCGTTTCGTCCCGACGAAGAGGACGTCCTTGTCCTCGGCCACGAGGCGCGACAGGAACTTCTGGGCCTGCACGATGCCGCGAACCGTCTCGCGCACGTCGATGATATGGATGAAGTTCCGACGCCCGTAGATGTACGGCTCCATCTTCGGGTTCCAGCGGCTGGCGGGGTGCCCGAAGTGGATACCGGCGTCAATCAGATCCCTGACCTGCAACTGTGCCAAATGTGCCTCTCCTGTTCTGTGCGCGCACACGTTCTCCGGACCTACGATGAATGTGGCAGGATACGCCGCCGTGGGACGGGTGTCAAGCCTTTTTCGCGGCCGGCAGGGGGCTGCCGTCGAGGACCGCCTGCACGGCCTCCAGGACGCGCCGCTCGGCGGCGTCGATCGGGCCGGCGGTCCGGGCGCCGGCGGCGCGGATGTGGCCCCCGCCGCCGAACCGCTCGGCCACCTGGAGCACGTTGACGCCCGGCACCGAACGGAGGGAGACGCGGACGTCGTCGCCCTCGGTTTCCCGCAGCATCACGCCCACCCGCACGCCGCGAACCTGCAGCGTTGCGTTGATCAGGCCCTCGGCGTCGCCGGTCTCGGCGCCGGCGTCGCGGAGCATGGCCCGCGTCACGTGGAGGACGGCGGCGCGGCCGTCGCAGGCGGGGCGGAGGGTCTGGACGGCCCGGCCCCACAGGTGGAGTTTGGCCAGGCGGTCCGAGAGGTGCAGCCGCTCGTGCACCGTCCACGGGTCGGCCCCGGCCTCGACGAGGTCGCCCGCCAGGCGGAAGGTCTCCGGCCCCACGTTCGGCAGGCGGAAGCCGTCGGTGTCGCCCACCAGGCCGACGAACAGGGCCGTGGCGGTGGCGGCGTCGATGGTTGCGCCGGCCAGGACCAGCAGGTGATGGACCAGGCAGACGGCGGCCGCCGACTCCGGGTCCACCAGTTCCAGGTCCGCCAGGTCGTTTTGCGTCCGATGGTGGTCGATGACGAGGACCTCGGCCCCGGCGGCCTGGACGAGGGCCTCCACGCCCTCCAACTGCTGCCACGTGCACGTGTCGACGATGCAGACGAGGTCGGGCGGCTCCATCGCGCGGGGGTCGACGTCGCGGCCGGCCACCAGGAAGGCACCCTCCGGGTCGAGGAAGGCGTACTTCTCGCCCGGGGCGGTCGGCAAGACCACCTCCACGCGGGTGCCCAGGTCCAGCAGCCACCGGCGCAGCGCCGCCACGGCGCCGAGGCCGTCGGCGTCCGGGCTGACGTGCGTCGTCAGCGCCACCGACGCCGCCTCGCGGAACCGGTCGATGGCCGTGTGGAAAAGCGTGTCGGGAATCACGATGGCATGGGCCCCGTGGCTGCGGCGTGCAGGTGGCCCCCTCTCCCTTGACGGGAGAGGGATGGGGTGAGGGTGACATGGCTACAAGCCACAAGCCACAAGCCACAAGAGACAAGCAAAGACGACGGCGCGGGCCGTTGCCATCTTTGCTTGCGGCTTGCAGCCTGTGGCTCTCTCCCCCTCACCCGACCCTCTCCCGCGGGGGGAGAGGGTATACGAAACGGCCTCCAGCGGTGTGGATACGAAGAGACCACCCGGCCCCGTCGGCAGGGCGGCCTCCGAAAAGGCGATTCGTCGGCGTTACCCTTCGACGATGGCGTCGACGGGGCACACGTCGGCACACGTGCCGCAGTCCGTGCACGTGTCTGCGTCGATCACGTAGATGCCATCGCCCTCGCTGATGGCATCGACGGGGCACTCCGGCTCGCACGTGCCGCAGGACACGCATTCGTCGGTAATCTTGTACGCCACGTTGGACTCCTTTCTCGTTGACGGATCGGAAATCGGGTTCGGGTTCCCTCAGTCGGCGACGGGCTCGACCCGTTCGACCTCGGGAATCTGTTCCTTGAGTTTGCGTTCGACGGCCATCTTGAGGGTCATCTGGGCGCCGGGGCATCCGGCGCAGGCGCCCTGGAGACGGACCTTGACGACGCCGTCCTCGACGTCGACGAGTTCGATGTCGCCGCCGTCGGCCTGAAGCATCGGACGGATCTGGTTGATGACGTTTTCGACCTGTTCACGCATGGCGTGTCTCCTGTCTGGCGTCTCGTGCGGGCCGGTCCCCGCGGCGCGGGCCGGTGAAGTTCGTAGATTATACGGTTCCGGCGGGGAATGTCTACCGTCTAGAGCGGTTTACGCCTGGATGGCCGCGCGGTGGGTCTCCGCACCCGCCGCGCTCCAAACGGCCTTTTCGGGGCTGCGCGGCCCGTGGGCGTGAGGAGATGCGGCGCGGCGCCGAGTCGTGGGCACCGCGCGGCGGGCAGCCTTGCCCGCCGCGCCCATCCCATGCCACCTCGCCCCTGGCGCGGCCCCGCAAAGCGCCCAGGTTCCCCAGGGTGACATTTCGACCCCTGGATTTGCATCCGGCCCGGTTTCGCGTATAGTTCCTGTGGATGGGAGATGAGGTGAACCGATGGAACCCGGCGATCGACTGAGACGGATCAAAATCCTGGTGTTAACGCTCGCTACGTACCTGGCCATGTGCTGAGGAGGTAGACGGCCGGTTGAACGTGCGAGCAACGAACCCCTCCCGGCTCCGGCAGCCGGGAGGTTTTTTTGCGCGGCAGTGCATTGGCCGGCGGGGACGCTTGAACGGCAATGATGAACAGGGAATGATGAAGGAAGACGCTGAACGGCCCGGCGCGCGAGCGTCGTTCCCTTCATCATTGAGCGTTCATCATTCCTTGTTCAGGATTGTTGTTTTGCCTCCTCGGCCATCTGGTTCAGCACCCCGCCCGCCAGGAGACTCGTCCGCTGCCGGGGCGAGGCCTCCAGGCGGACCGTCATCTCGGTGGCCTTCGTCGTGTTGCGGACGGTGAGGGTCTCGCGGTCCGCGACGGCCGCCCGCAGGTCCTCCATCTCCAGGTCGTCGCCCCGGTCGAGGGCGTCGTAGTCGGCCGGGTCCTCGAAGACGAGCGGCAGGATGCCGAAGTTCACCAGGTTCGCCTGGTGGATGCGTTCGATGCCCTTGGCGATGACGGCCCGCACGCCCAGGAACCGCGGGCAGAGGGCGGCGTGCTCGCGGCTGGAGCCCTGGCCGTAACTCTCCCCCGCCACGACGACGCCGGCCTTGCCGGCGTCGCGGATCTCGGCGGCCCGCTCGGCGAACGTCTCGTCGACGCGGCTGAAGACGTACTCGGCGTACTTCGGCACGTTGCTGCGATAGACGGCCAGCCGCCCCGCCGGCATGATGTGGTCGGTCGTGATCTTGTCCTCGACCTTCAGCGTGACCGGCCCGGAGAGCGCACGGGGGAGGGCCTCGAACGGCGGGGGCGGCACGATGTTCGGACCGCGCACCACCTCCACCGCGTCCGGGTCGTCGGCGGGCGGCAGGATCATCGTGTCGTCAATGACCAGCCGCCGCGGCAGACGGACCTTGGGCGGCTCAAGGCCCACGTCGCGCGGGTCCGTCACCTCGCCCGTCAGGGCGCAGGCGACGGCCGTCTCCGGGCTCGCCAGGTAGACCTGGGCGGAGCGGGTGCCGCTGCGGCCTTCGAAGTTGCGGTTGTTCGTCCGGACGCTGACGGCGTCGGTCTGCGGCGCCTGGGCGGCGCCGATGCAGAACCCGCAGGCGCACTCGTCCAGGCGGACGCCGGCCGCGAGCAGGTCGTCCATCGCCTCCGACGTCGCCAGCGTCTGGAGCACCTGCCGCGACCCCGGCGCCACGACCACGTCCACCGCCGGATGGACCTTGCGGCCCTTCAGCATGGCGGCGGCGGCCAGGAGATCGCGGACGCTGGAGTTCGTGCAACTGCCGATGCACACCTGGTTGACGCCGAGGCCCGCGAGGTCCCGCACCCGTTTCACGTTGCCGGGCGAGTGCGGGCAGGCGATGCGCGGTTCCAGTTGCCCGAGGTCGATCTCGATGGTCCGATCGTAACGGGCGCCGCGGTCGGGCCGCAGGGCCCGCCAGTCGTCCTCTCGCCCCTGCCAGCGGAAGAAGCGGCGGGTGACCTCGTCGGACGGGAAGACGCTCGTCGTCACGCCCATCTCGGCGCCCATGTTGGTGATGGTGGCCCGCTCGGGCACGCCGAGGCTTTTGACGCCCGGCCCGGTGTACTCGACGACCCACCCGACGTTGCCCTTCGTGGAGAGGCGTTCGAGCAGGGTGAGGATGACGTCCTTTGCGGTGACGAAGGGCGGGAGTTTGCCCGTCAAGCGGACGCCCAGGACGCGCGGGCACGTCAGGCGGAACGGCCGGCCGGCGATGGCGCAGGCCACGTCCAGGCCGCCGGCGCCGACGGCGATCATCCCCGCCCCGCCGCACGTGGGCGTGTGGCTGTCGGCGCCGAGGAGCGTCTTGCCCGCCGCGCTGAACCGCTCCAGGTGGACCTGGTGGCAGATGCCGTTGCCCGGCTTCGAGAAGACCATGCCGTGGGCGGCCGAGAACGTGCGCAGGAAGGCGTGGTCGTCGGCGTTCTCGAAGCCGAGTTGCATCATGTTGTGGTCGACATAGTTGACGGAGACGTCCGTGGCGGGGGGCGGGGCGCCCATCGCCTCGTACTCCATCATGGCCATCGTGCCGGTGATGTCCTGGGTCAGCGTCTGGTCGATGCGGATGCCGATGGGCTCGCCGGCTTCGAGCCGGCCCTCGACGAGATGGTCGGCGAGGAGTTTGTACGTAAGCGTCTGCGCCATAGTCGGGTTCCTCACAGCGTGCGACGGACGGAAGGGACGAGGCGACGAAGGGGCGGAGGGACGAAGGCACCGCGGCCGCCATGCGGCATCGGCGGCCCCCTCCCTGCGTCAACCGCCGATTATAGAGACGGCCCACGGCGGGCTCAAGGCGAAAGGGGGACGCCCCAGCGGCAATGATGAACGGGGTATAATGAATGCGGAAGGATGAACGGAAGACGCCGAACGGCCCGGCGCGCCGGTCGTTCCGTCATCCTTGAGCATCCATCATTCCTTGTTCATCCTTGTTGTTTTGCGGAGCGGCCGAAGACGGTAGCCCCGGGCGTCCGCCCAGGGGCCTGGAAACCCGGTAACCCCCTGAGCCCCGCACGGGGCCACGGAGGTTCTGTCGCGCTGCCGTGGTCGGTCGGCGGCGGTCCGGGAGGGACGTTGGTCATGGGGGCCCTTCAGCCTGCGTGCGGGCAGCGGCGGGTCAAGGGCGGCGGGTCTCCGCCCCCGCCGCGCTGGCGCGCTCGGCGCGGTGGTTACGCAGACCCATCGCGCACGGTTCCGGGCTTCGCCCCACCCGCCACTTCGACGATCATCTCGAGTTCCAGGGGCGCTCCGAGGGGCAGTTCGGCCGCCCCGAGAGCGGCGCGGCTGTGGCGGCCCGGTTCGCCGAAGATCTCGGCCACCAGGTCGCTGGCCGCATTCATTACCGCGGCCTGGTCCGTGAAGCCGGGGGCGCTCGCCACGTGGCCCGTCAGTCGGACGATGCGGGCGACGGCGCCGAGGCCGCCGGCCGCCTCCGCCGCCACCGCCAGGGCGTTCAGCGCCGCCTGCCGGGCGCATTGCCGGGCCTGCTCCAGCGAGACCTCCGCCCCCACCTTGCCGGTGGCCAGCAGTTCGCCGCCGCGCATGGGCAACTGGCCGCTGACGAACACGAGGTTGCCCGTCCGGACGGCCGGCACGTACGAGCCGACGGGCGCCGGGGCAGGGGGGAGGGTGAGGCCGAGGCGGGCCAGGTTGTCTTCGATGGGCATGGTCATGGATCCTCATCCATTGCGCCACAACACACTCGTCATTCTGAGGAGCCCGTACGGGCGACGAAGAACCTCGCCTTGATGCCGTTCGCACGGCGAGATCCTTCGCTTCGCTCAGGATGACATCTTCGCGCGGCGGGTGCGGAGACCCGCCGCGCATTGCCTCACACCTTTGCCTTCCGCGCCAGGACGATCAGGTCCGGGCTCTTTGCGGGGTCGAACGGCGTCGGGTCGCAGGCCCCGTACCGCTGGAGGCGGCCGAAGCCGGCGTCGGTGAGCATCCCCTCCAGTTCCTCCGGCGCCAGGGCCCACGCCTGTTCGTGCCGCTCGTACCTGGCCCACTCGCCGGCCTGCTTCTGGAGGACGAGGCGCGTGCGGTCGCAGCGTCGGCGGATCTTGCGGAAGATCTCCAGCATCAGGATCTCGCGGTCCTCCACCTGCCGGACGCGCGGACCGCGGACGACCGTCCGCCCGTCGGGGATGGTCAGGAAGTTGCGGCACTGGACGACGAGCAGGCCGTCCGGCCGGAGCACGTCGCGCATGCCGACGACGGCGGCGCGAATCCCATCCGGCGAGCCGGCCAGCGGCAGGCCGTCCCGGCACGTGAGGGCGTCGAACGGTTGGCTGAAGACCTCCGGCAGGCGCGCGAGGTCCGCCACCTCGTAGCGGATGGCGGCGCCCGCCTTGCGGGCCAGCCGACGGGCTTCCTCCACCGCGGCGGCCGACGGGTCCGACCCGACGGCGTCCAGGCCCCACCGCACGAACTGCCGCACGTGGTGCCCCGTGCCGCAGGCGCAGTCCAGCACCCGCTGGGCGCCGACGCTGGAGAAGGCCCGCTGGAAGAACGGCCCCTCGCGGGCGAGCCGCTCGTCCCAATCGACCATGATTTCGGCGTAGGGGAGAAACGTCTCTTCCGGGGTCTGGTCGTCGGGCATGGCGCGGATTCCGATGGGGACGAGGCGATTCTATGGCGGCCCGCGTCGGCGTGCAAGCGTTTAGGGCGATCGCGCTGACGGGAGCGCGGCGGGCCGGGAGCCCCGCCGCGCGGGCCTTGGGGTGTTGCTTTTGGCTTGCGGCTTGCAGCCTTATCACCCTCACCCCATCCCTCCCCCGTCAAGGGGGAGGAGGTTTGCCCTCGGCGACGAGGGCGCTTCGACGCCAACCTTGCATGCCGGCCGCGAGACGCTATAATCGCGCCGCATGGGGCCGGCCGGGTGGCTCGACGTCCTCGGCAGCGCCTGCACCGGCGGGGGAGGGACCGTGACCACCACGCTTCGCGAATTGGCCGACCGCCTCGGCGGCCGGCTCGAGGGCAACCCCGCCCGCGAGGTGGCGGGGGTGGCGGCCCTCGCCGACGCCGGGCCCGCCGACGTGGCGTTCGTCTCCCTGCCGCGCTACGCGCAGGCGGCGGCCGCCTCCTCGGCCGGGTGCCTCGTGGTGCCGGCGGACTGGACGCCGCCCGCGGACGCCGGATCGGACGAGGCCGCCCGCCCGGCCGCGATCCTGTACGTGGCGGACGTGAACCGCGCGATGGTCCGGGCGGCCGAGATGCTGTGCCCGCCGCTGCCGGCGCCGTCGCCGGGCGTCCATCCGAAGGCGGCCGTCGCCGACTCGGCCGACCTCGGCGAAGGCGTCCACGTGGGGGCGTGCGCGGTGGTGGGCGAGAATGCCCGAGTCGGCGACCGGACCCGCATCCGGGCCGGCGCCGTCGTGGCCGACGAGGCCGTCCTCGGCGCCGACTGCGACGTCCACGCCGGCGCGGTCATCCGCGAACGGTGCCGCCTGGGCGACCGCGTCGTCGTCCACGCGGGGTCCGTCATCGGGAGCGACGGCTTCGGATACCTGCCGGGCGAGGCGGGGCCGGAGAAGATTCCCCAACTCGGCACGGTCGAGATCGGCGACGACGCCGAAATCGGCGCGGGTACCACGGTGGACCGGGCCCGATTCGGGGCCACGCGAATCGGCCGCAAGGTTAAGGTCGACAACCTCGTCCAGATTGCCCATAATGTGGAGGTGGGCGACGGGACGGTCATCGTGGCCCAGGTGGCGATCGCGGGGAGCACCCGCATCGGCCGCGGGTGCCAGATTGCCGGCCAGGCCGCCATCGACGGGCACCTGACCGTCGGCGACGGGGCCCGCGTGGCCGCCAAGGCCGGCGTCACGAAGGACGTGCCGGCCGGCACGGACGTGAGCGGCTATCCGGCCGTTGAGCATCGCGAGCACCTGCGGCAGCAGGCGGCGCTGAAGCGGTCGGCGGAGGTTCTCGATTGGCTCAAGCGGAGCAAGCCGCGCCCCAAGGCGCCTCCCCGCGAGGAGGAAGCGTGAGCCGGCGCCAGCGGACCATCTCGCTCGAGGCCGAAATCGAGGGCCAGGGCCTGTTCACCGGCCAGTCGGTCCACCTGCTGCTGAAGCCCGCCCCGCCGAACACGGGCGTCCTCTTCCGCCGCGTCGACCTGGGCGAGGAGGCCGAGGTCCCCGCCACCATCCAGGCGGTGGCCAAACGGTTCCAGCGGACCACCCTCGTGGCCGACGACGTCTGCGTCGAGACGGCCGAGCACCTCCTGGCGGCCCTGACGGGTCTCGGCATCGATAACCTGTACGTGGAACTCGACGCGCCCGAACTGCCGGGCGGCGACGGGTCGTCCGCCGATTACGTGCGGCTGCTGCGGCAGGCGGGCATCGTGGAGCAGGAGGAGGAGCGGCCCGTCCTCCGCATTACCGAGCCGGTGACCGTCCAGGACGGCGAGTCGGTCGTGACGGCCCTGCCGGGGCCGGAGGACGAGTTGTCGCTGACCTACCACCTCGACTACGGTCCGGAGGGCGTGATCCCGCCGCAGATCTTCAGCATGAAACTCACGGCGGACGCGTTCGTCGAGGAACTCGCCGCCACACGCACCTACATCCTCGAGTCGGAAGTCGAGGACCTGCGTCAGCGCGGCTACGGGCCGCACGCCACCTACGAGGACCTGCTGGTCATCGGCCCGGACGGCCCCATCAACAACACGTACCGGTTCAACGACGAGCCGGCGCGGCACAAGGCGCTGGACCTGGTGGGCGACCTGTTTCTGCTGAACGCGGACCTTCGGGGCCGCATCGTCGCGATGGGCAGCGGCCACGTGCTGAACCACCGGTTCATCGGACGGCTGCTGGAGCAGGCGGCCCATCGGGGCGAGGCCCCCGCCGCCGCTCGCCGGCAGGCGATGGACATCAACCAGATCATGGAGGTCCTGCCGCACCGGTATCCGTTCCTCCTGGTCGACCGCATCGTCTCGCTGGAGGACAACGTCCGGGCCGTCGGCCTCAAGAACGTCTCGATCAACGAACACTACTTCCAGGGCCATTACCCGGGCACGCCCATCATGCCGGGCGTGCTGATCGTGGAGGCGATGGCCCAACTCTCCGGCGTGGTGCTGCTGAAGAAACTGGAGCATACCGGCCAGGTGGCCGTGCTCCTCAGCATGGACAAGGTGAAATTGCGCAAGACCGTCCACCCGGGCGACCAGTTACGCCTGGAGGCCGAAGTGGTCCGCGCCAAGGACCGCCGGGCCCAGGTCAACACACGGGCGTGGGTGGGCGAGGAATTGGCCGCCGAGGCGAAGGTCCGTTTCATGCTCGTCCCGGCGGACCAGGAATTGTGAGGCCCGGGCATGGCCATCAGTAAACTGGCGGTCGTCTCGCCGCAGGCCGAACTGGCCGACGACGTCGAGGTCGGCCCGTTCTGCTATATCGGCCCCCACGTGGCGGTCGGCCCGGGGACGCTCTTGCATCACAACGTGACGGTGGTGGGTTACACGCGGGTGGGGCGCGGCAACGTCATCCACCCGAATGCCGTGGTCGGCACGCCGCCCCAGGACAAGACCTACGCCGACGAGCCCACCCGCGTCGAGGTCGGCGACGACAACATCATCCGCGAGTGTGTCACCGTCCACCGCGGGTCCGCCAAGGAAGAGGGCGTCACGCGCGTCGGAAACCGGTGCTACCTGATGGCGTGCAGTCACGTGGCCCACGATGCCGTCGTCGGCGACGACGTCGTCTTCGGGAACAACGTTCTCATCGGCGGGCACGTCCGCGTGGCCGATGGGGCGAACCTGAACGGCGGGGCGGCCGTCCACCCGTTCACGACGGTGGGGCGGCTCTCGTACATCGGCGGCCTGACGCGGATCGTCCAGGACGTGCCGCCCTACATGATCGTCGAGGGCCATCCGAGCCGGGTGCGCGGCATCAACAGCGTGGGGATGCGGCGGGCGGAGATGCCGGAGGACGTGATCGGGGCGATGGCCAAGGCCTACCGCCGCATCTACCGCGACGGCCGGCCCCGGGCCGAGGTCCTCGACGAGATGGAGAACGAGGACGGGTGGCCGCAGGAGGTCCGCGACCTCTGCGATGCCCTCCGCGCCAGCGCCGCCGGCAAAAGCGGCCGGTACCGGGAGTCGCTCCGCCGACGCCCGTCGGCGTGACGGCGCGGTGCTTCGAACCGCGGCCTGGGTGTCGAGGCGGGTGCCGCTCGAGCCCGCTGCGGAAGCAGCGGGTTATCCTGATCTGCCATGTCGTGTGCCACGGCAGATGGAGATGCCCGGCCGCTTCGGCGGCCGGCTCGAACGGCGGTCGGCTCGGGCAGCGGCGTGCTCGACAGTCGAACGCATCTCAGAAAGGCTCCCCCATGTCAGAAACGCTTCGCGTGGCCGTCGTCGGCGCAGGGCACATGGGCCGGTTCCACGCCCAGGCCGTCGCCGAACGCGACGACGCCCGTCTGGCTGCCGTCTGCGACGTGGACACCGACCGGGCCCGCGCCGTGGCGGAGGAGTGCGGCAGCGAGGCGGTGACGGACATCGCCCGCCTTGCCGGCCGCATCGATGCCGCCGTCGTGGCGGCGAGCACGTCGGCCCACGAGTCGGTGGCGGCCGCGCTCGCGGCGCAGGGCACGCCGATGCTGATCGAGAAACCCCTCGCGGGTACGGCCGAGGAGGCCCGCCGCATCGCCGAGACCGCCCGCCGGGCGGGCGTCCTCGTCCAGGTGGGGCACATCCTCCGCTTCGACCCCGTCACCCGGGCCGTCGCCGCCCGCCGCCTTCACCCGAAGTACGTCGAGGTCCTGTGGGTCTCGCCGTTCCCGTTCCGGAGCCTCGACACGGGCGTGGTGATGGACGTGATGATTCACGGTCTGGACGTGGTGCTCGACCTGGTGGGCGAGGCGCCCGAGGGCGTGGACGCGGTGGGCGGCGTGGTCGTCGGGCCCCACGAGGATTTCGTGAGCGCCCGCCTCCGGTTCCCCGGCGGATGCGTGGCGGACGTGGCGGCCAGCCGGATGAGTCGGCGGCAGGAACGGCTCGTCCGCGTCTTCGCCGAGGGGGTCTATATGAAGATGGATTACGGCGAGCGGCGGGTCGAGATGCTGAGCCCGAGCCCGGACCTCCGCCGCCGGCTGGAGGACGGTACCCTGGCCGGTGCCGGCATGGACGCGCTCGTCACGACCGAGTCCATCCCGGTCGAGACGGAACCGGACGCCCTCCGCGCCCAACTCGCCGCCTTCCTGGAGTCCGTCCGCACCGGCGCCAAGCCCGCCGTCACCGTGGAGGAAGGCGTGAGGGCGGTGGAACTGGCGGACCAGATTCTGGAAGGCCTGGCGCCTTCGACCAAGGCCCAATGACCAATGCTCAATGCCCAAGCACGCTGCGCGTAAGGGAAAGGACCCGGGGCGGCACCGACGGGGCGCGGCCTTTACGGCGTAGGCCGGCGCGGGATCTATGGTCCCACAGGCCGCAGGCCTCCTTTGGCATTGGACATTGGACATTGAGCATTCCAAGGCCCGCCTTGCCATCCCCCGCCCCATTTTCTAGAATGGTTCATCTTCGCCCCGGCTGCAAGGAGCCTTCATGGGTGCACTGACCGAGCACGTCAGCGAGCAGATGCTCAAGCGGGTCCGCATCGAGAACCGCGAGACGCCCGACGGCACCGTCCACACGGAGGTCGCCGGGCCGCTCGGCGTCCGTCTGCTGATCCTGAAGACCTGGCGCGGCCCGGAGAAGCAGATCCACTGCGAACTCTCCGGACCCCTGAAGGGCGCCTTCGCCGACAAGGTCGAGGCGTTCCTGGCGGTCGTCAATCGTCTCAAGGTCATCGCCGAGAAGGACGGCAAGAACGTCTACAACCTGTACAACCCGGCGATGCCGACGGCGGCGGCGATGCGGCACCTGGAACGCAAACTCCGGACGATGGCCGAAAGAATCGTGTTCCCCGGCACCTGCACCCTCTCGGTCACGCCGCGGTGCCCGTGCCGGTGCGTGCACTGTTCGGCCGACCGGTTCGCCGTGAAGGACCGGCGGGAACTGACCACCGAGGAACTCAAGTCCGTCGTCGAGCAGTCGGTGGACCTGGGCGTCTCGAACGTCGTGTTCACCGGCGGCGAGCCGCTGGCCCGGAAGGACCTGGCGGACCTCATCGCGCACGTCGACAAGACCCGCGCCCACGCCATGATCTTCACGAGCGGCGTGCTGCTGACGGAGAAGAAGGTGGCGGAACTCGCCGAGGCCGGCCTCGACAGCCTGAACGTCTCCATCGACGCCGACACGCCCGAGGTCCACGACCGGCTCCGCCGCCTGCCGGGCGCGTACGAGAAGGCGATGGCCGGGGCGCGCCTGGCCCGCGAGGCCGGCATCCTGACCGGCGTCTCCACCTACGGGTGCCACGAGACCGTCACGAACGGGGCCCTGGAGCACCTCGTGAAGATGGTCCGCGACGAGGGGTTCCACGAGATCACGATCTTCGACTGCGTGCCGACGGGCAAGTTCCTCTCGCGGCCGGACGTCATCATGGGCCGTAAGGACATCAAGCGCATCCGGGCCCTGGCGGACAAGTACAACGGCGACGCGCACCCGTTCGGCGTCATCGCCCAGGCCAAGGCGAACGGCTACGACGGGGGCGGGTGCTTCGGCGGGTTCGCCCAGTTCTACATGACCTGCTACGGCGACATCAACCCGTGCGATTTCAATCCCGTCTCGTTCGGCAACGTGACCGAAGAGCCGCTCGAGACGATCTGGCGGCGGCTGGTGAGCCATCCGGAGTTCGGCCCGCACCGCCACTCCTGCCGCATGCAGTCCGTCCGCTACCGCCGCAAGTACGTCGAGCCGATCACCGACGCCGAAACCCTGCCCGTCCGCATCGAGCGCCTGCCGGGCGACGGCACGCTGCGGGAGGCGGATGAGGCGGCCGGCGCGCGGCACGCGGTGCCCGCGGAATCGGACGAGGCGGAGGCGTAGGGTCGAACCGGCCGGTCGACCCCGCTGATGTTCGAGCCGGCCGCGGAAGCGGCCGGTCCTCCCCATCCGCCCTGGCCGACCCGTCCCGTCAATCGAGAGTGACCCGCTGCTCCCGCCGCGGGCTCGGGGAGCCCGTTCGAAGCCGTTTTGTCCTTGACCCTCCCGCAGACCGTAAGTAAGGTGTCGGCGACTCGACTCCTCTTCTGTCGTCTCTACCGGGCCGGGAGAATTGTACACGATGCCGTACAACCTCGTTGTCCTGGTCAAGCAGGTGCCCGACACCAAGCGCATCACCGGCGAGGCGATGCGCGAGGACGGCACCGTCAACCGCAGCGCCCTGCCGGCGGTCTTCAATCCCGAGGACCTGCATGCGCTGGAGGCCGCCCTCCGTCTGCGCGAGGCGCACGGCGGCCGGGTCACCGTGCTGACGATGGGCCCGCCGCAGGCCGCCGAGGTCCTCCGGGCGTCCCTGGAACGCGGCGCCGACGCCGCCGTCCTCCTCACCGACCGCCGGGCCGCCGCCAGCGATACCCTGGCCACCAGTTACATCCTGTCCCAGGCCGTCCGCCGCGTGGCCCGGGACGAGCCGATCGACATGGTCCTCTGCGGGCGGCAGGCGATCGACGGCGACACGGCCCAGGTGCCCCCCCAGACGGCCGAGAAACTCGGATGGCCGCAGGTCACGTACGTCGAGACGATCGAGCAGGTGAAGGAGGGGCGCCTCCGCGCCCGCCGCAACACCGGCGAGGGGTTCCAGCGCGTCGAGTGCCCCCTGCCGTGCCTCGTCACGGTGACGGACCAGGGCCCCGAGCCGCGGCCTGCGTCGGCCAAACGGATCATGGCGACGAAGAAGTGGCGGGCACCGACGGAGATCGAGGCCGACCTGCGGACCGAGATGCCGGACGCCGACGCCGAGACGCGGGCCGCCGAGGCCCGCCGGCGGGCCGACGCCCTGGCCGCCCGCGGCCGCCTCATCCCCCAGTGGGACCTCGACGACATCGAAGCCGACCTGGCCTGGTGCGGCCGGGACGGCAGCCCGACGAAGGTCAAGCGGATCCAGTCGGTCGTCCTGGCCGCCACCGGCTTCAAGAAGGTCGAGCCGACCGAGGAGGGTGTGACCGAGATGGTCCACGAACTCATCGAGGACCATACGCTCGGGTAACAGGCAATGACCGTGAGGTGGGCGACGTCATTCTGAGGCCTCGCTTGCGAGGCTGAAGAATCTCGCCGGGCGAAAGGCATCGAGGCGAGATTCTTTGTCGCGGCTTTGCCGCCCCTCAGAAGGACAGTCGCGAGGAGATGAATGTTGATATGATCGAGCCGAACCGCGACGGCGACGTCTGGGTCGTCGCCGAACAGACCGAGGGCGAGTTGCACGACGTGGGCCTGGAACTCCTCTCCAAGGGGAGGGAACTGGCCGATGCGCTCGGCGTCCGTCTGTCGGCGGTCGTCCTGGGCGATTCGGCGGCGCGGCACGGGGAGCGGCTCATCCGGTGCGGGGCGGACCGCGTCCTGGCCGGCGAGCATCCGCTCCTCGCCCACTACCAGAGCCGGCCGTACGCCAAGGCGCTGGTGGACCTTGCGGAAGCGCACCGTCCGCAGATCGTCATCTTCGGCGCGACGCCCCTGGGGCGCGATCTCGCCCCGCGCGTCGCGAGCGCGCTGCGGTGCGGCCTGACGGCCGACTGCACGGACCTGGACATCGGCTCGCATACCGAACCCCGCACGAAGGAAACGTACGACCGGCTGCTGTACCAGATCCGGCCGGCGTTCGGCGGGAACATCATCGCCACCATCGTCAACCCGGAGCGATGGCCGCAAATGGCCACCGTCCGCGAGGGCGTCATGCGGATGCCGGACGAGGACCCCGGCCGCGCGGGCGAGGTCGTGACGTTCCGGCCGACGCTCGCGCCGGCGGACCGGGTGCTGAAGATCCTCGAACAGCACCGGGCCGAGCGGAAGGTAAACCTGAAGGCGGCCCGGACCATCGTGGCGGGCGGGGCGGGCGTGGGCGGCAAGGAGGCGTTCCGCGTGGTGTGGGACCTGGCGAACTGCCTCGGCGCCGCCGTCGGCGCCAGCCGCGCCGCCGTCGACGCGGGGTGGATCGACAAGGACCACCAGGTGGGCCAGACGGGCACAACGGTGCGGCCGGCCCTGTACATCGCCCTCGGCATCAGCGGGGCCGTCCAGCACCGGGCCGGCATGAGCGAGGCCGCCAAGATCGTCGCCGTCAACGCCGACCCCGCGGCCCCCATCTTCGACGTGGCCCACTACGGCATCGTGGGCGACCTGAACCGCGTCGTCCCGATGATGGTCGACGCCATCAAGAAGCGGGTATAGCCGTGCCGAACTTCTACGCCGACAACCCGGACATCGCGTTCCACCTGGGCCGGCTGGACCTCGCGCCCCTGGTCCGGATGCGGGAGCGCGACTTCGCGGAGGCGGCCGAGTACCCGGACGCGCCGGAAGACGTGGCCGACGCGCTCGACAACTATCGCCGCGTCCTGGACCTGGCGGGCGAGATCTCGGGCGAGACGATCGCGCCGCTCGCCGAGGAGATCGACAAGGAAGGCTCGCACCTGTGCCCGGGCGAGGGGTGCGTCCGGTACGCGTCGGGTCTGCGCAGGGCGCTCGACGCCCTCTCCCAGGCGGACCTCATGGGCGCGACGCTGCCCCGGCGGTTCGGCGGGCTGAACCTGCCGGGCCTCATCTACGCCATCGCGACCGAGATCGTCAGCCGGGCCGACGCCAGCCTGATGAACATCTTCGGGCTCCAGGGCATCGCCGAAACGATCAACATGTTCGCCTCCGAGGTGCAGAAGGAGGCCACCCTGCCGCGATTCGCCGCCGGCGAGGTGACCGGCGCCATGGTCCTGACCGAGCCGGACGCCGGCAGCGACCTCCAGAACGTCGGCCTCCGCGCCACCCAGGACGAGGACGGCACGTGGCGCCTGAACGGCGTGAAGCGGTTCATCACGAACGGGTGCGGCGAGGTGCTGCTCGTGCTCGCCCGCAGCGAACCGGACGAGGCGGGCGGGATGGGCCTCAGCCTGTTCCTGGCCGAGCGCGGGCCGCGCATCCGCATCCGGCGGACCGAAGAGAAGATGGGCATCCACGGGTCGCCGACGTGCGAGATGCAGTTCCACGACGCGCCGGCGGAACTGGTGGGCGAGCGGCGGCGCGGCCTGGTGACGTACGTCATGGCGCTGATGAACGGGGCGCGGATCGGCATCGCCGCCCAGAGCCTCGGCATCGCGGAGGCGGCGCTGCGCGAGGCGCGGAACTACGCCGCCACGCGCGTCCAGTTCGGCCGGTCCATCGACCGGTTCCCGGCGGTGGCGGACTTGCTGGCGGAGATGAAACTCGACGTGGCCTCCGGCCGGGCGCTGCTGTACGAGGCCGCCCTCTCCGCCGATTACGAGTACCTGTACGAGGATGCCAAGCAGCGCGCCGAGGCCCGCGACGCGCGCACCGCCCTGAACAAGGAGCAGAAACGGTACAAGCGCCTGGCGGGGTTCCTGACGCCCGTCGCCAAGTACTGGTTGAGCGAGATGTGTAACCGCGTGGCGTACGAGGCGATCAGCGTCCTCGGCGGGTCCGGGTACATGCAGGATTACCCGCTGGAGCGGCTGTACCGCGACGCCCGCATCACGACCATCTACGAGGGCACAAGTCAACTCCAGGTCGTGGCGGCGGTGCGCGGCGTGACGAGCGGGACGGCCGAGAAGCGGTTCGCGCAGATGGCCGAGGCCGACCCGCCCCGCGGCTTCAAGGGCCGGGCGACGCGCCTGGCGCGCCTCCGCGAGAAACTCGCCGACGCCGTCGACACCCTCAAGAAAGAGCAGTCCGCCGATTACCTGGACCTGATGGCCCGGCGGCTGGTCGATACGGCGATCGACATCTACCTCGGGTACCTGTGGCTGGACATGGCCGGCGAATCGAAGGACCGGGCCGTCATGGCCAAACGGTTCGTCGACCGGGCCGTCCTGCGATGCGAGGCGCGGCTGCGGGTGATCACGAGCGGCGACCGGTCCACGCTCGACGCGTTCGACGTGCTCGTCGGACCCACGTTCGAGGAATCCTGACCGGGCTGTGCCCGGCCGCTTGCGCCGCGCCGGCCCATCGGAGGAAGTGTCATGGCACGCTGGCAACGCGATCCCGCGAGCAGACGGCGAGTGGCGTACCTGCTGGTCGCGGTCGAGGTGTTGGCGCTGGCGGCCTGTACGTACGGCATCACGCAGGCCTACACCGTGCGGGGGCTGCTGGCAATCGGGGTGGCGTCGGCCACGGCGCAGCCGGCCGCCTGGATCAGCGGCCTGGTGCTGACGGTGGTGGCGGCCGGCCTGGGCGCGTGGATCGGCCTGAAGTACGCGGCGGGCCGGCGCTGGCCCCGCCTCGTGTTCATTGCGGCGAACGCGGTGCTGATCGCCCTCGGCCTGTTCTGGTTCCTCATTCACCAGGTCCGTCACGGCGCCGTGGCGGACAACATGGCGGGGCTGGTGGGGCTGCTGCTTCCGATGGTGACGCTGTTCCCGCTGCTGTGGCCGCTCTTGCAGTTCCGTCCCGTCTTGGAGACCGGGACGGAAGAGCCGTAGAGCGACGTGCCGCGGCGACAGCGCGCGGGTTTGTTCGTGGCATCGTGCCGGCGGGCCCGCTAGAATGTGCCGCGCCACCGTCAACGCGTGCCTCCAGGAGCGGAGCCGAGACCCCGGGATGACCCAACCAGCGGGCACCTGCGAGCAGCATCGCCGCGTCCCCGACCGCCTGGCGGCCGCCGTCCTGGCCCTGGCATCGTTGGCCGGCCTGGTGGGGGTGCTCGTGGCCGGTGAGGCCGGCGGCGAGGGGCCCCGCATCGCCGCCGTCGTCGTCCGCGGGAATCACCGCGTCAGCACCCACCGCATCCTCGGGCAGATGCGCCTGCGCGAGGGCAGCCGGTACAGCCCCGGGGCCGTCGACCAGGACTTCAAACGCATTTATGCGCTGGGGGAATTCGATAACCTCGTTATCCGCCCCGAGCGCCGGCCCGAGGGGCTGGTCCTCGTGGTCGAGGTCACCGAGCGCCCCGTCCTGGAGGCGCTCGAGTTCGAAGGCAACCGCACGTTCGACGACGAGGACCTCGCCGGGACCGTCGGCGTCGAAGCCGGCAGCCTCATCGATCGGCACAAGGTCTTCACGGGCGTCGATGCCATCGAACGCCTTTATCGCGACAAGGGCTACTACTTCGTCACGGTGTCGCTGGACGAGGCGCTGCTGCGGAACAAGCAGACCGCCCGGTACACGATTACCGAAGGCCCGCGGGTGCGTGTGCGGCACATCGAGTTCGAGGGCAACGCATCGATCGGCTCGCGGGAACTTCAGCAGAAGATGGAGACCCGCACGTGGTTCCCGTTCATCATCCCCGGCCTGTACGATGAGGACAAGATTCAGCGCGACGTGGTCGCCATCCGCAACTACTACGTGGAGCAGGGGTTCCTGGACGTGCAGGTGGGACGGGAACTGGAGTTCAGCGACGACAAGGAGAAACTGACCGTCCGGATGATCGTCGACGAGGGGCCGCGGTACGAAGTCCGCTCGGTCGCCCTGGAGGGCGTCGAGCGGTTCAGCCGCTCGCTCCTGAAGAAGCAGATGGCCCTCAGCCCCGGCGTGCCGTACACCGCCGAACGCGTCCGACAGGACGTGGACCTCGTCAGCAGCACGTACGGCGAGGTGGGGTACATCCAGTCGTCGGTCAAGCCGGTCATCGATTTCACGGAACAGCCGGGCCAGGTGGACGTGACGTTCCAGGTGGACGAGGGCCGGGCCGTGACGGTCGGCGAAATCCGCATCGAGGGCAACCGCCTGACCCAGGACAAGGTGGTCCGGCGCGAACTGCGGTTCTACCCGGAGGAACCGGTCAACACGAAACTCATCGAGAAGGCCGAGACCCGCCTCAAGGGCCTCGGCCTGTTCGAGCGCGACTCGGTCCAGATTACGACCATTCCGACGGCCGATCCGGACGTGGCCGACATCCTCGTCCGCGTGGAGGAGACCGAGACGGCGAACCTCATCCTGGGGGCCGGCGTCTCGAGCAACAGCGGCGTCCTGGGCAACATCTCGTTCACGCAGCGCAACTTCGACGCCATGGATTGGCCGGAATCGAACGACGAGTTCTGGCGAGGCGAGGCGTTCCGCGGGGCCGGCCAGAACTTCTCCATCACCCTGGAGCCCGGCACCGAGTTGCAGCGGTACCGCGTGGGGTTCCGCGACCCGCACGTGTTCGACACTGAATATAGTTTCTCGAGCAGCGTCTTCTTCTTCGACCGTCTGCGGGACGCGTACGACGAGCGGCGCATCGGCGGGCGGTTCGGGTTCGGGCGCGAACTGCGCGAGGACCTGCGGGCGTTCGCGAACTTCCGGCTCGAAAACATCCGGATCTCGGACCTCGACCTGCTCGTCCCCGGGGACGTGCTCGACGTGGAAGGCTCGTCGAACCTGACGAGCATCGAGGTCGGCCTCACGAAGGACACGACCGACAGTTATCTCTTCCCGACGGAAGGGTACCGCCTGACGGGGGCCGTGGAACAGGCCGGGGCCATGGGCGGCGATTACGACTTTACCCGCTTCACGGTGGACGCCCGGCGATACTGGACGGTGACGCGCGATGTGCTCGATCGCAAGAGCGTGCTGGCGGTCCGCGGACGGGCCGGTTTCCTGGCGGGCGATGCGCCCATCTTCGAGCGCTTCTTCGCCGGCGGGCACGGCAGCATCCGCGGCTTCGAGTTCCGGGGCGTCGGGCCGCGCGAACTCGATACCGCCCTGGGCGGCGACTTCATGGCCCTGGCCTCCGCCGAGTACTCGTTCCCGATCTTCGGCAAGAACCTCACGGGCGTCCTGTTCCTGGATACCGGCACCGTGGAGGAGACGATCGAGGTCACCACCTGGCGGGCGGCGGTCGGGGCGGGGCTCCGGTTCACCGTCCCGTTCTTCGGGCCCGTGCCGTTCGCCCTGGACTTCGGCGTGCCGATCTCCAGCGACGGTGACGACGAGGAGGAGGTGTTCTCGTTCTCCATCGGCACGTCGTTCTGAGCCGGTGGGCGGGCCGGCGGCTTCGGCGCGGGAGAGACGCCCGGACCCCTTTCGGGCGTCGTGCCCCGAACCGGGCGTGCCGTCCGTTCGGCCCGGAAGCCACGGGCCTCCGGGCGGTTTTGGGTGGCGAGGGCCGCTCGTTTTTCCGATAATGCTGGTACGATAGGCTGAGGTGTCTTACACGAAAAGGAGCCATTCATGCGTAGGATCGGATTGTGTGTCGCATTGGTGACGGCTGCCGCCTGGCTCGTGCCCGCGGGAGCCCTGGGGGCTTTGAAGGTGGGCGTGGTCGACCTGGTCGAGGTGACCAACAACTACGAGCGCACGAAGGACGCCAGCGCCGACCTCCAGGTCGAGCAGGCCAATCTCCAGGCCGAAACGGACCCCAAGATCAAGGAGATCGAGGAACTCCGCCTCAAACGCGACGGGTTCAACCGCGGAACCGAGGAATGGGAAAATCTCAACGACCAGATTCTCCAGAAACAACTCGAACTCCGCAACTGGGTGGCCATGCAGCGGTTCAGGATCGAACGCCGCCACCGCGACGTCCTTCTCGACATGTATCACAATATCACGAAGATCGTCAGCCAAGTGGCCAAGAAGCAGGACATCGACCTCGTCTTCACGGAGGCGTTCCTCGAACCGGCGCAGATCGACGTCGAGGCATCCGAGGGTCTGGAAGACCTCAAGAAACGCATCATCGGCCAGCGGGTCCTGTATCCGACGGATGCGACCGACCTGACCGAGCAGGTCCTCAAGATTCTCAACGCCCAGTACAAGGCCACGGGCGGCTCGGATAAGCCCCAGGGCTGAGGCCGTGCCCGCTGATGCGTCAACCCTCTCCGGCCCGGCGGCCGCTCCCGTGAGCCGCCGGGCCGGTCTGCGTTTACGAGGAGGAAACCGTGCCCCGTTCGCCCCACCGTTTGCGAGGTCCGCTGCTGGTGGCCCTTTCGCTCGCTGCCGCGGCGGCGCCGGCGCGGGCCGACCGGGCCCCCTGGTTTGATACGGACTGGACCGCCCGTCGCGTCGTCGAGGCGGCCGTCCGCGACGCCGGGTACACGGGCGGCGAGGTCGGCGTCGTCACGTTCTACACCGGTGGGATGGCGCGGGCCGACGCCGCCGACGTCCGCGTCGCCGTCCGGGGCCGCCGCCTCCTGCCGCACCGCGTCCTCCAGAACGGGCCCGGCGACCTCCTGCGCGTCGCGTTCCAGGCGCTGCCGGACGTCGACCGCTACTACGTCTACTTCGGTAACCCGGACGCCGAGCCGGCCGAGCCGCTCGAGATTCGCCGCGGCCTGCTGCTCGAGGTCCGCATGGGCGAGGCCGGGTCGCAGCCCGGCACCCTCGAGGCGTTCCGGAAGGCCTGGCGCGAGGCCCGGCCCGTCGGCGCGGATTTCGTCTCCGAGGTGTCCCTCGGCACCAGCCCGTTCATGGACAGCAGCCGGTCCGGCCTGCTGCACTTCACGGGGTACTTCGTGCCGCCGCGGCCGGGCACGTACGACCTCGCCACCAGCAGCCAGGGCGGCTCGTGGCTCCACGTGGACGAGCAGCCGGTCGTCGCCTGGCCGGGCGACCACCGGGCGAGCGGCCGGGTGGCCCACGCCGAGGCGCTCGCGCTGACCCAGCGGATGCACCGCCTGGATTACCGGAATGCCTCGACGGGCGGGCGGACGGTCGCCGTCGCCGCCTGGCGGACGCCCAAACAGCAGGGCAAGGCCTACGCGCCGATCCCGGCGGACGCGTTTCTGGACGTGGCCCGCGGCCGGCTCGTCGAGATGGACCTCAAGGGCGAGCCGCTCGTCGCCGACTTCTTCCCGGAGCACGCCGGCGAGGCGTGGTGGCCCGACCGCTACGCCGTCCGCATGCGGTTCCGAAACCTCTCGAAGGGGGCCGCGGCGGGGGGAGGCTCGTACATCTGGAACTTCGGCGACGGACTGGCCGCCACCGACCGCGACCCCACGCACGTTTACCTCGCCAAGGGCGATTACCGGGTGTCGCTCGAGGCCAGGCGCGGCACGCGGAGCCACGTCTTCGAGACCGTCGTCCACGTGGACCGGAACTGGCGGGCCCAGACCCGCGAGGTGATCGACGCCGCCGCCGACTATGCCCGCACCGTGGCGGGGTACGACTTGGCGGCACTCGACACGCGGAACCTCGTCCTGGCGGTGGACCTGTTCGACCACGCGAAGATGCACGAGGCGCTTATCCGGGCGGCGTCCGAACTCGTCTTCAACCGCGAGGGCGTCGGCGACGAACCGATGCTCGAGACGGGCCTCCGCCTGGTCGCCGGCCTCCGGGCCGCCGAGAAGCACCGGGACGCCGTCGCGGCATGCGAGCGGTTGGAGCAGCGCCTCCAGCGGCGCGATCGCCGGGCCAAGGTCGCCGTCCGCATCGGCGACATCCTGCGGCGCGACCTCCGCCAGTACGACGCCGCCGAGAAGGCGTACCGTCGGGTCCTCGAGACGTACGCCCGCGGCGGGGCGGCATGGGAACTCCGCCGGGCCCACGTGGGGCTGGGCGACATCCATCGGTATCGCGGCGACGGCGAGGCCGCCCGCAAGGCGTACGAGACCGCCCGCGCCATCGAGGTCGCCCCCCGGCCGCCCAAGATGGCGGCCGTCCGCATCGGCACCCTCGCGCGCTACGTGGAGGAATACACCCGCGAGCAGGAGTGGGAGTGGGCGTTCCAATATCTCGACGACTGGGCGTGGGAGTTTCCGCTGGCGAAACTCGAAGGCCACTGGTCCCTCCTGCGGGCCCGCGCCCTGCGCGCCCGCGGCGACCGCGACGCCGCCCTCCGCGAGGCCCTCGCCCTCACCGAGGCCAACCGGGACTCGCCCTACGCCGTCCGGCTCCTCCTGCTCGCCGCCGAGTGTTATGTGGACCGGGGCAACCGCGAGAAGGCCCGCCTGCTGCTGCAGACGGCGGTGGAGGATTACCCCGAAGACGCCTACCGCGACGAAGCGCGGCGCCGGCTCCAGGCCCTCGGCGGGCCGGTGGAAAGCGGGCCGCAGGGGTGATCGCCTCCCGCGCGCTGTCATCTCGACCGAGGGCGTAGGCCGCGGCGTGCCGCGGCACTCTCTCTGCGTGGCCCGGCCGGGAGAATGCGCCCGGTGCCACCGATTGCTTGTCAATCGGGGCGCCCGGACCGCAGAACACGGATTGACAAGCCATCTGTGGCACCCGCCTTGCCCGGCCGGGGGACGCGCCGGGGCCACCCCGATTGTCATTCCGACCGAGGGCCTTCAGGCCCGAGCGGAGAGATCTCGCCGTGACCGCTGTGGTTGCGGGTGTTGCTGTTGTCGTAGCCTGCGGCTTTTACCTTCGTGCCCCTCGCCGCGGCTCCTCCCCAGACACAGATTTTTGTTGACTTGGCCGGCCCGTTCCGGTAGATAAGGATACCGGCGACGCGGGCAAACCCCACTAACGCCGGGGTTTGCCCGGCGCCTTTTGGAGCCTATCCGAATAACCCCTCGTCGGCCCGAGGCCGCAGCCGGCCGAAGCCAGCGGGCTATCCGGATAGACGCTCAGGGCCTCCCGCTACCGGGTTTCAAGGAGAGACCGGCCATGAGTTTTGCCGACGCCGTCGATCGCAAGGCCAGGCAGTTGTGCCGCCACGTCGTCCGCATGACGGCGGCGGCGGAGTCCGGGCACCCGAGTTCCGCCACCGGTCTGGCCCACCTTACGGTCGTGCTGATGTACCACAAGATGCGGTACGACCTCGCGAACCCCTGGAACCCGTTCAGCGACCGGCTCGTCCTCTCGGAGGGGCACGCCGTCCCCATCATCTACGCCGCCTACGCGGACCTCGGCGGGGTGGTCGGCACCGACCCGACGGACGCGCGCAAACTCACCGTGGACGACCTCGACGGCCTGCGCGAGATCGACAGCCTGCTCGACGGCCATCCGAACCCCGCCGTCGGGTTCCCGTTTTTCGACGCCGCTACCGGTTCGCTGGGGCAGGGCATCAGCGTGGCCAGCGGCCTGGGCCTGGCGGCCCGCCTGGACGACATCGACCGGACTATTTACGTCCTTTGCGGCGACGGCGAGAGCCGCGAGGGGCAGAACTGGGAAGCCCTCGACTTCATCGCCGACCAGAACCTCACGAACGTCCGCCCCATCTTCAACTGCAACGGGATGGGCCAGAGCGATTACGTGAGCGACCAGCAGAGCCCGGAGGCGCTCGCACGCAAGATCGAGGCGTACGGTCTGCACCCCGTGACGATCGACGGCCACGACGCGGAGGCGATCTCGAAGGCCCTGACGCTCGACCCGCCGGACGGCAAACCCGTCGTCGTCGTCGCCCGGACCACCAAGGGCTGGGGCGTGCCGGAACTCCAGGCCGTAGGGTACCACGGCAAGCCGCTCACCGGCGAGGAGGCCGAGCAGGCGCTCGAGGGCCTTACGCGGCCCGAGTCGCCTCCCGATATGGAACTCTGCCCCGCCATGCCGAAGGGCGAGATTCCCGACCCCGACCGCGCCGCCATCTCCCTGCCGGACCCGGACTTTGCGGCCCTGGCGTCGGACCAGAAGAAACTGGCCGACAGCGCCGCCAAGGGGAAACTCGCCACCCGTCACGCCTACGGCCTGACGCTGCGGGCGCTGGGGGAGGCCAGCGACCGCATCGTCGCCCTGGACGGCGATGTCTCGAACTCCACGTTCTCGCGGTTCTTCGCCGAGAGGTACCCCGACCGCTACTTCGAGGCCCGCATCGCCGAACAGAACATGTGCTCGGCGGCGGCGGGGCTGGCGGCCGCGGGCAAAATCCCCTTTGCCAACTCATTCGCCAAGTTCTTCGTCCGCGCCTACGACCAGATCGAAATGGCCGCCTACACCTGCGCCAACCTCAAGATCGTCGGCAGCCACTCCGGGCTTAGCCTGGGCGCCGACGGGCCGAGCCAGATGGGTGTGGTCGACGCGGCGTTCTTCGGCTCGCTCGCCAGCGTCACGACGCCCAAGGGGCAGCCGGCCGCCGTCGTCCTGAACCCGTGCGACGCCGTCTCCGAGTACAAACTGGCCGTCGCCATGGCGAATCACGACGGCCTTGCCTACATGCGGACAATGCGCCCCGCCACGCCCATCATCTACGACCCCGGCGAGCCGTTCGACCTCTTGGGCCAGAAGGTCCTCGGCGACGGCGGCGACCTGGCCATCGTCACGTGGGGCTACATGGTCCACGAGGCACGGAAGGCTGCCGAAACCCTCGCCGCCGGCGGCATCGCCTGCCGCGTCGTCGACGCCTACAGCCTGCCGCTCGGTGAGGACTTCGTCCAGGCCTCCGGCATGGCAGACGGCCTGCCGGTGCTGGTGGTGGAGGACAATTACGCCGGGGGATTGAGTTCGGCGGTGGCGGTGGCGGCGGGTCGCGACGGCCGCGTCCGGCTCGATGCGATGAGCCCCGCGCGGATGCCGAAGTCCGGCAAGTCGGCCGACGACGTGCTCGGCTACGTCGGCCTCGACGTACCGTCCATCTGCCGCCGGGCCAAGGGGCTCCTGGAGCAGGCCTGAGCGGCCGGGCCTGGCTCTCGCGGTCCCGGCGTGGCGGCCCGACGTTCGGCGCCGCCGGAAATCCGACGCGCCCCAGCCGCGGGAGAAGCAGGCCTATGGCCGTCCACGACCGCATCGTTGCCGAAGGCATCACGTTCGACGACGTCCTCCTCGTCCCCGCCTACAGCGACGTCGTGCCGCGCGACGCCGATACCTCGACCCGCCTGACGCGCGAGATCACGATCCCGATCCCGATCGTCTCGGCCGCCATGGACACGGTGACCGAGGCGTCGCTCGCCATCGCCCTGGCGCAGGAAGGCGGCATCGGCTTCATCCACAAGAACCTCTCCGTCGCCGCCCAGTGCCGCGAGGTCGAGAAGGTCAAACGCAGCGCCAACGGCGTTATCCCCGATCCCGTCACCTTGGGCCCGAAGGAACGCTGCGCCACGGCCCAGCGGGTGATGGACGAGAACAACATCTCGGGCATCCCCATCGTGGAGAACGGCCGGCTCGTCGGCATCCTGACGCGGCGCGACATGAAGTTCCTGGAGGATCCCGAGCGCCCCATCGCCGAGGTGATGACCTGCGGGAACCTCGTGACCGCCACCCCCGCGACCACCCTGGAGGAGGCCGAGCGGATCCTGCTCGCCAACAAGGTCGAGAAACTGCCGCTCGTCAACGACGGCGGGGCGCTGGCCGGGCTCATTACGATCAAGGATATCGAGAAGATCCATAAGTTCCCCGACGCCTGCCGCGACGCCCGCGGCCGGCTGCGCGTGGGCGCCGCCGTCGGCGTCCACGATTACGAGCGGGCCGAGCGGCTTGTGGCCGAGGACGTGGATGTCCTCGTGGTCGATACCGCGCACGGCCACACGGCCAACGTCATCGAGACCGTCCGCGAGTTGCGCCAGACCTCCGACATTCAACTCGTGGCCGGGAACGTCGCCACCGCCGAGGCCGTGGCCGACCTCGTCCAGGCCGGCGCCGACGCCGTCAAGGTCGGCATCGGCCCCGGGTCCATCTGCACGACGCGGATCGTGAGCGGCGTGGGCGTGCCGCAGATCTCCGCCGTTGCCGCCTGCGCCAAGGAGGCCGACGCCCACGGCGTGCCGATCATCGCCGACGGCGGCGTCCGGCACAGCGGCGACATCACGAAGGCCCTGGCCGCCGGGGCGTCGAGCGTCATGCTCGGCAGCCTGCTGGCCGGTCTCGAAGAAGCCCCCGGCGAGGTCATCATCTACAAGGGTCGTACCTTCAAGCAGTACCGCGGCATGGGGTCGCTCGGGGCCATGGTCCAGGGGTCGGCCGACCGCTACAGCCAGGACCTGCAGCATCGCCGCGGCGAGAAACTCGTGCCCGAGGGCGTCGAGGGACGCGTGCCGTACCGAGGCACGCTCGCCGACTTCATTTACCAGTTGGTGGGCGGCGTGCGGGCCGGCATGGGGTACTGCGGATGCCGGACCATCGAGGACCTGCGGACCCGGCCGCAGTTCATGCACATCAGCCGGGCGGGAGCCGTCGAGGGCCATCCGCACGACATCGCCATCACCCGCGAATCGCCGAATTACAGCCTGTCCATGTATCCCGAGGAGGCGTGAGCCGATGGCCCCCGAGTCCGCACTGCGACGCCGCGCCGTGCGCAGCGGGTGCCACGGATTGCTTGCCAATCCGTGCGTGAAGATCATGCAGCACGGTTTGACGAGCAAACCGTGGTCCCTCCGTGATCGGCCCAGGGGGCGTGTGGCCCACCGCGCAAGAGCGACCTACCGGGTTGTGGTGTCAGGCGTTGCGGCGGGTGTCGTGCTGGTCCTGGCAGTATGGGCGATGGGCGCCGAGGCGGCGCCGGCGACGGGGTCCGAGAAGAAGGCGGCGTCGGCGGGGTCGGAGGTCAGGGTGGCCGAAGAGCGTCTCGGCCCCGTGCACGTCCGCCCGTTCAAGCCGATGCGCACGCAGCCGATCCGTCTGCGCGAGCGGCACACGCCTGTTTACTTCCGCAGCCCCTTCGCCGAACCGGCCGCCTCCGACCGCGACGTCGACCGCTGCGTGCCGCTGGCGTGCGGCGCGGCCGTGGCGGACTGGATGATGTTCACCTTCCGGGCGCTGGGCTTCCCCGTGGAGATGGCCGTCGCCCCGCCGTGGCAGACGCAGCCGCTGGGGCGGTAGGGCGGTTCACATCGTTCCCTCCCGTGTGGAATGGCGCGAGCGCGTATGTCATTCTGAGGAGCGGCGGAGCCGCGACGAGGAATCCCGCCGTGGGCGTTGCCTGCCATGCCCCCGGCCGGGCAAGACCGGCCGGGCCACACACGGTGCGGCGATCACCATGGCCACGGCGCGCATGGTCATGCCACCCGTCCCGCCCCTACGGCTGAAGGATGGCGTCGGAGTAGGTGGGTTTCGAGACGAGGTCCCGCATGCCGGTGAAGTACTGCTCGGCGTTGACGAGGTGCATGGTCCGCTTCTTGGCGTCGCCGTAATGCTCGTTGGCGTCGGAGAGTTCCGACAGGCCGCGCGCGAGTTGCTGGAACGACACTTGGGCCCGCTGTTTTTCGTTGGTCTGCTCGATGAATCGCATGTACGCTTCCATCGTATCGGCGACCTTCTTCTGGAAGGCGGCCCGTCCGGCGTCCTGCTTGCCGACCTCGATGGCCGACAGGCCCGCCTCGCCGACGCGGAGGATGGACTGGCGGTACTGGCCGTAATGCTGCTTGATGTAGGCCATCGCCTGGTCCAGTTCCTGCTTGCTCTGCGGTTTCCAGTAAACGGACCCGCGGATCTTGGGTTTGTAGACGAGGTACTGCAGGGCCGCCGCCCGCCGCTGGAGTTGGGCGGCGAGTTGGGCGTCGCTCGGCTGGTCGCTCTTCTTCAGGGCGTTCATCGTGCTCTTGGGGACGGTGTAGAGGTCGTAGGCCTCCTGGAACTTGCCTTCGGTTTCCAGGTCCCGCCCCTTGGCGAGGTGGGATCGGCAGGTTTCGCGGGCCTGCTGCAACTGGCCGCTCAGGTGCGAGGTGGCGGCGACGAGGACCAGGACGCCCACCAGGAGGACGAAGACGACGATGCCGATGACGACGCCGGCCTTGCCGCCGGACGTCAGGCGGGCGTACCACCCGCCGCGCGCCCCGCCGTAGACGATGCCGCCGCTCGGCCGGCCGATGGCCGGGCCCCTCCGTCGGGGGCTCGACTTCCGTCTGCCTCCGGCGACGGGGGTGGCGGTGGCGACCGCCTTGGCGGGCTGGGCGGGCCGGGCGGCGCCGTCCTCGGCCAGGACGGTCTGGCAGTGCGGGCACGCCTGGCTGTCGACCGGCACGTCCTTGCCGCAGCGCGGACACCGGCGGGAGGTCCGGGCGGCCGTCGTGGGGGCGGCGGGGATCTCGACGCCGCGCCCCTTGCCGCTCGGCACCTTGAGGCGGCGCCGGCAGTTCGGGCACATGACGACGGCGCCCGCCTTATCGGATTCCACCACCATGCTGCGCCCACAGGGGCATCGGAACAGGATGGACATCGCGTTCTCCCTCGCCGGGCGTCAGACGGAACCTACTCCATGTCGTCGGTTCGGGCGGCCGGGGCGGTGGGTTCGGCGGAGGCCGCCGCGCCGGCCTCATCGGCGTCGCCGGGGGTGCGGCCTTCGGCGTCGCTGGAATCGGCGGGCAGGACCACCGTGAAGGTCGAACCGGTGCCGACTTCGCTCTCGACCGACACGGTGCCTCCCAACAGGTTCGTCAATTCTTTTACGATTGAGAGGCCGAGACCCGTACCACGATACCGCCGGGTGTAACTGGAATCCAGTTGGGTGAAGCGGTCGAAGATGCGGAGTTGCTGGTCGCGCGCGATGCCGGGCCCGGTGTCGCGGACGGCGAAGGCGACCCGGCCGTCCTGCACGGGGCGGACCGTGAGGCGGATTTCGCCCTCCTCGGTGAACTTGACCGCGTTCGAGAGCAGGTTGTAGAGGATCTGCTGGACCTTGGTCGCGTCGGTCACCAGGACGGGCGTGGCGGGGGCCACCTCGTGAACGAGGCGGACGTCGCTGTCCCGCATCATCGGCCGGACCATGTTGCAGGCGATGTCGGCCAGGTCCTGGGGGGCGATCTGCTCGCACCGGACCCGGACGCGGCCGGCCTCGATCTTCGCCAGGTCCAGCAGGTCGTTGATCATCTCCAGCAGCATCTGGCCGCTCGACTGGATGTTCCGGGCGTAGCGCGAGAGTTTCGGGTCGGCCTTGACGGCGTCGGACTTGGCGAGGATGTCCGCGAAGCCCAGGATGGAGTTGAGCGGCGTGCGGAGTTCGTGGCTCATGGTGGCCACGAACTTGCTCTTCACCTGGTTCGCCTCGAACAGGGCGACGTTGGCCTTGGCGAGGTCGTCGAGTTTGGCGTCGCGGCTTTCGGTGGCGGCGCGGAGGTCGGCCTGGACCTTGGCCAGCCCGTCGAGCATATGGTTCAGGGCGTCGCTCAGGTCCTCGAGTTCGTCGCCGGTGTCGATCTCGCTGCGGACCTGCAGGTCGCCCTCGCTGACGCGCTCGGTCACGTCTTTCAGGTGCTGGACGGGCTTGGCCACCATGTACCGCAGCAGGATGTAGAAGGCGGCGACGGCGACCGCGACGATGCCGAGGGCGGCGGCGGCCAGGATGAGGCGGTTCATCAGCAGCGCGTGTTGCCGGCCCTTGACGTCCAGGCGCAGCGACACCGCCCCGATCAGTTCACCCACCGGGTACTCGTTGTGGCAGTCGGCGCAGGCGGGTCGGCAGCGGAGGGCCTGGACGTACCGCAGCGTATTGTCCTCGACCTGCTCGTACGACGTCTCCTCCGGATGCCGCAGGAAGACGCCGACGGCGTCCTGTTCGAGCCCCTTCAAGCCCTTGGGCGGCTGTTGGGATTCGCCCGACGGCGCGGGCTGGAGGCGGATGAGGTCGGCCTGGGGCCCGCCCTCGGCCACCCGGATGGCGCGCAGTTGCTTCTCGCTCTCGGGGTTGGCCGCAAAGCGGACGGCGTGCAGGTGCTGGAGGTAGGCCCAGGCGGCCTGCTCGGCCCGGTCCGCGTCGCCGGTGCGGGAGAGCGCCCCCATCTGCCACCACGGCCACCAGAGGCATCCCACGACGGCGAGCAGCAGGACCAGGCCGAAGAGGAGGCGGCTCTTGCGCTCCAGCGTCGTCTTGGCGCTGCGTCGTTTGGCCATGCCTTCAGGTTCCGGCTTGTCCGGTCCCGTCCGGAAGCCCGTAGGCGCGCATCGCCTGCCGGAGCGCGTCCGCCGACGCCGGGGCGAGGTCCGTCAGCGGCAGGCGGCGCTCGTCCGACTCCAGCAGGCCCGCCCACTGCATCGCCGTCTTGATCGGAATCGGGTTCGTCTCGATGAACATCGCCCGGCACAGCGGGAACAGCCGCCCGTGCACCTCCCGCGCCGTCGTCACGTCGCCGGCGAGCATGGCGTCGGTCAGCCGCTTCATGTCCTGCGGCACGAGGTTGGCCACGACGCTGATGACGCCCTTGGCCCCGATGGCCATCAGCGGCAGGGTGAGGCTGTCGTCGCCCGAGAGGACGGCCAGGTCGCAGCGGGCGAGGATCTCGCTCGCCTGGTCCATCGACCCGGTCGCCTCCTTGATGCCGACGACCTGGTCCAGGTCTGCCAGGCGGGCCACGGTTTCCGGCGTCATCGAGACGCCGGTCCGCCCGGGGATGTTGTAGAGGACCATGGGCAGGTCGCACGCCGCCGCGATGGCCGCGAAGTGCGCATGCAGCCCCTCCTGCGTCGGCTTGTTGTAGTACGGGCAGACCTGCAGCGACCCGTCGGCGCCGGCGTCGCGGGCGAACTGCGTGAGTTCAATCGCCTCGGCCGTCGCGTTGCCCCCCGTGCCGGCGACGACCGGGACCCGGCCGTCGGCCGCCCGGACGACCGTCTCGATGACCTGCTTGTGTTCGTCGACGTCCACGGTGGGGCTCTCGCCGGTCGTCCCGACGGGCACCAGGCCGTCCGTGCCCTGCTCGACGTGCCAGTCGACGAGCCGCTCGATGGCGGCGGTGTCCACCTTGCCCTCGGTAAACGGTGTGACGAGGGCGACGAGTGTGCCTTGGAACATACGGACCTCCCACGTGCGTGCGTTCTCAAGTCGCCCATTTTACGGGCCGAGAGGTGCGTGTCCAGCGCTAAGGGTCGTACGAAAGGGTCAGAGAGACCATGGCGAAGTGCGTCCGGTGCATTCGCGGCGGAGCAAAAGCAGGGCACGCGCTGTCAGGTCTCGGTCTCGGCTTCCGGCTTGGGCGTCGTGGGCGGCGGCACGTGCGGTTTCGCGACGGACGGCGACGGCGTCGCGTGCGCCGGGGCGGACGGCGCCGGCGGACGCTTGAACACCTCGCTCCAGTCGAGGCGGCCCGTGGCCTGCATCAGGACGAACAGCGTGGCGATGGCCGCAATCGTGATCGTCAGCCCCGTGTTGCCCTCCCACGTAAACGCATAACTGAATCCCACCAGGTACACGAGTTGCGCCAGGCCCACGTAGGCGACGGCGAACGTCACGCCCGCCACCAGCCGCATGTACGAGACCACCAGGAACACGCTCACGACGGCGCAGATCCAGAAGGCGTACTCCAGGGGAATGCGGTCCACCAGGTACGCCAGCAGGATGTGGAATGCGAAGAAGCCCGCGGCGATGAACAGGTAATGCATCGGATGCAGCGGCACCTGCTTCAGGATGACGATCGTGAACAGGACCGTGAAGAAGAACAGCAGGCCGATGGGGGCGAAGAAGGCCATGCGGCCGGCGACGGCGCCGGCATTCTGGCGGCTGGGCATGTCGATGCCGATCTTCTCGCGGCTGGTGCGGTTCTCGAACTCCCACGCGGCCCGCATCCCGCCGTCGAGGGGCTCGGCCGGCTCGGGTTCGGGGCTCCGGCCGCCCTGGTCCTCGGCGTAGCCGATCTCCGTGAAGTCCGTCGTCGCGGTCAGCGAGAACTTCTGGATCATGGACGTCTCGTCGCCGCCGCGGCTCAGATCGTACAGCCAGGTGTCCCGCCCGTAGGTGCGGTACGTGACGGCGACGGTGTGCGGTGCGGAATCGTCGGGCAGGGGGACGGAAAGACGGTTGCCCTCCTTGATGGCCGCCGGGTTCACCGGCGCCTCGTCGAGCGTGACGGTGAGGTTCTCGAAGACGCCGGCCCCTTTCGGCAGCGAGAAGACGAAGAAGCGTTTGCCCCCGTCCCACGAGACCGGCAAGGGCCGGTCAGCCGCCGCCGAGGCGGGCAGGGCGGCCCGCGACTTCGGGAAGACCGGATGGTCGGCCGGCCGGCTGCCGGTCCACGGCGCGACCTCGTACGTGCCGCTGAAGTCCACGGTGTACGTGCTGAACCAGATGAGGCCCTTGTACCGGTGCTCGTGGTCGAATTGGACCTGGATATCACTCGCCGCCGGGTCGGGCGAAGGGGCCGGCTGGACGAGCCCGGCGGGTCCCCACAGCGTGTTGACGTCCTCGCCCAAGCGGTCGGTCAGATGGGCGGTGCGGTACTCGATGGTGCCGCCGAGGATCATCCACCCCACGCTCGCGACGCCGAAGACGACGATGATGAGGAAGAAACGGAACGCGGTCATGTGCGGTCCTCCACGAGGCCGGTCTCATGGCCGGCGGTCGGGCCGTCGGGCGGCCGGGCAGGGTGGCGCCGGTGAATCGGTACGGGTGTTCACGAATCGTTGCTCGCAGCCCCGTTGGTGCCGTTGCATGGAACCGGTTTGCCGGA
>CAZNYC010000022.1:0-39967 GCA_964577175.1 uncultured Anaerolineales bacterium
TTGCCGAAGGTCGCGACGTACATGATGTCGAAGACCGTCCGGGTTTCGACGGTCGCCTCCTCCGCCGCCTGGAGGGTGCCCCAGCCGGAGAGGATCACGGCCGCCGTCACCACGCCGAGGATGACCGCCCGTCGTGTGCGCATATTCCTGAACTCCTTGCTCATCGAATGCCCCCTGTGTCTGACGTTCGTAAAAACCCTGCGGGCCGGCCGGGGCTACTCCGCCCCGAGGCGAGCCAGTTCGCGCTTCGCCCGCTGGGCGCCGGTCGTATCGGGATAATCGTTGGCGGCTTCCTGGTAGACGGCCTTGGCCTCGGCGGCGGGCGCCTCGGCCGCCTCCAGGGCCTTGCCGGTGCGCCACAGCGCCTCGGCGGTGCGGCCGGGATTCTCGTTCGGGTGCATGATCGGCAGACGCATGTACGACAGCGCCGCCTGGATCGGCACGCCCTGGGCCTCGAGCACGCGGCCTTCCCAGTAGGCCATCTCCGGCGGAAAGACCTGCGCCTCGGACGCCTTGATCTGCTCGAGCCAGGCGGCGGCGTCCGGCACGCGGTCGGCCGCGAGCAGCAGTTCCAGTTTCCGCAGCATCGCGTTGGTGCGGACCTTCGCGTCGTCGCTCTCCAGCAGTTTCTCCAGCGCCCCGCTTTCGAGGATCTCTTTCGGGTCCCCCTCCAGCAGCAGCAGCGCGACACGGAATTCCTTCAGGGCGTCGGCGTACGGGGCGGCCGGGTTCTTCGCCAGCACCTTGTCCACCTGCTTCAGCATGGCCTGGTTCGCCTCGGGCGCGCCTTCCTTCGGCTGAGGGAGATCGAACTCGGCGACCAGGCGGGGGCTCTTGTCGGCCATCTCGAGGTAGGCGTCCAGCGCTTTCTGCACCTGGCCGGAACGGGCGTACACGTCGTACATTCGCCACTGGACGATCGTCCGGAGCCAAGGGGGCGGCTGCGGCGAGAGGAGGTCGTCGTACAGGTCGGCCGCCTTCTTCATGGCCTCGGTATCGCCCTCGCGGCCTTTCTCGAAGAGGCCCTCGGCCTCCTTGAGGCGGGGGTAATCGTCGGCGGCGACGGACCGGATCTCGCCGAACGGCACGATGCGCTCCGTCCCGGCCACCTTCACCTTCAGGCCCTTGTCCGTCACGCCGGTGATCTCGCCGGGGTAGCCGATGCCGGCCGTCGTCCGGACGCGGTCGGCCCCCGCCGCCGACGCCAGGAGCATGGCCGCAACCGCCGCCAGGGCGGCCCGGTTCAGGTTAGTCCGCCAGTGTCGCAAGGTCTGCCTCGGAAACGAATTTATAGTTGCCATTGTTTTGTTCGGCGATCTGCTTCAGCACCTTTTCGCCGATCCGGTAGAGGAACCCGATCGTATGGACGGTGACCTCGTCGCCCTCATTCAGGCGCTCGACGCGGTCGACGATGGCCTTGTCGAATTCACCGTCGGTCAGCAGATAGACGAGTTCCGGCCCGGCGGCGAAGGCGCGGTCGAGCGCCTTCGAGGGGTCCGTTTCGCCCTGGGCGATGATGCTGTCGATGAACTCGAACGCCAGTTGTTTGTTGCGTTCGGTGGCGGGGACGAGGCGGCGGGTGGGCATCTCGACGGGCGGCCCGGAGGAGTAGAAGATGACGTGGAACTCGGTGTCCTCGCCCAGTTCGCCGATCGACCGCTTCAACTCGAACTTCACGTAGTCGATGGAGTCGGTCATCGACCCGGACCGGTCCACGACGTAGACGATCTTGCGGGCGACCTCCACCTCGCCGCCGGCGCCGAAGAAGCCGCGCCCCTGGCCGAGCCCTTCCCAGCCGCCCAGCACGTTCCCGCCGCCGCCCACGCCGATGACGTTCAGGACTTCCATGCGGTTGGTGGCGACATCCGGCACGGGGTTCTTCGTGAACTGGCGGACGATGCTCGTCGGGTTGGGCTTCATCTTGCCGCGCGATTCCTGCCGTTTCACCTGCCGGCGTTTCTTGACTTTGTGCTTCGTTTCCGAGACGACCGCGCTCTTGTATTTGAACGGGGGTTGGATCGTGGTCTTCTGCCATGCCCAGAGGCCGGCCAAGAGGATGATGGCGATGTGGAGAACGATGCTGGTCCCCCAACTCGGCAGGTACAGGGCCAGCCAGCCCATGACCGTGTCCATGCCGGACTCTTCCTCGTCCTCCTCTTCGTAGGCCTCCTCGTCGGCGGGTTCGGCGGCCACCGGCGCCGCCTCCGCGACGGGTTCCGGTTCGGCCGCGTACCCGGCCTCGGTTTCCTGGGCGTCGTCGGGGACGGCCACGGCGGTGTTGCAGTGGGGGCACGTGACGTCGGTGCCCGGGGTTTCGTTGACCGTGACCCGCTTGCCACAGTTCGTACAGCGGAATCGGTAGGCCATACCCTTTCCTCCATCAAGCGGCCTGAGGCTGCGTATCTTAAGTCAGGGGGCGGGGGTTGTCAACGGCTTCTCTGTCGCCCCCGGCCCCGGTGAGCGGACGGCACTCGACCGTCCGTGCACCATAGCATACGCATGAGGCAAAGCCGTGTTTGCAAAAAAATCGCGGGCGGGCTCCGCGAGGCGGATCCTGGCCGCATTCGTTCCGGCCGGACTCTTGACGCCCTCGCCCCGCCCGCGTATCCTGGCGGTCGTTGAGGGGTACCGACTCGGAACAGGAGACCAACATGCGACAGGTCCTGGCGTTGAGCCTGGCGACGCTCGTTGTCTGCACCCTGGCAGGCTGCCAGAAGCCGGATGACGAGTCCGCCGACACAACGGAGTTCAAGCGACTCTACGAGGAATACTCCGACCGCTTTCACGAGAAGATGATCGAGTCGGCCAAGACCATGACGCCGGCCCAGATCACCGCCGAGGCCGCCCGCATCTGGGGCGACGTCTTCGCCGGTCACCAGGACGTCATCGAGGCCCGTGTCAGAGAGGTCCTGGCCGACCTCGACGATGCGGAGCCGTTCGACGAGAGCCTGTACGTCGAGATCGCCTCCGGCGAACGCGTCCAGCCCACCGAGAACCAGCCCGCCGGCACGGCCGTCAAGCAGTTCCTGTGGAACCCCGTCGGGACGGCCCAGATGGCGCTCAACAACTGGTTGGCCCGGCTGCTGCAGCGGGAGTCGTTCGCCATGCGCCGGCTCCTCACCGCCAACGCCGGCCTCTTCTGGAAGGCCGTGGACCGCGACATCAACCATCCCCAACTCCAGATGCGCCAGGGGCCGCTCGTCTTCACCGTCTCCCTGATGCGCAAGGAAGACCACTACCAGGTGGAGAAGGTGCGGTGGCTCCGCCCGAAGTCCATGGGACCCATCGGCATCACCGAGGAAGGCGAGGAGGCGCCCGCCGACGGCGAAGGCGCCGGCGAGACGCCCGCCCCGGCCGAGGGTGAGACCGGCGAGGCCGCGCCCACCACCACGCCCGACACCGGCGCCGCCGAACCCGCCGGCTGAGGCGGCGATACCACGCAGGCTTTCCCCGGGTGTGGCCCGGCCGGTTTTGCCCGGCCGGGCCACCGTGCGGAAACACCTTGCCACCGGCGCACCCGGCGCCGGGCGTCTTCCCCCCGTCACGCGCCCAGCCGGTCCAGGTCGGCATGCGAGATGAACGTGTACTCGCCCCCGTTGCGGTCGGCGATCGTCCGCAGCGCCTTCTCGTTCGGACGGTACAGGAACCCGATGGTGTGAACGGTGACCTCGTGGCCGGCGTTCAGCCGGTCCACCTGGTCGATGATCGCCTTGTCGAATTCCCCGTCCGTCAGGAAGTGGATGACGCGGGGCTCGACGGCAAAGGCACGGTCGAAGCCGGGGGACGGGTCCGTCCCGCCCTGGGCCACGACGCGGTCGATGAACTCGACCGCCCGCCGCTTGTTCCGCTCGGTGGCCGGCACGAGCCGGCGGGCGGGCATCTCGACGGCCGGGCCGGACGAGAAGAAAATCACGTGAAACAGGCACGTCTCGGGCAGTTCCACGATCCGCATCTGCAACTCCAGTTTGACGATGGCGAGCGAATCCGTCATCGACCCCGACCGGTCCACCAGGTAGACGACGCGGGTGTCGTCGCTCCCGCCCTCCTCCGGCAGGAATATGCCGGGCGGCCCGCTGTTGGGCATGTACGTCACTGTCCCGCCCTTCTCGCCGGGACCGACGCCGACGATTGCACTCGGGTCCGCCAGCGGGTTCTCGCCGAACCCCGGCCTCTCCAGCGTCGCATACTTGATGCGGTATTCCGTCGGGGGGTCGGGGCGGTCGCGCGGCACCCACCGCCGCAGCCGGGGCCGGTGCGATGCCTCGTACTCGCGCGGCTGGGGAACGATGCCGGTCTCCGGCCAGTCGAACTCCGGCTCCGGCTCGGAGGCGAACGGGATCAGCACCGCCGCCAGCAGCACCAGCGCCACGTGCAGCATCACGCTCGTGCCGACGGTGGGGATGTACAGGGCCAACCAGCCGACGACGCGGTCCCACGCCCCGTCCTGGTCCTCGGCGATGGCGGCCTCGACGAATGAGGAACGGTCCTCTCCTGCCATGGCGGCACCTCCTTCCGGGGACACACCCCGGACTGCGGGTTCGCTTCCAGGACTCGACGGTCCGCCATGGGTACCCGTGCAGACGCGTGCATCTGTTCTCGCGCCTCCATGAACGTACGGCCCGGTTGCGCGTTTCAGGAATAATGGGAAACCTTCTGTGCCCCCGGCCTCCGCGCCGGGGCGGGGTGGGGAGGGCGGAGCGGGGAGGGGCGGGTTACCAGGTGTGGCAAGAGGAGCGGAGGCAGGAGAGACGCGGCCCTAGCGCCGGCCCTCGCCGAGGCGTTCGACCCAGTCGCCCAGCAGGCCGCCGAAGAACCGGATTGCCTCCGGGTCGCGGGCGTTGCCGCCCAGGCCGTACCCCCCGACGGCCGCACCGCCCAGGGCGTAGTAGCCGATGGCGCAGCCGCCGACGGCGACGGCCCCGACCGCCAGGCCGCCGACCGCCAGCCCCAGGCCGACGGCGCATCCCGCCATCGCCACGAGGCCGACCGCCAGGCCTCCCAGGCAGAAGCCGCCCAGCGCCACCCCGCCGACGGCCACCACCCCCACTGCAATCGGACCGACGGCGATAATCCCTTTGGCCACGCGGGGCCGGCCCGTCGTCGGGTCGAACGCCAGGCCGTAGATGAGGTGCGCGAGCGGCACGCCGAGGATTTCGGTCTCGGACCGGTACTCCCAGCACAGCATGCCGCCGCCGATCGGGTGCCCGCAGTTCGGGCACATCTTGGCCTTGTCGCTGATGGCGTGACCGCATTCGGGACAGTCGACGAGGGCCATGGTGGAACCCGATCCTGTTACGGGACGAGGGGAAGGCGGTGTCCTCGTCAGCCAGCGCGGTCATTCTGAGGCTCCGCTTGCGGAGCGGAAGAATCTCGCCGTGCGAACGGCATCAAGGCGAGATTCTTCGTCGCGGCCCGCCTCCGGCGGGTGAACTTCGCCGCTCCTCAGAATGACAAATCACGCGATTTGTCGTCATGGATTAGTCGCCGCGGTCGGCGGCGCCCTTCCGCCGGTCGGGCAGACTGAAGATCGCCGCCGCCACCAGCAGGCACACGCCGGCGACGATCGCCCCCATCCGCCAGGGGCGGTCGGCCCACGGCGAGAGGAGGGCGATGAGCGGCGGTACCTCCCAGTGCAGCGTCTCCTCGTCGGGACGATTCCGCGTCGCCTCGCCGGGGGCGGGCAGAGGCGTCTCTCCGGGCCGGACGATCTTCAGGTCCCGCCGGACCACCCGTTCGGCGTACTCCGGATCCGATTCCAACGCCTGCGCCGACGCCGCCAGTTCCTCCTGCGTCGTCCGCAGCGCCTCGACCTCCGCCTGCATCATCTGGCAATGGTGTTCGATGCGAATCCGCCGCCGCGCCTCCGGCCCGAGCACCGCCAGCGCCACCAGCCCGACGCCCACCAGGCACATCGGCCAGAAGACCCACGGGCTGCCCAGGATGCGCGTCACCCACTGCGACGGCGTCAGGCGGTCTTCCACGGCGTCCTCCCGTAGACGGCGGATGGTCCGAGGGCCTCTTCGATCCGCAGCAGCCGGTTGTACTTGGTCACGCGTTCGCCGCGGCACGGGGCGCCGGCCTTGATCTGCCCGCACCCGGCGGCGACGGCGAGGTCTGCGATGGTCGTGTCCGCGGTCTCGCCGCTGCGGTGGCTGACCACGGCCGTGTACCCCGCCCGGTGGGCCGTCTCGATGGCGTCGAGCGTCTCGGTCAGCGTGCCCACCTGGTTCGCCTTGACGAGGATGCTGTTTGCCGCCCCCGCCCCGATGCCGCGCGACAGCCGCTGCGTGTTCGTGACGAACAGGTCGTCGCCGACGAGTTGGACCGCGTCGCCCAGGCGCTGCGTCAGCCTCGTCCAGCCGTCCCAGTCGTCCTGGGCGAGACCGTCCTCGATGCTGACGATGGGGTACCGGTCGGCCCAGTCGGCGAAGAGGTCGATCATCTCGTCGGCGGAGAGGTCGCGGTCCTCGCTTGCGAGTTTGTACCGCCCGGCCGAATAGAACTCGCTGGAGGCGGGGTCCATCGCCAGCGCCAGGTCTGCGCCGGGTTCGTAGCCGGCGTTCTCGATGGCCTCGACGACCAGGCGGAGGGCCTCCTCGTTGCCCTCGGCCAGCGGCGGGGCGAAGCCGCCCTCGTCGCCGACCCCGGTCGGGTAGTCGCGGTCGCCGAGCAGGGCCTTCAGCGCGTGGTAGGTCTCGACGGCCATCCGCAGCCCCTCGCCAAAGGAGGGCGCGCCGACGGGCACGACCATCACCTCCTGGAGGTCGATGTTCCACCCGGCGTGGGCCCCGCCGTTCAGGATGTTGCACATCGGGACCGGCATCGTCCGGGCCGACGGGCCGCCAAGGTACCGGTAGAGCGGCAGGCCGGCCTGGGCCGCCGCGGCGCGGGCGGCCGCCAGGCTGACGGCCAGGATGGCGTTTGCCCCAAGGGTCGTCTTGTTGGGCGTGCCGTCCAGGGCGATGAGCGCGGCATCGAGGGCCGCCTGGTTGCGGGCATCGAGGCCCGTCACCTTTGGCCCGATGAGCATCCGGACGTGCTTGACCGCCTTCGTGACGCCCTTGCCGAGGTAACGGTTCGCGTCGCGGTCGCGGAACTCGACGGCCTCGTGCTCACCGGTGGAGGCGCCGCTGGGGACGGCCGCCCGTCCGACGGCCCCGCCGTCGAGGCGGACCTCGGCCTCCAGGGTAGGGGTGGCGCGCGAGTCGAGAATCTCGCGGGCGTGGACGTGGGCAATGGCGAAAGCGGTCACGGCCTGGAGTCTCCGCGCAACACGGTCGTCTTCCCCTCGCCGGTCGACGGACTGCCTTATTTATCGGACGTTCCCCGCATCCCACTTGACCGGAAGCGGGGTCCGGACGCAACCTTTTTCGTGTTGCCGCATGGTAACGAGTGTCATTCCGACCAAGCCGTCGCGCAACGACGGCGAGCGGAGGAATCTCGTCGTTGGGCCAAAAGGGAGATCTCAGGTTTTGCGCGGCGGGTCCCCGCACCCCCCGCGCCGCCCGCCTGAAGCGCGGTGGGTACGGAGACCTATCGCGCTCCCTCGCATATCGGGCGCTGCCTGGTCATACGCACAGCGCGGCAGGGCTTTTGGATTGAATCACCACCCGCGCCGGCTATAATCCGCGTGCGTCTCGCGGCCGCAGTGCAGGGCCGACCCCCGGCGTCCGCGATGAAGGAAAGGAGATCGGATGTACAAGCAGCGCTTGTTCGCCCCCGGCCCGACGCCGGTGCCCGAGGACACGCTCCTGGAGATGGCCCGGCCGATGTTCCACCATCGCACGGCCGAGTACCGGGCGATGCTCGAACAACTCACCGGCGACCTCCGGTACATCCTCCAGACGGGGCAGGACGTCTACACGATCACCGGCAGCGGCTCCGCCGCCATGGAAGCCGCCGTCGCCAACCTCGTCGCCTCCGGCGAGACGATGATCGCCGTCCGCGGCGGGAAGTTCGGCGAGCGATGGGCCGAGATGGGCGAGGCGTTCGGCGCGGGCGTCGTCACCATCGACGTCGAGTGGGGCACCGCCGTCACCGCCGACCAGATCGCCAAGGCCCTCCGGGCCAACCCGGAGACCGTCGCGGTCTTCATCCAGCACTGCGAGACCTCGACCGGGACGGCGTGCGACGTGGAGGCCATCGCCGCCGCCGTCGCCGAGACCGACGCCTGCCTCATCGTGGACGGCATCACGGGCGTCGGCGCCCTGCCGTACCGCATGGACGACTGGGGCGTGGACGTGACGGTCGTGGGCAGCCAGAAGGCCCTGATGCTGCCGGCGGGGCTGGCCTTTCTTGCGTGCAGCGACAAGGCGTGGGCGAAGATCGATGCCACCGACCCGCCCGCCTATTACGTGGACCTGAAGGCGTACCGCAAGAGCCTGGCGAAGTGGGACAACCCGTGGACGCCGGCGAACGCGATGGTCCGGGCGGCGCTGAAGAGCACGGGCCTCATCCGCTCGCAGGGCATTGAAACGGTGTGGGCCGAGACCCGCCGGCGGGCCGACGCCACCCGCGCCGCCGCCCGGGCGCTCGGCCTGGAACTCCTCTCGTCCAGCCCCTCCGACAGCGTCACCGCCCTCAAGGTGCCGGACGGCATCGACGGCGCGGCCCTGCCGAAAACGATGGCCGAGGTGTTCGGCACCCGCATCGCGGGCGGCCAGGCCCACCTGAAGGGCAAGATCATCCGGTTCTCACACATGGGGTACCTGGACGCGTTCGACGTCCTGGCGGCCGTGGGGGCGTTGGAGATGGCCCTGGCGCGGCTGGGGGCGGACGTGGACGTCGGCGCCGGCGTCGCCGCCGCCCAGAAGGTCCTGGCGGGCGGGGGGTGAACCCGGTAGCGGAATTCGGTAGGGCAGCCCTGCATTTGTCATTCTGAGGAGCGGCGCAGCCGCGACGAAGAATCTCGCCTTGGCTATTGGCAGTGTGCCCTTCGCACGGCGAGATTCTCCGGCCCTGCACGCAGGGCCTCAGAATGACAGCCTCTCGGCAGGCGGTCATTGACGTCGACCGCAGATACATGCAGCAAGGGGCAGACGATGAAGATCCTCGTTTCCGACAAACTCGCCGACGACGGCATCGAAATCCTTCGGTCCGAACCCGGCGCCGAGGTCGACGTCAACACCGACCTCTCGCCGGAGGAATTGAAGAACGTCATCGGCGCCTATGACGGCATCTGCATACGCAGCGGCACGAAACTCACCGCCGACGTCCTGGCCGAGCCCGGCAACCTGAAGGCCATCGCCCGCGCCGGCGTCGGCGTCGACAACGTCGACCTGCCGACGGCCACGCGGCATGGCATTGTGGTGATGAACGCGCCGGACGGCAACACGCTGTCGACGGCGGAACTGACGATCGGCCTCATGCTCGCCGTCAGCCGCAAGTTCGTCCCCGCCTGCAACAGCCTCAAGGCCGGCGAGTGGAACCGCAAGGCCTTCAAGGGCAACCAGGTGGCCGGCAAGACCGTCGGCATCATCGGCCTGGGCCGCATCGGCACCGCCGTCGCCAAACGGTGCCTGGGCCTGGAGATGAAGGTCGTCGGGTACGACCCGTTCATCGCCGGTACGCATCCGGACCTGGCGAAGGAGATTCATCTCGTCGATCACCTCGACGACCTGCTTGCCGAGGCCGACTACCTGACCGTCCATACGCCGATGAGCGACGAAACGCGCGGCATCATCGGCGAGGAGGCGCTGGCGAAGGTGCCGGAGGGCGCCTACGTCATCAACGCGGCGCGCGGCGGCATCGTGGACGAAGACGCGCTGCTCGCGGCACTGGAGTCCGGGCACCTGGCCGGCGCCGCCCTGGACGTGTACCCGAGCGAGCCGCCCGAGAACCGGGCCCTCGTCGAGCATCCGAAGGTCCTCTGCCTGCCGCACCTCGGCGCCTCGAGCGTCGAGGCGCAGCGGAACGTCGCCATCGACGCCTGCCATAACCTGCTCGACTGCCTCGCCGGCCGCGAACTTCGCAACGCCGTCAACGTCCCGGCCATCGACTTCGCCGCCGTCGGCGAACTGAAGCCTTACGCCGAACTCGGGCACCGGGCGGGGGCGATCCTGGCGGCCCTCATGCACGGACGCCTTCGCCGGCTGACCGTCACCTACGCGGGCGACATCGCCAAGGAACCTTACCGCCAGGTCACCATCAGCGTCGTCATGGGCATGCTCCAGCGCGTCTCGAGCGCCACGCTGAACATGGTCAACGCCATGTTGGTGGCGAAGGAGGAGGGCCTGGAGGTCCGCGAGCAGACCGAGACCGACGGCCGGGGCTACGTCTCCCGCCTCCGCGTCGCGGCCGAGGGCGACAAGGAATCGCACGCCATCGAGGGTACCGTCTTCCACCAGCGGTACGCGCGGGTTACGTCGATTGACGAGTTCTACATGGAACTGAAGCCCGCCGGCGACCTCCTCATCCTGTTGAACGAGGACCGGCCCGGCGTCATCGGCGAGGTGGGCTCGACTTTCGGCAAGATGGGCATCAACATCGCCAGCATGACCTTCGGCCGGAAACTCGACACCAAGGAGGCCTGCCTGGCCTTGACCGTCGACACGGTCCCGCCCAAGAATCTCCTGGATGACCTGCGCGCGAAGGACTTCATGAAACGGGTCCAACACGTGAGCCTGCCCCCGCTTCAGAGCGAGTCGGCGTAGGACGGATACACCGGGAACGTGCCACGGCCGGTCTTGCTCGGCCGTGCGCCCTCTTGCATCCGCGCGACGGGGCTCCCGGCTTCGCCCGGGCATGGCCGACTTCGCCGGGGCGGCGCCCGGCCCACCGCGCCGAGCAGGCACCTTGTGGTTTTGCGCGGCCGGGACCGGCCGCGCGGTTTCCAGGGCCGGACGATGACACGGCAACCGAGCAACTCTAGCCGCCGAAGCGGGCGCGGGGCGATGCGCGCGGCAGGCCGGGAGGCCCCCCGCGCGGGACGCGCCGGCGTCGCCGCCGCGCTCCTCGTGGGGTTCCTCCTTCTCGCCGCCGGCTGCGAGCCCACCGGCGACGACGCCCGCCCCGTCCTCCTCTATGCCGCCGACAACCAGGGCGTTCTCGCTGCCTGCGGATGCCCGTCCAACCCGAGCGGCGGCCTGGGGAAACGCCAGGGCCTTATCGAGCAGTACCGCCGTACACGCCGCGGCGTCCTCGTCGTCGACGCCGGCAACCTCATGCCGGACCACACCAGCGCCGTCAAAGTTGAGTACCTGGCGCGGGCCCTCGAGCGGGCGTCTTACGACGCCATCGGCCTCGGCGAGTCGGAATTCCTGCTCGGCATCGACCGCCTGTACGAATTGCGCCGCGAGTACGGCCTGCCGTTTGTCTGCTCGAACGTGCGGACCGACGCCGGCGAGCCCGTCGTGCCGCCGCGCCTCGTGCGCGAGGTGGCCGGCCTCCGCGTCGGCATCGTGGCGGTCATACCCGACCGGACGTGGGGTTTTCCGCGTCGGGAGTGGCGGGAAGGCCTGACCGTCGAGCCGCCCGCCGACGCCGCGCGGAGAGAAATCCAGGCCCTCGCGGACTGCGACCTCGTGGTGGCCCTTGCGCACCTGGGACTGGACGAGGCCGAGGCGCTGGCCCGCGAGGTCCCCGGCATCGACGTGCTCGTCGCCGGTCGCACCTTCGATCTGCTCCGGACGCCCCGGCGCGTCGACGGGACGCTGCTCGTGGCGCCCGGCCCGGCCGGCCGGACGCTCGGCTGCGTAACGCTGGCCCGCGAGCCCGCCGACGGCACCGTCCGCCTGGAGCACGACCTGACGGTCCTCTCGGCCCAGGTGCCGGACGCCCAGTGGGTCATGGACCTGTACTGGAAGTACGTCAAGGCCGCCGGCGACGCGCCGCCGCCCGACTGGGACCAGGTGCCCGTCCCGCCGCGCTACGAGACCGCCGAGGCGTGCAAGGAATGCCACGAGGCCGCCTACACCCAGTGGCAGACGACGGCCCACGCCCGCGCGTTCGAGTCCGTCCGGAAGGCCGGCCGGCACAGGGACCCCGAGTGCCTCCTGTGCCACACGATGGGCCTGGGCCGCGAGGGCGGGTTCGTGTCGATGGAGAAAACGCCCGGCCTCGGACGGGTCACGTGCCAGGCCTGCCATGTCGTGACCTCCGAGCACAAGGAGAAGGGCGTGACGCCCCAGCCGCGCATGAGCATCTCGTCCCGCCTCTGCATGTCCTGCCATGGGCCGGTCCAGAGCCCGGACTTCGATTATTATCAGTACAAGCCGAAGATTGTGCACACAACGGGCGACGCCGACCGTACAGATAAATGACGCCCCCGCGCCGCGGGCGGCCGGAGAGTCCATGTACGCCACCATCATCCTGGGACTGATCCTGGCGGTCTTCGCGACGGATTTCGTCGCGGGCGGGACGACGGTGCGTCCCTTCGTCGCCGTCGGGGGAACGGTCGCCGTTGCCGTCCTCGTCCTGATGGCGGGCCTGGCCATCACCGGATACATTCTGCTGCGCCGGCGGCAGATGGAGGGCGGCGAGCAGCGGTTCCTGCGGACGATCGGGCTCCTCGGCCGCCTCTACCGCACGCTCATCGTCGGCGCCTACGCCTTCGCGCTATTCGGTTGCGGCTGGAGCCGCGCGGCTGCCACGTGGGCGGGCGGCACGGGATGGAGCGTCCCGGTCCTGGCCGTCAACCTCGTCCCGCTCGTCGTCCTGCTGCTCGTGGGATGGACGGCGCTGTTCTGGGCGGACCGGCGGCTGCGGGCGCTGATGTTCTATCGGGCGGGGGCGCCGGTCGTCGCCCGCCAGTGGACCCTGCCGCGGTACCTGGCGTTCATGCTCCGGCAGTATCTGCTCGTGATCCTCGTGCCGATGCTGGTTCTGCTCGGGGCGAACGAGGCGGCGGCCCGCCTGTTGCCGGAACCCCTGGCTGCCGGGACAGGACTGGCCGTCCTCGTCGCCGCCGTCCTCTTCGCGGGACCCTGGGTCTGTTTCTGCTGGCGGACCGAGTCGCTGCCCGAGGGTCGGCTGCGGCAGCGGCTGCTGGGCCTCGCGAGCCGCGCCGGCATCCGCGTCGCCGACGTCCGCATCTGGCGGACGAACCTCTCCATCGCCAACGGGTGCATGATCGGGCTCCTCGGTCCCCTGCGGTACGTCCTCATCACCGACGCCCTCCTGCTCAGCCTCTCGGCCGAGGAGGCGGAGGCCGTCTTCGCCCACGAGGCCGCCCACGTCACGTACCGGCACCCGCTGCTGTACTTCGTCATGACGCTGGCGGCCGTCTCGGTGGCCGTCGCCATGGGCGAGGCCGTTGGCGCAGTCACACTCTCGCCCTGGATCGGGCTTCTGACCAGCGGCACGGTCGTCCTGGCGTACCTGGCGGGGGTGTTCGGTTACGTGTCGCGGCGGTGCGAGCAGGAGTGCGACCTCTTTGCCGTCCGCGCCACCACGTGCCCGGAGGGCTGCTCGCCGCCGGAGGCGCGCCGTCGGCGCCCGCCGGAGGAGTCGCTGCCCGAGGCGCCCGATACGTCGGCTGATGCCCGGCCGGCGTTAGCCGCGCCGGAGGAGGAGGACGTGGAGCAGGGGCGGGATGCCGACCCGCCCGACGCCGCCGAGACCCCGGACGGGTCCGTCTGTCGGCACCGTGTGCGGACGTTCATCGCGGCCTTGCGGCGCATCGCACGCTTGAACGGGTCGCCCGAGACGCGGCGGGGCCTGCGGCACTTCAGCATCGCACGCCGGTGCCGGTTCCTCGAAACGGTGCTGGTGAATCCGTCTGTGGCGCGGCGGTCGGAGCGCCGCATCGGCCGCATGAAGCGGGTTGCCCTGCTCCTGGCGGTGCTTGCGCTGTTCGTGGCTGCTTTGGCCGTGGCGGTCCGCATCACCGCCGTCGAAACGATGCCGCTAGAGACGGACGAGCCAGAGCACCCGACACGCCCAGAGGACGACGTCCCGTGGGAAAACACCTGGATCGTGCGCCTCGTTGATCGGCACGAGGTGAACGCGGTCTGCTTCGCTCCGCCAGAGTTTGACCGTGACGCCGATGTGGCCGCGCAGGCGGGCGATGGCCGTGTGCCCCTGCCGCGGGGCGGCGTCGCGCCGACCCACGACGATGTCACCGTCGCGGATGCGGGGGGCCATGCTGTCGCCGTCCACCCGCAGGGCGAAGGTGCCGGCGTCGACCCGCCCGAGCCCCGGCAGACGCAGGAACTCCGCCACGCCCTCCGCCGTCGGGACGGATAACTGGATGATCTCGGCGGTCGGGTCCGCCGGGGCCGCCGACGCCACCTGCGGATCGGGCGCCGTGACCGACGCTGCACGCCGATGGGCTTCCCCCGCTTCGACGCGCGCGAGCAGCGCTTCCAGCACGTCCGCCTGAGACTCGCCGGCAAACCAGGCGTCCCATTCGGCGGGAAAGCCGGCGGCGGTTCGACCGAGGATCGGAATTGTGTCTGCCCCCGGCGCAAACGCGCTCCGCTGCCAGAGCCGGGCGCCCGACGGGGCGGCCGTCTCGACGTCGCGGACCAGGGCCTCCAGGGCCGCCCGCGCCGGCGGGGAAGATGCCGCGCCCAGCGTCCGGACGAACCGCGCAACGACTTCGCGGGCCGGGTGTGACAGCGTTGTGTCACCCCCTTCGTCGGGAGTCTCCGGAAACGGCTCGCCACGGCCCGTGAGCAGCCACGCCAGGTCCGCCCCCGTGACCTTGGCGGCGCGGGCCAGGAGGTCGGCCGGCGGCTGCCTCCCTTTCTCGTAATAGTTGTACGTAGAAGGACTTACGCCGAGCGCGCGGGCGAAGGCGGCCCGTCCGCGCGGGCCGAAGACGGTTTCCCGAAGCCGCGCCAGACGGTCCGACAACCCGGCGTCGTCCTGCGTGGGCTCCATCGCCTTGGTTTCCTTCCAGAGCCTCTCCGGCAGGCTCCTGCATACGCGTCTGCGAACAATCGGCTTGACGGCGCGCCGCAGTCGCGTACACTCGGGCCGATTCGTTCGCTGACGTGAAGTATAGGCGCCCAACACGGGTGTGCAACCAAAAAGCGGAGGCGACCATGGCGGGACGCGAGAAGATCATGCAGGAGATCGTCGAGGGTCTGGAAGGGCTGCTGACGCTGAACGAGTGGGAGCGGACGCTCCTTCAGGACCTGCAGACGAAGGCCCAGAACGGCGTCCGCCTGGGTCCTGACCCCGCCGGGCCGCCTCCAGCCGACAAAAACGACCGAAAAAACCCCTGACGCGCCTCGCCCAGGGTCGGTCCGGAGTCGTATAATCTGTTGGACGAGGGTTTTTGGGCAAACGAACCGCCATGGCGGCCGTCTAATGATACGGGAAACGGACAACCGGAAGGCCCTATCCATGGAAGCGGTAGCAGGGGTGCTGGCGGATGGCCGAACCGCCTCCCTGGCGGATCTCGCCGAGGCGGTCGGCGAGCAGAAGCAGACCGTCCCCTCGCTCCTGGAAGCCGCCCGCGGGGGCGATGCCGATGCCTTTGCCGGCCTCGTCCGCCGCTTCCAGACACCGACGTACCGTTTCATTCTCCGGATGGTGCGCCGTCCCGCGGTGGCGGAAGACGTGGCGCAGGAGGTCTTCGTCCGCCTGTGGGAGAATCTCGGCCGCATCGACGACGCGGACCTCCTTCCCGCCTGGCTCCGCCGCGTGGCCACCAACGCGGTCATCGACCACTGGCGGAAGGAGGACGCTCGCCGTCGCCGGCGCGAGGCGCTGCGCGCGCATCCGATCGCACGGCGGGTGGTGCGCCCGTCGGCGCGCCTCGAAACGGAGGAAGCCGTGGACGCCGTCCGCGCGGCCGTCGAGGCGCTGCCCGTTCAACTTCGCAGCGTCCTGATGTTGCGGGTCGTGGAGGATCTCAGTTACGATCAACTCGCAGAGACGTTAGGCATATCGGTCGGGGCGGTCCGCAGCCGCCTGTTCCGGGCGAGGCAGGAACTGCTCGCCCTGCTCAAGCGCGGAAGGGCCGCCGACTATCTGGCTGCCATGTACGCGGGGTCCGATGGCGACGGCGACGAGTAGTCCTTTCGTCCGTGCCATTGCACGTCACGGAATGAACGCGATGAGTGCGTGTCCCGATGAGAAGATGCTGAACCGCTATCTCGACGGCGAGTTGGACGGCCGCCGCGCACGACGGCTGCGCCGGCATCTCGACAGGTGCGATCACTGTGCCAGGCGGTACGCCGACCTTCGCGGCGTGGAAGAGGCCGTCCGCGGCAGCCGCGAGGACGCGACGCCGGTACCGGACCTGGCGTCCCGTGTCACGGAGGACCTCTCGCGGCGCGGGGCGTTCTTCCGTGCCCGCATCGCCGCCGGCCGGCGCCGCCTCTTCGGCCAGTGGGTCCTCTCGTGGCGCATGCTGGGCGCGGTCGTGGCGGCCGTCGTCATCGTCACGGTCGGCTTCGCCGGTATGGACTACATGACGCAGCGCCAGTGGGCCCGGCAGACGGGCCCGGTCCTGGTCGACGCCGAGCGGGTCCTGGTGCGCCTGGTGTACGTGAAGAACGCCGGCCGGCCGCAGCGGCTGGCGCGGGCGCGGCAGGAGGTCCGGAATCTGGACTTGGCCCGGCGGCTCGGGGCAGTCCAGTCGTCGGCGGAGCCCGGCTGGGCCCGGGACCTCGCCCCGCTGGCCGATACGTTCTCCCTGCTGGCCCGCGACGAACCGCTCCCCGAGCCGGTCGTCCACCGCCTGAGCGAGGGGCAGTTGCTGGCCCGGGCCTCGCGGCTGCGGGAGTCGCTGGCCCGAGGCGGCTGAGATGCTGCACAACATCCTTTGGCCTCACGCACGAGCCGCGGTATAATGCCGCGGCCGATTTCTTTTCGGGGACCGAGCATGTGGCCGCTGACAGGCCGTTTGATACCAGGGTCGTGCCACGGCCGCTACTGCCGGGTCGTGGTCCTTGACGGCGAACGATCACGGCGAGGCAAGACCCGCCGTGGCACAAGCGTTCTTCGGACCGGCACGATGAAACTCCCTGTCCTCACGGCCCTGGTCCTGGCGGTGACGCTGGCGGCGGGATGCACCCCCGCCATCCCCCGGCCGACCGTGCGGTTCGCCGTCATGGCGGGGTCGTATTACTCGGCCCAGCGCGACGTGTCCGTCGAGGCCGCCGTCGTCGAAGCCTCCGACGACCTCCTCCGCCGGGCCGTCGCGGACGTCAACCGGCGGGAGAACGTCGACTTCGTCCTCGTGGCCGGCGACCTCCTGGCCCGGGCCGAGCCCCTCAGTCTCGACCGCGCCCGGGCCGCGCTCGACGAACTCCGCGTGCCGTATGTCGTGGTCCTGGGCGACCACGACGGGCCCGCCCCGCCGGGGACGGCCTCGCCGGCCGACGGGCAGCCCGGCGGCGCGGAGGACGGGGGCCTCAGCCGCAGCACCGTCCTGTGGGCGTTCCAGGGCCGTGGTATCGACGGGCCCGACGGGTACTGGGCCCGCACCGTCCCGCCCGGCGTCGTGGTGGTGGGGCTGGACACGGCGGCCCCCGGCCGGCGGGCAGGGCACGTGGATGCCCGCCAGTTGGCGTGGCTCGACGCGACGCTCTCCCGGCACCAGGGGCGGATGGTGCTCGTCGTGGCGCATCACGGCCTCGTGCCGCTCCATCCGCTGGACGAAGGCGAGGCGTGGTCCTACCTGATGGTCGACAACGCGGCCGAGGTCCGCCAGGTGCTGGCCCGGCACCCGAACGTCGTGCTGGTGGTGACGGCCCATCACCACTTCGCAGGCGGTCGCATTGCCGGACGCATCGTCTACCTGGCCTCGCCCAGCCTTGCCGTCTGGCCGATGGCGTACCACCTGGTGCGCGTGGACGAGCAGGAGGCCGAGGCCGTGTGGGTGTCGCCCGCCCCGGAGGACGTCGTCCGGCAGGGGCTGGAGCGGCTGCTGGACAGCCCGACGCTTCGCGGCGTCTTTCCGAAGGGCGAGGACGGCGACACGGCATGCGTTCGCCTCTTCGGGGGGAACAAGATGAAGACGTACCGCCTGCCGACCATCCGGCCGTAGAGCAGGCAAGATGGCGCAGCATCGCCGTCGGCTCTTACGGGCGTTTGGGTGTGAGGATGGCGACCCACTCCGAGTCTTCGAGCGTCTCGTAGGAGTGGTCGAAGAAGCAATCCCAGGACAGGGCCTCGCCGGGGCCGAGGGTGTACTCCGACCCGCGGATGCAGACCCGGACCTTGCCGTCCAGAACGAAGCAGTGCTCGTAATCGTCCTTGTGGAACTCGGCCTGGTGGCCCTTGGCGCCCTTGGGGGCGGAGATGACGAAAATGCGGAGACCGTCGAGGTTGACGTGCCGGCACTCGGCCTTTTCGAGGATGGTGCAGGTGTCTTCCTCGGCGCGGGTGGGATGCTTCTGCTCCGCCAGGGCCAGGAGGTTGTGGGTGGGCATCTCCAGGGCCTGGCTGATCCGGTCCAGGGTCTTCAGTTCCGGGTTCGCCTGGTTCCGCTCCAGTTTCGAGATGGCGACGTAACTGACGCCCGATCGCTTGCTGAGTTCCGCAATGGTCATCTTGCGGTGCTTGCGGAGTTCACGCAGGATCCCGAAGTCATAGGTCATCGATAGTCCCCCCGCTGCGGTTCGCTGGGTCCCGGACGACGCCTTTGGCGCACACCACGGCAAGATCGCACGTTGCGCATGGTGTATCGTACTGAGTATCATACCGGTTGCGGGCGATACATGCCAGTATTTCCCGGACGATTTTTGCATTCTCCTTCAGCCCCGCCCGCGTCACGCTGCGGGGGCGGTAGACGTCGTGCTTCAGGAAATAGACGGACGCGCGTGCCGGCGGCCGGCCGAGCCACCGCGCCGCCGCCATGGCGTACAGGTCCAACTGGAGGGCGTAGGCCTCCGCGGCGCCACCTGTTTCGCCGTCTGCGGGCGGACGCGCCGTCTTGTAATCCACGACCTCCCACTCCCCGTCGTCCGTCTCCAGGAGAAGGTCCATCGTGCCCCGGACGGCCGTGGCGTCCAGCGCCAGGACGAACGGCAGTTCGCGGAGGACCGAGCGCGCCTCGGCAACCCGCCGGCCGAGGGGCCCGGCCCAGAACGCCTCCAGAACGGCCTCGAGGTCCCGGCGGAGGGCGTCGCGGTCGGTGGCCGGCGGGGCGTCGCGAAGGGCCGCCTCCGCCGCCGCACGCGACGCCGCCTCGCCAGGCTCGGTGGCGAGTTCCATCGCCCGATGCGCGAGCGTGCCCCACGTGCGCGGGCTCAGCCCGGCGGTGGGTTCCGGCGCGGCCGTCCCCAGGCCCTGGACCTCACTCCACCAGTATCGCCGCGGACACGTGCGGTACGACGCTAACGACGTGGCGCTGAGCGTCCGCGGCGGCGCGGGCGGCACGGCGACGCCGGCCACCTGGGCCAGGCGGTCGGCGGCCTTCGAGGCCGCGGCGGCGGCGCGCTCGCGGAACCGCTCCCAGCGGACCCGGCCCTCGGCGAAGACGTCGCGGGGCCCGCCGCGGTGCCGGCCGCGGGACGCCTCGTGCGCCGGCGGCGGCTCCATCGTCACACGCACGCGCGCCGTGGCGTTGAGGTCGACCGTCCGGCCGTCGCCGGCGCGATCCACGCCGAGGGCGTCCAGAAACTGGTCGAGCCACGGCGCCCCGCTGCCGGGGGACCGGTACGGCTCGTGGCTGGAGAGAATGAGATAGGCCTGGGCCCGCGTGATGGCCACGTAGAAGAGGCGGAGGTCTTCGGCGCCGAGGGCGTCGGCCTCGTCGGCCCGGGCCAGGGTCATGGCCGCCGACGACACACGCTCGCCGTCGTCGCCGCGGATGCGGAGCGCCAGACCCGTCAGCGGATGAATCATGCACGGCGGCGAGGGGTGGCGCGGGGCGTAGGCGGCGTCCGGCAAAACCACGACGGGGAACTCCAACCCCTTCGCCTTGTGGATGGTCATCAGGCGGACGGTGTTGCTGCCGGGTACCTCGACGGGGGCCTGCTCGGCCCGCATCTCGCTTTGCATGACATCGGTCACGTACCGGACGTAGTCGGCGACGGCCGAGAGGCCGCCCCGCTCGAAGTCGCGGGCCAGTTCCACCATCTGGCGGAGGTTGGCGTACGCCCGCGCCCCGCCGAACCGCCCGACGGCCGACGCCGCATACCCCGACTCGAACACGAGGTGCTCGACCAGCGCCGCAAGCGTCATGCGGTCCTTCAGGTGCCGCCACGCGTCCAGACGCCGCGCCGCGCGGCTCAGGCCGCGCCGGTCCTCCGGATGGAGTTCCGTCACGTCGGGGGCATGCGGCAGCGCCTCGTGCAGCGTCGGGCCCGCGGATTTCAGAAGGTACAGCCCCTCGTCGCTGACGGCGAACATCGGCGACCGCAGCACGCCCGCCAGGTGGAGGTCGTCGGTCGGGTCCTCCAGAACGCGGAGCAGGTTGACGACGTCGAGCACCTCCTGCTGCTTGTAGAAACCGCGGCCAGCGACGACGTAGTACGGAATGCCGCGGGCCTCCAGCGCCTCCTCGTACACGTGCAGGTGGCCTGTGCGACGGAGGAGGATGGCGACGTCGTCCCACCGGACGGGCCGGTCCTCGCCGGTCGCGGCGTCGTGGACGGTCACCTCGCCGCCGGAGACGATCTCCTCCAGCCGGGCCGCGAGACGGCGGGCCTCGGCGACGTGCCCTTCGCCGGCGCGGAACCCGTCGCCGCCGCGGGGCACGGTGTGGAGGACCTCGGCGACGGCCGGCCCGGCCTGCGGGGCCACGCCCTCGACGGGGTCATAGTCCTGGCCCATCAGCGGGGCGAAGAGGTGGTTGACGAGCGTCGCCAGCCCCGGCGTGAGGCGGAAACTGGCCTCCAGGCCCCGCCGGCCGCGGGCCGGCACGCGGTCGCGCGCCCGGGCGAAGACCTCGACCTCCGCCCCGCGGAAACGGTAGATCGACTGCTTCGGATCGCCGACCGCGAACAGCGCCCCCCGCCGCAGCGCCGCCGCCGACGGGTCGCCCTCGCCGTCGGTCGCGAGGTGCTCGACGATCTCGAACTGGAGGAGGTTCGTGTCCTGGAGTTCGTCGACGAGGAGGGCGCGGAAGTGTCGCCGGCAGGCCTGGCGGACGCGCGGCCGGTCGCGCAGCAGGTCGCGGGCACGGATCTGGAGGTCCTCGAAATCCAGGGCCGACCGGTCCCGCTTCGCCGCTTCGTAGGCGTCGATCGTACGGACGGCTGTGCGGTAGAACGCGCGGGCGAGGGCCAGGTGCTCCTGCTCCACGGCCTCGTCGAACGCCGGCAGGTGCTTCACGGCCTCGCGGAAGGCGTCGCGCAGGTCTCGCAGGGCGTTCTTGGCGGCGTCGAGGTCGGCCTTGGACGGCCATCGCTTCGCGCTGCCGCCGCGGAGCGTGATGTCCTCGGCGAGGCGCCTGGCGGCGGCCAGGGCGGTGTCGGCGGCGTGGGCCCGACGCAGCCGCTCGGCCTGCGCGAGCGCCTCGCGCCGGACGATCTCCCGCTTGTCCGTCGGATCGCCGCCGATGCGCGCCAGTGCCTGCACGGCCTCGCGGACGTCCGGCGATTCCAGGGTCTCGCGCAGCCGACCGAGGACACGTTCGTCCACTTCGCGCTTCAGGCGGCGGAGGATCTCCTCGTCGCTGCGGTCCATGGCGGGCCCGGCGGTACGGAGGAGCACCTCGCGCTGGCCGGCCAGCATTGCCCCCAGCACCTCGCGGACCTCCGGCAGGCGGAAGTGGTCCAGGATGAGCAGGAGGTCGCCGTCCTCGGCATCCAGGCCGCGCTCCAGCGCCGCCGACACCACGTCCTGCCGCAGGAACGCCGACTGCGTTTCGTCGAGGACGGCGAAGTTCGGGTCCACGCCGGCCTCGACGGGCCACTGGCGGAGCAGGCTGCCGCAGAACCCGTGGATCGTATTGATGGGGGCCACGTCGACGTCCCACAGGCGCTGCCGCCACCGCGCGAGGCGGACCGCGTCGCCGTCGCGTTGGGCCCGGTGGACGCGGTCGCGGCAGGCGTCGCGGATGCGGTCCCGCATCTGGGCCGCCGCCTTCTCCGTAAACGTGATGGCCGCCACCGCCGAGAGCGGTACGTCCGGGTCCTGCTCCAGCAGGTGGATGTACCGGGCGACGAGGACCCGCGTCTTGCCGCAGCCCGCTCCGCTCGTGACGCAGGCGCTGGCGCCGAGGTCCTCGACGATGCGGCGCTGGGTGTCGGTCAGGGGGCTCATGCGTCGCCCTCCGTACCGGCGGTCGCGCCGGCATCACCGTTGTCGTCGTCGGCGAGGTCGTCGTCGGACAGGACGGCGAGGGCCTCGATCGGATGAACCTCCCACTTCCGTTCGACCCGCCACTCGGCGTACCGGCAGATGGTCTGAAAGTCGCAGTGGCCCGGGCAGCCGTCGCCGCGGGGGTAGACGGGGAAGTGTCCGTCGCGCATGGCGTCGATGAAGCGTGCGATGTAGGCGGCGGCCCGCCGGCGCGCGGGGCCCGCCGTGCCCTCCGGGTATGTCTTCGTCGCCTTCGTCGACAGTTCGCTCGCAACCCCCGGACGGCGGATGGGCAGGAAGAAGGCGCGGACGAGCGCGTCCGCGCCCGCCGCACCGAAGAGCGCCTCGGCGGCCGTCAGGTAAACCGGCAACTGGAAACTCGTGCCGGCGGCCATGCCCTTCTTCGCCGGCGCCCCGGTGCCGGACTTGTAGTCGACCACCTGGTACCCGCCCCCGGGGCCGCGGTCGACGCGGTCGATCCGCCCGCGAAGATGCAGCGGCCCGTGCCCGGTGGACACCGCGACGGCGGGCGTGCCGTCTGCGTCGGGGCCGAAGGTCCGTTCCGTTTCGGCGGCCTGCCACTCGGCGAGTTTCTCGGCGTGCCAGGCGAGCAGGCCGGAGGCGTCGCGCAGAATGTGCCGACGCTGCACGGTCCACAGGGCGGGCGATCGCACGCGGCCGGCCTCTTCGAGGCGGGCGAAGTAGCCTTGCGCCGTCGCCTCGAGCAGGGCGGTGGCGGCGGCCAGCGTTTCCGGCGTCACGCGGCCGTCGAGCGTCTTGTCCTCTTGCGCGGCCCGGAAGAACCGTTCCAGCAGCCCGTGGTAGATGAGGCCGAGGTCCAGCGGGGCGAGGTCCGGCGAGGGTTCCTCGCGACATTCCAGGCCCAGCAGGTCCGCCGCGAGAAACGCGAACGGGCACCCGCCGAACTGCTCCAGGCGGTTCGCGCTCATCGTCGAGCCGCCGGGGAACCGTGACCGCAGCGTCTCCAGGATGCCCGGTGCGGCCAGGCACCCGTCGAACGGTCCGAACGCCTCGCCGTGCTCGCGTTCCCACTCGGCGGCCAGGCCGGCGACGGCCGCCTCGACGTCCGGGCCATCGTCTGAGAGGCCGTCGAGGACCGCCAGGTCGCGGTCGAGGTCCGGGTTCTCACCCGGCCCCCACAAGGCGAACATCGTGCCGGCGAGGAGTTCGCGCCGGCTGCGGGCCTTCGCCGTCGGCAGGTCGAGGTCGCGGACGCCGACCTCGTCCGTCGGGACGGCGGGCTCGCCGCCTGCGCCCGCGGCGAAGAGGGCCCGCACCTCGTCCACGTAATGGCTCGCCAGTTGCGGCCTGCCGCTGTCGTCCAGCGACGGATACGAGAGCGTAAGCGTCTGCTCGGCCCGCGTGGCGGCGAGGTAGAAGCGGAGCATCTCGCGCTGGGCGTCGTCGCCGGTGTCCGCCAGGTCGACGCCGGCCCGGCGCAGGTCGGCCCGCTCGGCGTCCGTGAAGAACGGGTGCCGCCGGCCGCGCCGCGGCCAGGCCTTCTCCGCCAGGCCCACCAGGAAGACGTGCTCGAACGAGAGGGCGCGGGCGGCGTCGGCGCTCAGTACCACGACGGGGGCGTCCGGCGGTTCCGGGGCCGCGATCGTGGTGACCGACAACCCGTGCTCCACCTCGTTGAGGAACTCGGCCGCCGTCACCTCCGGGGCCTCGGCTCCGTCGAGGAGGGCGACCTCGCCGAGCACGTCGTCCAGCCCCGCCAGGGCCTGGAGATCGCGGGCCCGGCGGGAGGGGGCCTCGCCCTCGGCGGCGGCCTCGCGGAGGCCGGCCGCTTGGATGATCTCGCGGAAGCGGTCGGCCATAGCCCGGCGCGTGGCGGCGTCGGGCAGGGCGGTGGCGTCGAACACCCGCCGCAGCAGCGCCTCGGCGGCGTCGATGTCCGCAGCGCGCCTGTCGCGAGCGGCCGGCGACAGGACGGCGTCGCCGGACTCGTCGGTCGCTCCGGCCTCGCGGTCCAGGCGGCCGCGAAGATGCTCCAGGCCGCGGAAGTACGCGTCGCGCCCCGTCCAGACGGCGGCTTCGCGGGCCAGGCGGACGGCCGCTCGCGCCGTCTCCTCGGTGCCGCCGAACGCCTGCGGCCGGAAGTAGCCCGACTGCAGGAGCCGCGAGAGCGCCCGGAACGCGTAGTCCTCCGCCTGCAGCCGCACCAGGGCCATCGCGGCCGCCACGGCCGGCACGTCCGCCAGGGGCACGCCCGCCTCCACGCGCAGCGGCAGACCGTACTGCGGGAAGACCTCCCGCGCAAGCGGGGCGTAGACCTCGACCGACCGCGCGATGACCGCCACCGCCCCGGGCGCCGTCGCGCCGCCTCGGACCAGGCCGACGGCCCGGCGGGCAACCTCTTCCATTTCGCGCGTCCGGCCGGCGGCTTCGACGACGGCGACGCTGCCGTCGGCGGGGGGCGGCGCCTCGTTTGCGCTCGGTGGAACGAAGAGGTGCGTGCGGAGGCGCGCGAGGCCCGCCGGCAGGCCGCCCGGTTCCGCGACGGCGGTCTCCGTCAGACGGTCGCCGAAGCGGTCGTGCAGCCGCTCGCGCGTGCGGCCGGTCACGCTGAAGAGTTGCGGCCGGTCGGCCTCCCACGTCAGGGTGATGAGCGTGCGGTCGGCCCGCTGCGAGAGTTCGTCGAGCACCGCGAGTTGGGCCGGATCGAAATGCTGGAAGCCGTCGACGGCCAGGAGGGCGAGGTCGCCGAACGGGCCCGCCTCGCCCTCGGCGAGCAGGGCGGCCGCGTGCCAGAACTGCCCCTGGTCGTCGTACAGGTCCAGGTCCTGGAGCCGACGCTGGTATGTGTCGTACAGGAGGACGAGGAGACGGTTGCGCGGCGTGCGGAGACGGTCGGCGACGGCCTGGCCGAAGGCGTCCGGCTCGACGCGTGCGGCCTTGAGTTCGCGCAGGAGGTCGTCGATGGCGTCGATGAGGCCGGGGGCGGTGCGGACCTCGCCGAGCGGCGCGGACGCCTTCTCGTCCAGGGCGTCGAGGGCGTCGCGGATGACGCGGCGGCGGGCGAGGGTGTGGATGCGGCGGACGGTCCGGCCGGCGGCCGTCAGGAGTCGCTCGGCCATTCGCGGCAGCGTCAGGACCTGCGGACGGATGAGGACGCCGGCCTCGGACGCCTCCAGCAGCCGGCGCTCGGTCTCCGCCCGCCGGAGGGCCGTCGGCACGAGCAGGAGGGCCCGCCCAGGCTTGGTCTCGGCGAGGGCATCCCGGTAGGCCGCCAGAACGCGGCCCGCTTTGCCGCTGCGGGCGGGGCCGACGATGAGTTCCACGGGTGTCGTCACGGTAATTCCGATGGCACGCAGGCGCGATGGCCCGACGGTACCGCGGGTCGGCGACCGTGTCAAGCGATGTGGCGCGAACCGCGGTGCCGCGTGCCACGGCCGGTCTTGTGCGGTCGTGCGCCCCCTGGGGGTGCCACGGTTTGCTTGCCAAACCATGCTCTGAGATTGGGCAGCACCGATTGACAAGCAATCGGTGGCACCTTGCGCACGAGACCCCAGAGACGGCCGCGCGAGGCTTTCGCTAATTCGCACCCCCGCCGGCGTCCGATGGAACGGACGGCGGGTTTCTGCTGGACGCTCCGGCCCCCGGTTACCATAGTAGGGCCCCGTTGCCGCTTCGAGCCGGCGCTACGTGCCGCGGCCGGTCTTGCCCGGCCGTGCGGGGGGATGACCAGCGGGCTGTGCCACGGCCCTGTCTTGCTTGGCCGTGCGCGGCGGGGTCGACACAACGGGGGAAACGTTCACTGCGACCGGTGTAAACAGCATGAGCAAGGACTATTCCAGCGAGTTGTGCCATCGCCTGGCCGAGATGGCCGCGGGCGAGCGCCTCCTGCGCCCGCGTCGCATCACGCGGCACGAGACGGGAGAGGTGTTGGACCTCGACCTGACGGGCGTGGCCCCCGCCTGGCGGGCGACGGCCGCCTTCGAACTCGAGAAGTACGTCGGCGGCGGCTTTGCCGGGCAGGTGTACCGCGCGCGGCTGGTGCGGCTGGACTGGCCGGAGGAGACGGCCGCCGAGCCGCCCCTGGAGGTGGGGACGGCCTACGCCGTCAAGGTGATGGTCCCGTGGTCGCGGTTCGCGCGAGGGTTCCGCAACGTCCTGTACGGTCTGGGCTTCCAGGCCCCGTTCGGGTTGCAGGCGAATCCGCAGGCCGCGCGGGCGTGTTCGCTGTGGCAGAAGTTCATCCGGTGCGGGGCGGCGGAGCGGCTGGGCTCCGTGGAGGCCGTCCGCGACATCTACGCCACGTTCCACGACCCGGATTTGGGCGGGATGGGCCAGGTGCTCGAATGGGTCGAGGGGCGGGTCTGGCGCCTGGAGGTGAACGACCGCCTCTTCGCGCCGGACAAGCGGGACGCGGACGAAGAAACGCCGACCGAGTACGAGGCCAAGCGCGACTTCATGGCCCGCCTCGTCCGTCTCTTCCACGACATGGGTGCCCCGGAACTCGCCCGCCAGTACGAGTGGTGGACGATGAAGAGCCAGCCGAACGTCCTCAAGCGCGCGGGCGCCGGCGACGACCCGGCCGCGGGGCTCGTGGCGCTGGATTTCGGGGCGGGCCTGGCGCTGCTGCCGTTTCTGCCGATGAGCCCGGCGGACGTGCGGCTCATCGGGCGGGGCCTGGCGCGCGGGCGCCTGGTGCAGTTCGACCGGGGCGACCTCGACCGCCTGCAGGCGTACGTTCACGCCCATCCGCACCGGTTCGAGGGGATGGGCGCGGCCCTGGCGGAACTCCGCGCCGCCGAGGCCGGCTACCACGGCGCGCAGCCGGACCTCGCGAACCGCCGGCTCGGCGCCTTCGCGGACCGCTCGCTGCCGGAGAAGGTCCGGCACACGTGGATCGAAGGCTACCGTGTCCGCGGCGTGATGGACGAGCGGACGGCCCGGCGGATGCGGGGCCGGGCGGAGCCGCTCCTCATCTTCATCGTCCTGGGCCTCGTGCCGCTCCTCGGACGGTTGCTCCAGCGGATGTGGGGCAACGGGGCGCAGCGGCGGCACGTGAGGGAGGCGCTGACGAATCTGGATTACCTGAAGCGTGCCCTCCGCGGCCGGGCGAGGGAGAAACTCATCGACTGGCACCGCAAGGGACGCGTGAGCGAGGCGCGGGCGCTGCGGCTCGCGCGGCACCCGGTGTGGTTCTGGCTCCAGGCGCCGCTGCTGGGATGGCTGCCGGCAGGGCTCCACCGCGTCCTGACCGATCCGCGGTACGCCTGGGACGTGTTCCGGTACATCGTGCTGCGGCCGGTGAAACTGTATTTCAACGCGGCGTACCGGCGGCAGTGGCTCGTCGGGATGGTCGAGGAGGGGCGGGCCGAGGGCATGCTGCGGGGCGAGGAGGCCGACCACATCCTCGCCCGCATCGACGAGCCGTTCATCCAGAAGTACCTGAAGTGCCTGGCGGTCCACGTCTGCACGCTGCCGGTGACGCAGGTCGTCTCGGTCATCGTGGCGGCGGTGTACATGCTGACGACCGAAACGCCGTGGGCGGAGGCCTGGCCCTGGGCGCTGGTCATCCTGGGGGCGTTCCAGGTGACGCCGATCTCCCCCGGCTCCTTCTGCCGCGGCTCGTACGTGGCGTACCTGATGATCCGCGAGCGGAACTGGTACGATTACCGCCTGGCGTCGGCCATCTCGTTCTGGAAATATATCGGTTACCTGGGGTTTCCGATCCAGATGGTCTCCTCGTACCCCACGCTGGCCCGGTTCATGGCCGCGCGGTGGGCGACCCGCGGCATCCGGCTGATTCCGGTCTTCGGCGAGCACGGGGCGCTGCTGGAGCACGGGTTCTTCAACGCGTTCTTCAACGTGCCGGTCAGCCTCCGCCGGCGATGGGCCGAGTGGACGGGCCGCGACCGGTGCCTGGCGTGGCTGGGGGCGGCGGGCGGCGTGGGATTCCTGCCGGGACCGTCCGGCACGTACGCCTCGCTGCTGACGGCGGCGGCCCTGGTGGGTCTCGCGCACCTGGGGTGCCCGTGGTGGCTTCTCTTTATCGCCATCTTCCCGGCGGTGGCGCTGGGCGTGGTGGCCGCGGGCGGGGCCGAGGCGCACCTGGGGACGAAGGACCCGCGGGCGTTCGTCCTGGACGAGGTGGGCGGGCAGATGATCGCCGGCCTTGCCGTCTGGGTGCCGGCCTTTCTGGCCCACATCTCGCGGACGATGGGCCGCGATATCACCGGCTGGTTCGTCGTCGATGCCGACGTATGGGCATCCGTTTTCGGTTGGCTTCCCGGCGACGCCGTGGCGTGGGGTGCGGCGGCCCTGGCGTTCGTGTGGTTCCGCTTCTTCGACATCGCCAAGCCGCCGCCCGTGCGGCAGGCGGAGCGCCTGCCGGGCGGATGGGGCGTCATGGCCGACGACGTCCTGGCCGGCGTGCTGGCGCTCGTCGCGACGGTCCTATGCCTGGCGCTGATTCACGGCGGGGGGTGAGCGGAGTGTTTCGCAACGGTTCCCGCGCCCCGTGGGCCAGGGTACGAGTCCGCGTTGGAGTGTCAGGTGTTGTCATTCTGAGGCCCGCTCGCGGGCCGAAGAATCTCGCCGTGGTCGTTGCCTTTGTGTGATTCGCACGGCGAGACCCTTCGCTTCGCTCAGGGTGACAACCTTGGTCTACCCTGGCAAGTACGGGTGGGGAGGTTTGCCGCGCGGAACGCGCTACGCCTCCTCCGGCGGCAGCCGGAGCAGGTGATACGCCCGCTGAATGTACGTCAGGCCGCTGACGGCCGTGAAGACCACCGTCCCCCAGATGAGCGCGTCGCGCATCATCTGGGTCCACGCCGGGTTCGGCGCCATCTCCGGACCGTCCGTCCAGTGGGCCACGTAGAAAAGCGTCCAGCAGATGGCGGTGCACTGGAGGATCATCTTCACCTTGCCGCTCCACGAGGCGGCGAACGGAATCTTGTGCGACTCGCTGAAACTCCGCATGCCCGTCACGAGCAGTTCGCGGGCCAGGATCAGGACGACCATCCACGGCTGCCAGCCCGTCAGGTTGACCGGGTCGGTGCCCGCCTCCCTCACGATGACGAACGTGTCGCCGATGAAGTACGCCAGCGCCCCGCACACGATGATCTTGTCGACGAACGGGTCGGCGATGCGGCCGAACGTCGACTGCACCTGGTACTTGCGGGCGACGTAGCCGTCCACCATGTCGGTGCTCACGCCCACCAGGAACAGGACAAAGGCGACGTCGAGCACCGGCCACCCCGCCGGCTCGCGGGGATCGTAGAAGCCGAGCACGATGAAGAGCGCGATGGCCAGGAAAAACCGGGCCACCGTCAGCAGGTTCGGAACGTGTCGGGTCATGCGCGGGTATCCTCGTCCGTCTCGGCGGTCAGATCGTATCCCTCGGTGCCCGTGACGCGGACCGTTACCAGGGTGCCCGCCTCGGCGGCCCCGGCCGGCAGGAGGACGGCGCTGTCGACCTCCGGCGCCTGGCCGGCGTGGCGGGCGAGGAGCTGGCCGTCGGCGTCCGGCCCGTCCACGAGGACCGTCAGGCGCCGGCCCACGCGCCGGGCGGCCTTGTCGCGGGCCACCTCGCCGGCCGCCTGCATCAGGCGGTCCCACCGCTCGCGGGCGGCCTCGCGGGGCACCTGCCCGCTCAGGGCCGCCGCGGCCGTGCCCGTCTCCGGACTGTACACAAAGACGCCCACGTGGTCAAAGGCAACTTCGCGGACGAACTCGACGAGCGCCGCCACGTCGGCCTCCGTTTCGCCGGGAAAGCCGACGATGAAACTCGTCCGGACGGCGATGCCCGGCACGGCTGTGCGGAGGCCGGCGAGGAGCGACTCGATGTCCTCGCGCCTCACCCGCCGCCCCATCGCGTTCAAGAGCCGCGTGCTCGCGTGCTGGAGCGGCAGGTCGACGTACGGCACCAGGGGCGGCCCGGCGGCGAGTTCGTCGATGACCTCCGGCGAAAACGACGCCGGATGCGTGTACATGAGCCGGAGCCAGTCGGCCCCGCTTTCCGCCCGCAGACGGGCGAGCAGGGCGGCGATCGACCAACCCGCGCCCGGCACGTCCCGCCCGTAGGCCGTCGTGTCCTGCCCGATGAAGACGAGTTCGCGCGCGCCGTCGGCGACGAGTTCTTCGGCCTCGGCCAGCACGTCGTCCGGCGGCTTGGAGCGGAGCGGGCCGCGGATGTCCGGAATCGCGCAGTACGCGCACCGGTTGTCGCACCCCTCGGTGATGCGGAGATACGCGTAGTGTCGCGGCGTGAGGCGGAGCCGCTCGCGGTCGTCCGGCATCGCGCACGGCCGGTCGCCGACGGAGACCAGGGGGCCGGCGGCCTCCTTGTGGCGTCGGCGGCGCCGGCCCCGTTTCTCTTTGCCTCGGCGTGCGGCCGTCGGACCGGCGAGGACGTCGCGGCAGATGTCGGCCAGGCGGTCGCGCTCCGCCAGGCCCACCACCGCGTCGACGGCGGGATGGCGCTCCAGAATGCCCCGCGCCAGCCGCTGGGCCATGCACCCCGCCACGACGATGCGACCGAGGCGGCCGTCGCGTTTCAGCGCCTCCAGCCGGTCGATGTGTTCGTCGCTCTCGGCACGGGCGAGGTCGATGAAGCCGCACGTGTTGACGACCGCCAGGTCCGCCCCGTCCGCGTCGGGTGTGACGGCCAGGCCCGCCAGCGCGAGGCCGGCCAGCATCCGCTCGGAGTCCACCAGGTTCTTCGGGCACCCCAGGCTGATGAGGGTGACGCTCGGCAGGTCGTCGGTGGCCATGGCGGTTTCCGGTTCCCGCAAGACGCTAGGCAGCGTGCGCGCAGCACGACAACGCTGAGTCCGCACGTAGCGCGGTGGGTCTCCGCACCCACCGCGCTCGAGACGACCTTTCCAGGGTTGCGCGGCGCCTGCGGAGGCGCGCCGCGCTCGAGTTAGCGTTGTAATGTCAGAGGCGCGGTGCGGCGTGACTGTAGGACCGGCCGCGCCGCGTGTAAAGCGAAAAGGCCCTGCTCGCGGGTCGGCCGCCCCCGAAAAGCCTTGAATCGCCCCGCCGGCGGCTCATAATCGCGGGCGCGCCCCGTGATTGGCCGTGAGGTCCCATGTCCGACGCCGTCACGCATCCCGACCGCGACGTCTCGGCCGCCCGTCGGCTCGACGTGCCGCTCCTCGACCGCCGCGACGCCGGGGCCGGGTACGTCCGCCTCACGCTCGGCGTCCCGGGGGACTGGGTCAGCCGGCCGGGGCAGTTCGTGGGCGTGCGGTGCGAGTCGGACGCCCGGGCGGCGGCCGCCACCGAACGCCGCCCGCTCGATGACGAGGAAGGCGGCGAGTGGCCCACGGCGACGGGGCTGGAACTCAGCCGCCGGCGGTGGCCCCTCGTCCGCCGGCCGCTCAGCGTCTCGCGTTTGCGCGCGGGCGGCGAGGGAGAGCCGAGACGCATCGACGTCCTCGTCCGCAAGGTCGGTGCCGGCACACGGTGGCTGGCCGGCCGGCCCGTCGGGGCGACGCTCGACCTCGTCGGCCCGCTCGGCAACCACTTCACGCCGCCGGCGCCGGGCCGCCTGGCGGTGCTGGTCGGCGGTGGGTGCGGCATGGCGCCGCTGGTCGGCCTGGCGGACTGGCTGGCGGACCTCGACCGGGACGCCGTCCTCGTCGTCGGAGCGCCGACGGCCGACCAGGTTCCGCTGGCGATGGACCGACGGCCGGAGGCCACCGACTGGCGCGCCGCGCCGTGCGAGGTCGTACCCGCCGCGGACGTCCCGGTCCCTGCGGTCCTCGCCACGGACGACGCCTCGGCCGGCTTCGCGGGCACGGCCGTCGCCGCCGCCGAGCGGTACCTCGACCAGGCGGCCGAGGGCCGGGCCGTCGCCCTGTACGGCTGCGGGCCGGAGCCGATGCTGCGGGCCCTGGCGGACTTCGCCCGCCGCCGCGACGTGCCGTGCCAGGTGTCGCTGGAAGAGTTCATGGGCTGCGGCATCGGGGTGTGCCTGTCGTGCGTGCGGAAGATGCGCGACCCCACGACCGAGGCGGGCTGGACGTATCGCCGCACCTGCCGCGACGGGCCTGTCGTGGAGGCAGCGGATATCATCTGGGAATGAGTGTGCCGTTCCCCCTCCCGCAGGTTGAGGCAGGACGGCGCCGTTCGAGCCGGCCGCGGGAGCGCCCGGTCATCCGTGCCTGCCGTGGCGTGTGCCATGCCGGATCGGGATAACCCGCTGCTTCCGCAGCGGGCTCGACGGCGGCGCGTGCCGTTGGCTGCGAGGCTGCTTATGCCCGAACACGACATCGACCTCTCGGTCCGCATCGGCCCGCTGGCGATGAAGAATCCGATCGCCACGGCGTCCGGGTGCAGCGGCTACGGCGAGGAACTGGCCGAGTTCTACGACCTGTCGCGCCTCGGGGCCGTCGTGACGAAGTCGATCACCCTCCGGCCGCGCGAGGGCCATCCGCCGCCGAGGCTCGTCGAGGTCCGGGCCGGCATGCTCAACGCCATCGGCCTTGCCAACGTGGGCGTGGAGCGGTTCCTGGACGAGAAACTGCCCGCCCTGGCGCGGTTCGACGTGCCGGTCATCGCGAACGTGGCCGGCTCGACGCCGGACGAATACGTCGAGGTCTGCCGCGCCCTCGACGCCGCCGACGGCGTCGCCGGCATCGAACTGAACGTCTCGTGCCCGAACGTCGCCCGCGGCGGCATGGAGTTCGGGACGGAGGCGTCGGCGCTGGCGCGGCTCGTGGGAACCGTCCGGGCGGAGGTCAGCCGGTCGGCGCTGGTCGTCAAACTCAGCCCGAACGTGACGGACATCGCCGAAACGTCCCGGGCCGCCGTCGACGCGGGCGCCGATGCTCTCACACTCATCAACACCCTTCGTGGCATGGCGGTGGACCCGTGGACGGGCCGGCCCGCCCTGACGAACCGGACGGGCGGCCTGTCGGGCCCCGCCGTCAAGCCGGTGGCCGTCTACATGATCCGCCGCGTGTGGGAAGAGGTCGCCGGGCCCCGCGGCGTGCCCGTCATCGGCCTCGGCGGCGTCCAATTCCCTGAGGACGTAATCGAGTTCCTCCGGGCCGGGGCGACCGCCGTCGCCGTCGGCACGGCGAACTTCGTCGACCCGGAGACGTGCGCGAACCTCGTGGACGGCCTGCCGCAAGCGTTAGGGAAGGTGGGCGTTGCGAGGGTCCGCGACCTCATCGGGCGGATGGAGCCGCGACTGTGAGTTTTGCGCGGTGGGCAAGACTGCCCACCGCGCAGTGTGATGTTTGAGGAGGAGACTCACCATGCCCGAGATATTCGGCCAATCGCTGACGCCGGAGGACCTCGCCCGCCGCCTCGGCCGCATCGACCAGATCGCCGGCGCCCGGCCGTTCGTCTTCGACGACGGTCCGGCGCGCGGCATGCGGGGCATCGACGTGTGGACCGGCGGGGGGCTGGCGTTCACCGTCCTGCCGGACCGGTGCCTGGACATCCTGACCGCCCGCTTCGCCGGCCGCCCCATCGCCTGGGAGTCCGCCGTCGGGCCCGTCGCGCCGGAACGGTACGACCCGGAAGGCTTCCGCTGGCTCCGTTCGTTCGGCGGCGGACTGCTCACGACGTGCGGCCTGCGGCACGTCGGGGCCCCGGACGCCGAGGGCGACGAGGCGTGGGGCCTCCACGGGCGGGCGTCCAACCTTTCGGCCACAGATGTGGCGATCGACCGCGGATGGGACGGCGACGCCTACCGCATCGCCGTCCGCGGCCGGATGGACGAGGCCGAGGTCTTCAAACCCACGCTGCGCCTCGCGCGGACCATCGAGACGGCCCTCGGGGCGCGGAGCCTCGGCGTCCGCGACCGCGTCACGAACCTCGGGCCCGACACGAGCACCGCCATGCTCCTCTACCACGTGAACCTCGGGTGGCCGCTCGTTTCGGAGGAGAGCCGCCTGCTCGTCGCCTGCGACTCCGTCCGCGGCGTGACGGACGAGGCCCAGACCGCCGTCGACTGCCATCGCGAGTTCCAGCCCCCCACGGCGGGCTTCTCGGAACACGTTTACGAAATGGAGCCGAAACGCTACGCCGACGGTACGTGCCGGGCGGCCCTGGTGAACCCGTCGCTCGAGCACGGCCTGGCGGTCAGTCTCACGTGGCAGAAAGACGCCTTGCCGTACCTGGCCGAGTGGAAGATGATGGGCGAGGGCACGTACGTCGTCGGCATCGAGCCGACGGTCTGCCCGTTCCCGCCGCGCGAAGGGCTGCGGCAGGGGGGCCTTATGCCGGAACTGGAGCCCGGCCAGGCCCGCGACACGGGCGTCGCCATCGCGGTCCATACCGGCCGGGACGAACTGGACGAGGTGGCCCGTTGGATCGAGGGCGAATGATGCACCACGCGGAATCGCGTTTCTTGTGTGTGGCCCGGCCGGTCTTGCCCGGCCGGGAGAGCACGGATTGGCAAGCAATCCGTGGCACCGGCGCGGACAGCGCGGCGGGTGCGGAGACCCGCCGCGCTGCGCAGGGCATTGACGGGATGGTTTTTGTGGCGGTGCTTCTGGTTTTCCAAGCGGTGGCTGCCGCCGCGGCCGGTTACACGCCGGCGCAGACGGAGGCGCTGGCTGTCCGGATGGCCCAGGTCGACGCCGTCAACCGCCTGACGGAGATGGTGCTCGGCGTCCGGCTGGCGTCTGGCGAAACGGTCCGCGAGGCGCTGGGGGCCGGGAGCCGGAAGGAGATCGCCCTGCGGGTGTTCCTGCGGTCGGCCCGGATGGTCGGCCCGGCGCGGGTGTATTCGGACGGCGTCGCAGAGGTGGACGTCCAGGCGCCGGCGGACGCGGTGGCGGAGGAGGTGGGCTCGCTGACGGGCCGTCCCGATGCCGCCAGGGCCGCCATGGCGTCGCTCGTGGTCGGCCCGGTCACGGCGAACCTGTCCGCGAGCGGGCGGGGAACCGCACCGCCCGACTTGTTGTCGGAGGCGGTCCAGCGGATCGTCGCGGCACCGCGGGACGAACTGCCGGCGATGTATCCGGCGGGGTGGCGTCGCGTCACGGCCGCCGGGCGCGTCCTGGCCGCCCGGGCTGCACGCATTGACGCCTACGACCGGATGGCCGAACGGCTCCGCGGCATCCTGCTCGGCCGGACCGAGACGGTGGCCGACCTCGCCGACGCGTCGGCGGGTGCGAGGGCGGCGTTCGACGCGTACGTCCGGTCGCTGCCGGTGGCCGATGCGCCCCGCTTCATGCCGGACCGCATCGCGGAGGTGCAGGTCCAGGCGCCGGTGGCCGGGCTCATCGAGTTCCTGAAACATCTTCGCGGGCTGCACGGGGCCGCGGCGGTGACCGAGGAGCGGCTTGACCGGTTGAGCGTGCAGATCAAGTCCGAGCGAATCGCCGTGACGGGTCGCGGCATGCCGCCGCCGGACGCGATCCGTGCGCGGAGCACGGCCGAGGCCGCAGGCGGGGCGGCGCTGCCCGATTGGGCCACCGAGGCCCTCGAAGCCGTCGGGACGGCCGACCTTCGCCCCAGGGTGGACGACGCCGGCCGGGGCCGCCTGCTCGCCGTCCGGTCCGCCAAGGCCCGAGCCCAGGCGGCCCTGGAGAAGCGGGTGGACGCCATCGCGCTGGACGGAGGGACGACGGTCCGCGAGCGGGCCGCACGCGACCCCGTCTTCCGGCGGGATCTGGAGACGTTCCTGGACAGCGCGCGGACGGTCGCGGGCCGGTCGCTCCGCGACGGCCGGGCGTGGGAAGTGACGCTCCGGCTGCCGCTGCTGAGGCTGTACGAGTTCTCGCGCGGCGCCAGGGAGGGGACGGAAGGGCAGCGCGGCGGATCGGTGCACCCGCCGCCCCGATAGGTTCGCGAGCGCTGCAGGGTGGACGGCCTTGCCCACCGCGTTCTTCGTGTCAGCGCGGTGTCCAGGACCGAACACCGCGCAATGGCCAAAGGCATCCCGGCCACTGGCTTCGCTCATGGCCGGGCGTTCGCCGGGCGCGGGACAGGTTCAGAGCGTCATCAACCACTGGTCCGCCACGAAGGCGGCATCGAGCAGAATGAGCCAGTACAGCATCCGGGCAATGAAGGGGCTGTACTGCCGGGGCGTCCGCTCGGGTCCGGCGGCGGACCACAGGCCGCCCGGCCACAGGGCCGTCAGCAGCAGCAGCGCGAATACCCGCGCGACCGGGGCGTGAAAGCCCTCGATGGACGTCGCTACCGCCACGGCAATCATGCCGAAGCCCACGACCGCGCCGACAAAGAAGGTGACCATCCACGGGCGCGACGACATCGTCAGTCCCCGCCGCACGCCGATACTGTACCCCGTCACGATGCAGGTGGCGAAGAAGAGCGAGATGCCGTGCCGCACCCACAGCGGGCCGCTCAGGGCCAACAGGTCCGGCGTGATGTCGTGGGGCACGCCGACGGCGGCGGCCACGCCGATGAAGAAGTTCAGGAATCGGCACATCCCCATAACTGTCATCGCGACGAACGAGGGCCCGTGTTTGGCGGCCAGGTTGTAGAGGTTGATGGCGGCGAAGGCGCCGATGGCGATGACGGTGGCCCCGCCGCGGGCCGTCCGGCCGAGGTGCCAGGCGCAGCCGGCCGCCAGCGCCGCCGTCAGGATCAGCAGGAGGACCGCGGTCGGGACGCCGACGGCCCCGGTCGCCAGGGGCCGGCCGGTCTCCATCAGGCGGTCGCGGCGGCGGTCGACCAGGTCGTTCAGCACCATCCCGTACAGGTACAAGCCGGTGGCGGTGCCCGCGACGAGCGCCACGTGCGGCCAGGAGACGGCGCGGTTCGTGGGCAGGATGGCCACGGCGTAACCGGCGACGGCGTCGGCGACGGCCGTGAGGAACAGCGGAAGGCGAAGCAGTCGCGAAATGCCGCGTACGCTCATGGTCAGTCCAGTCTAGCGCAGCCGGAAGGTGGTTTCCAGCCTTTTCAGCGATGGCCGGCCCGATTATAATCGCCCCCCATGGTTATCACCATCGATGGAACGGTCGGGAGTGGGAAGAGCACGGCGGCGGCGGGCCTCGCCCGGCGCCTGGACGCGCTCCATCTCGACACCGGCGCCATGTACCGCGCCCTGACCCTCAAGGCCCTGGAAACCGGCGCCGACCTCGATGCCCCGGAGGCTTTGACGGCCCTGGCGCGCGAGAGCGCCGTCGAACTCGCCGGCGAACCGGGTCGGCAGCGCGTGCGACTCGACGGCCGCGACGTCACCGACGCCATCCGCGAGAACCGCATCAGCACCCACTCGCACTACCTGGCGCGGACGGCGGGCGTGCGGCAGGTGCTGGTGGGCGAGCAGCGGGCCATGGCCGAGCGGTACGACGGCCACGTCGTCGCCGAGGGACGTGACCAGGGGACCGTCGTCTTTCCGGACGCCGCGGTCAAGTTCTTCCTGGACGCCGACCCGGAGGTCCGTGCCCGCCGGCGGCAACTGGAACTCGAGGGCCGGGGCGGGGTCCGGTCGTACCGCGACGTGCTGGCCGAGGTGCGGGAGCGGGACCGGCGCGACTCGACGCGCGAGGTCGACCCCCTCCGCATGGCCGACGACGCCGTCCGTGTCGATACGACCGGCCTGGGGGTCGAGGCGATGATCGAGGCGCTGGCCGGCGAAGTCCGCCGCCGCGCCGGGGAGGACGGGTGAACGGCCCCGAGAGGCGATCCGCACGGCCCCGCTCCTCAAATCGCGGCGGGTCTCCGCACCCGCCGCGCAGAGGCGGCGTCGGCCGTTCCATCGCGGTGGGTACGGAGACCCACCGCGCAAAGCCGTCTTGCAGCGTTTCAGGATTAGGCCGGTTCTGGTACGCCGTCCTCCAGCAGGTGGCACGGGTGCTGTTCGTCACGGTGTTCGGCATCCGGGTCTTCGGCCGGCGCCGCTTGCCGCGCCGGGGCGGGGTGCTCGTTGTCTCGAACCATCAGAGTTACCTGGACCCGATCCTGGCGGCGGTGGGGATGTCCCGGCCGTACCATCCGATGGCCCGGGCGACGCTGTTCCGCATCGCGCCGTTCGCGTGGCTGATCCGGAGCCTGCACGCGTTCCCCGTCAAGCGCGGGTCGGCGGATACGAGGGCGATCCGCGAGGCGCTGCGGCGCCTGAAGGGCGGGGCGGTGGTGCTGATGTTCCCGGAAGGGACGCGGACGCGGGACGGATCGATCCGGCGTCTGCAGGCGGGCCCGGTGCTGCTGGCCCGGCGGGCGGGAGTGCCCATCCTGCCGATGGTCATCGACGGGGCGTTCGAGGCTTGGCCGCGATCGCGCCCGCTGCCCCTGCCGCACCCCATCCGGGTGGCGTGCGGGCGGCCGCTGAGCCCCGAGGAACTGGCCGACGGCGACGCCGACGATCTCATCGAAACGATTCGCGACCGGATGGTCGACCTGCAGCGCGGCCTCCGGTTTATGGCGGAAACGGAGCGGCCATGAGCGAGACGGACGGTCGGCCGGCATCGACGATCGAGGTCGCCGAGGGCGCGGGCGTGTGCTTCGGCGTCAAACGGGCCCGGCGCCTGGCGGAAAAGGCGCTGGCGGAGGGCACGCCCGTCTGCAGCCTCGGGCCGCTCATCCACAACCCGCAGGAGGTGGCGCGCCTCGTGGAGAGCGGGTTCCAGGTGGTCGAGTCGCTGGACGAGGCCCCCGAGGGCGCGACGCTGCTCGTGCGCAGTCACGGCGTGTCGCCGGACGTGGTGGCCGAGGCCCGGCACCGCGGCCACGAGGTCATCGACGCCACCTGCCCGCTCGTGCGCCGGGTGCAGACGCTGGCCACCGAACTCGAGCGGGAGGGGTACCAGGTCATCGTGGCGGGGGACGCGGCCCATCCGGAGGTCCGGGCGATCCGCGGGCACGTGCCCACCGCCGTCGTCGTGAGCGACCCGTCGGCCGTGGCCGACCTGGAGGCCGCCGACCGGGTGGCCCTGGTGGCGCAGACGACCTTTTCGCCGGACGTCTTCCAGCAGATGGCGACGGCGCTGGTGCAGCGCGGGCTGGGCGAAATCCGCATCGTCCGGACGATCTGCACGGCGACGGTGGCGCGGCAGCAGTCGGCGGCCGAACTGGCCGAGCGCGTGGACCTCGTGATCGTCATCGGCGGCCGCAACAGCGCCAACACGAACCGCCTGGCGGAGCGCTGCGCCGCGCACGGCGTGCCGACGTATCACGTGGAGGTGGCCGACGAGGTGGAGGCCGGCTGGCTGGCCGGCCGGCCGCGCGTGGGCGTGACGGCCGGGGCCTCCACGCCGCAATGGATTATTGACGACGTGTGCGCTGTGATTCGCCGCTTGCAATCGCTCGGGGGCTGAGATAAAGTACGGGTCTCTACAGGCCGACGCAGGCCGAAAGCCTCGAAGGTCGAGGGCGGCGAGTGGCCCGGTGGTCGGGCGGAAACGGACTCGCTGCACGCCTATTCCAGGGAACGAGAGATAGAAACCTCATGGTCAAGAAGCAGAAAATCCAGATCCGGCGCGATTACGGCCTCAACGAACCGGACATCGATCACGAAGTCGAGAAGGTTTTCGGCCAGATGGAGGACCCCGACCGGCTCGAACAGATGTACGAGAGTTCGATCCAGGCGTTCGAGACGGGCAGCGTGGTCGCCGGACGCGTTGTGCGCGTCATCGGCAACGAGGCGGTCATCGACGTCGGTTTCAAGAGCGAAGGCAGCGTACCGCTGGACGAGTTCGAGGGCGGCAAGGTCGAGATCGGGCAGCCGGTGGACGTTCTCCTGGAGGCCGTGGAGGACGAGAGCGGCCTGGTGCTGCTCTCGAAGCGCAAGGCCGACCGCATCAAGGGGTGGGAACGCGTCCTCAGCACGCACGCCGAGGGCGACGTCGTCGAGGGCCGCGTCAGCCGCAAGATCAAGGGCGGCCTGCTCGTCGACATCGGCGTGCCG
>CAZNYC010000023.1:0-2570 GCA_964577175.1 uncultured Anaerolineales bacterium
CCGCAGCGCCGGGAAGGGCGCCATGCGGTTCGATTTCATGCTCGCGCGGATCCGCAGGGGCTACATGGGCGGCGTCGAGGACTACTTCGGTCCGCCGCCACTTCGCGACGAACTCGGCGGGGGTCAGGGTGTTGGGGCCGGATGCGTTGGACATGCCTCGATGGTGCCAGTCGGCCCGGCTCTTGCCAAGGCAAAACCGGCCTCGCCGGGACGGCACCTGGCGTATCACTACCGGACCATCTTCCGGGGCTGACGCCCGGCTGGACGCCTCCCGCCATGTCATTCCGACCGAGACCCGGCGCGCGGGGCGGTCGAGATGACACAACCGGCCGCGGCGCGTAAGAGCACCCTCACCCCAACCCTCTCCCGTCAAGGGAGAGGGGGAGAAGCAACGGCCACGGCGAGATTCTTCGCTGCGCTCAGAATGACAGCGCACGGCAACCGCAGGCAACGGGCCAAATGACCAATGCCAACGGCCACGGCGAAATCCTTCGCTGCGCTCAGAATGACCGGCAAGGTGCCGCGGCACGCCGCGGCCTACCGCTCGCCGCTCGCGGCGTACTTGTCCCGCAGGCGCTGCCAGAAGTCCTTCCAGTACCGGTCGTAGTAATCGAGGGCCGCCTCACGGATGTGCTCGGGCTGTTCGGCTTTCGGTGCGGCGGCGGGGTCGTAGCCTTCCAGGTGCCCGGCGGGGGCCCGCTCGCGGGGCGAGACGAACCGCCACGTGGAATCCCCAAGCACGGCCTCGCACAGGTCGGCTAGGCCGGGGTCGTAACTTTTCAGTTGCTCGCGGGTGTGGATATGGTTGTGGTCGTGGTCCATGGTGCGGTTGGTGTCGTACCAGCACTGGACGCCTTCCGCCCAGTACTCCGCGCGGTTCTTTCCGGCGTAGCACTGCTTCGGACCGCCGAAGACGATGAGCACCTTGTCGCGGCCCGTGACCTTGACCTTTGCGTGGGCGGGCTTGCCGTTGACGAGAATGTCCCCGCCGTCCAGGCACTGGCGCAGGAGGTCGGGGGGCTCGTCCGGGAACGCCTTCACCAGGGCGTCGAGCAGGCGGACGGGCGTCTCGCTCGTGACCCGGCGGAACCGCTGCGCCGCCCGGCCGTCGTTCCAGAGCCCCTTCGCCCTGGCCTGCTTGAACGTCTCGGTGAGGCGTTTCCGGAGGGCCTCGTCGAAACCCGCCCCGTGAATGACGTGGCCGAACTCGTGGATGAGGATGCTCTCCAGTTGCATGCCGCCGTCGCACTGGAGCACGTCTTCCTCGGCGAAGACGACGAGCGGACGGCCGTCCTGCCAGTGGAGGAACCCGCGCTGGCGCCAGTTGTAGAAGTCGAGTGCCTCGCCCGTCTTGTCGGAGGCGAACTGCGGCAGGTCGGAGGTCAGTTCCGTGCTGCCGATGAGCAGGCACAGGGGCTTGCGGTCGCGGATGCGGCGGGCGACCTCCGGCCGGAGGCGCTGCATGATCATGTCGAACTGGTAGGCCGTCTCGAGCAGGGCGTAGTCCGAGACGCGGTCGGAGGTGGCAATCAGGATGCCCTCGGCCACCGTGCATTTCTTGTAGAACGCCGTGTCCAGGCCGTACGTCTTGGCCTGCGCGTCGGCGAGCGGGCGGACCTCGCATGCCGTATCGGCGGGGGCGCCGACGGCAGGGACGCTCACCGCCGACAGAAGACACAGGACGACGGCGGGCACGAAAACCGTAGGGCGGGGTGGCATCAGGGGGTCCCTCGATGGAAGGCCGGCTCGGAGCATACGGTGTCGGGCGGTTTCCGGCAGGACGGGATGAAAATAAGCACGGCGGGGGGAAGGATCCGCCCGCCGCGCTTTCCATGCGCTACCGTAGGTACGGTCTGCGCGATCCGGTTCTCCTGCGCCGCCTTACTGCCGCCGACGTCGGCGGGCGAGGAGCGTGCCGAGACCGCCCAGGCCCACCAGGGCCAGGGTCGCCGGTTCGGGCACGACCATCTGGGGCTCCGACATGGCGTAATAGGGCAGGTCGGCCGTATCGCCGGTCCACTGCCGCCAGACCCACTCCGTGGTATTGCCTCCATTGCCCTGGTGGACGTCGCCGCCGCCACCCAAAACGGAGAATGAACTGGGTTTACCCTCTACGCTCGTCCCGTCCAAGTACGTGCCGGTATACGGCCAGGACGTCCGCGTCTCTCCCTTTTCGGTAACGTTGATGATGTGCTGAACGTCGCCGTCCCACAAATCCGCGTAGTCGTTGGCGACGACCGTGCTGCCGTCCAGGAGGAAAATGGCGTGGCCGGGACCGTCTTCGTCCGGATTCGTCCAGGTGTTGTCTCGTGCGTCGACATCGGCGGTCGAGCCGATGACCCGCCAGTATCCGCCGTCGTCTTGCCCGATGTTCAGGGCCGAGGCGTCGGCCAGCCCCTGGACCATGTCGTTGTACGTGCTGATATCCGACGACGCGGGGTAACTGTCGCCGTCCGTGCTCGTGATAAACGCGAAGCGGTAATAATCCCCATAGGCCCACGCCGAGCCGGTGGCGGGATTGAGGCCCCCGTTGGCCGTCAGATCCAGAATGCCGAGTTCGCCCGTGAGGG
>CAZNYC010000023.1:2670-6853 GCA_964577175.1 uncultured Anaerolineales bacterium
ACCGGCGGTCGCGGCGCCGCGGGCCGGCGGGGACCGTTGGACCGGGGTGCCGTGGGAGGAGCGCCGAGCCATGAGCCGCACCCGACGCGTGGTGGTCTGCATCGACCTGAACTGGACGGTGGTCCATCACCTGGCCGTCTATAGCGGCATCCGCCGCTTCGCGTCGGAGCGGGGAGGCTGGGAACTGGCCGTCAACCCGTTCTTCGGGTCGGACCGGCAGCGGTCGGACCGCCGGCCGGCCGGCGTGGTGGGGCGGATGACGGCCCGCGGCGCGAGACGGGCGCGGCGGTGGGGCATTCCGGCGGTCAACGTCTGGTTCAACTCGCCCGAGCGGGGGTTGCCCGGGGTGTTTCCGGACATGGAGGAGGCCGGCCGGACGGCGGCCGAACACCTCCTGGGCCGGGGGTTCCGGCGATTCGGCCTTCTCGGCTACCATCGTAACCGGACGACGTCGGGTCTGTTGGCGGGCATGCGGGACCGGCTGGCGGAGGAGGGCGACGACTGCTCGGTACTGCGTGTGCGGCGGCAGTTCGCACGCAGCCGCGCGACATGGGACGCGTTCATCGAGAAACTGTACGGATGGGTGGCCGAGTTGGCTCCCCCCGTGGGTATCCTGGGCGCCCACGACCTCCTGTGCCGGTACCTGATGAACGTGTGTACCGAACGCGGGTTGGACATCCCCTACGAGGTGGGCGTGGTGGGGACGTTCAACGAACCGTTGCTCTGTGAGACGCTCGAACCGACGCTCACGAGCATCGACCTGGCGTACGAACGGGTGGGCTACCTGGCCGCCGAGATGCTGGACGACCTGATGGCGGGGCGGCCGGCGCCGGCGGCGCCCCGCCTGGTGGAACCGGCCGACCTGGTGCCCCGGCAGTCGAGCGACGCCTTCGCTGTCCGCGACCCGCTTGTGGCCGGAGCCCTCCGGTTCATGGCCGAGCACGCCCACGAGCGCATCGGCGTGGAGGAGGTCGCCCGCCACGTGGGGACGACGCGCTCGACGCTGGGCGCACGGTTCCGCCGGGCCCTGGGCCGCACCGTCAGCGACGAACTGGCACGCCTGCGCGTGGAAAGGGCCAAACGCCTCCTCTCCGAAAGCGACGACAACCTGTACACCGTGGCCACCGCGTGCGGGTTCCGCGACGATTCCCGGATGAGCAAGACGTTCATGCGGGTCGAAGGGATCCGGCCCGGTGAGTTCCGACGCCGACAGCGGCAGGAGAAGTGACCCGACCGGCCGTCCGGGCCGCTGTTCAGCCGGGTGAAGAATGCCGGCTTCCGGCCGATTTCGTTCTCGGGGCCTTTCACACCGGCGCGTTGTGGTCATCTCCGCCACGCCTCCCTGGCGATGTGGCAGGCAGCGGCAAGGTGGCTCCAGGGTGAGCGACCGGCCGGGTTGACGTGCCACCCGGAAACCAATATGCTTGTTCCGGACGGGGGGGGCGGCGGCCGCCTTGGAGACGCACAGGACGGGTGCCGGGGCTTGGCCGGGGCATGCGCAGAACAGGCTCAAGACAGGAGACCCCTTATGATGCAACGTACCCGAATCGGCCCCCTATCCGCTTGTGCGGCGCTGGCGCTGGCCATGGCGGGCCTGGTCCCATCCGTCGCTGCCGCGGACGGGCCGCTCCAGGTGTTCGTGCTCGCCGGGCAATCCAACATGCAGGGCCATGCGCACGTGAGGACGTTTGACGCCATGGCCCTGAACCCGACGACGGCGCCGATTCTCAAAGAGATGCGGGCCGGCGACGGCACGCCGCGGGTCTGCGAGCGGGTCTGGATCTCCTCCATCGGCTGCGCCGACGAGGAGCAGGTCGGACGGCTCACCGCCGGCTTCGGCGCGAAGAAGGGCGGCCCGAAGATCGGGCCCGAGTTCACCTTAGGCATCTACATGCAGAAGTTCGTGGACGAGCCGATCCTGATCATCAAGACCGCGTGGGGCGGCAAGAGCCTGAACACCGATTTCCGCCCCCCGAGCGCCGGGCCGTACGAATTCAACGAGAAGCAGATGGAAGGATTCAAGAAGCAGGGCAAGGATATCGAGGCGATCAGGGCCGAGAAGGCGAAGGCCACCGGCCGCTACTACCGCCTCATGATCGACCACGTGAAGAAGGTCCTGGCGGACATCAGGCGGGTCGTCCCGGACTACGACCCCGACCAGGGCTATGAACTGGCCGGCTTCGTGTGGTTCCAGGGTTGGAACGACATGGTCGACCGCGGCACGTATCCGAACCGCGGCAAGCCGGGCGGTTACGACGCGTACAGCGAGTGCCTGGCGCACTTCATTCGCGACGTGCGCAAAGACCTCTCGGCGCCGGAATTGCCGTTCGTCATCGGCGTGATGGGGGCCGGCGGGCCCATCGAGAGGTACACCGAGGCGCAGCGCCGCTACGAGGGCGTGCACCGCAACTTCCGCATGGCCATGGCTGCGCCCGCCGCGATGCACGAGTTCAAAGACAACGTCGCCGCCGTCCTGACCGAGACGTACTGGGACATGGAAGTCGTCGCGCTGCGCCAGAAGGAGCAGACGATCAAGCCGAAGGTGGAACGCATCCGCAAGGAGATCACAGAGGGCAAGCGCAGCCGGGAGGACGGCAACGCCGCGATCGAGGCGCTCTATGCCGAGACCTTCAGCCCCCGCGAACTCACGGTCCTCAAGGAAAGCGTCTCCAACTTCGATTTCCATTACATGGGGTCCGCCAGGATCGTGGCCCGAATCGGTAAGGGCTTTGCCGAGGCGATGTCTGACCTGATGAAGCGATAGAGCCGTAACGTTCCACGAACGCAGACCAAAGAGTGCGGATTCACCTTTGAAACGCAACAAGCGAAACGACGGCTTGTGGCGTTTGAGGGCCTCTGCCTCGGCTCCGAGGCTGCCAGGGGCCCCTTTCGCCCCGCCGCCTCGGCGTCGGCCCGGAGCCCTTCGGGCCGCCGGGTGAGGCCGACGCCGACGCGACGGGGCTCCAGGGGCTTGGGGGGTTGTTGCGTTTCAAAGTTGAATCCGCAAAGGAAAAGGGAGGTGACGATGTTCCATCTACACGTACGCAGGACGGTGTTTGTGTTGGCGGCCCTCGCCGTGGGGCTTCTGGCCGTTCCCCTCGCACGGGCGGAGGTCCCCGACCCGCTGCCCGACCCGGCCGGCAAACCGGCCGACATGAGCAAGCCCGTCCAGGTCTACATCCTCATGGGCCAGTCGAACATGGTCGGGGCCGGCAAGGTCAAGGGCGACAAGGAAGGCACCCTGACCTACGCCGTGCAGGAGAAGGACAAGTACCCGTACCTGGTCCAGGACGGCGGCGACTGGACCGTCCTCAAGGACGTGCGATACGCGCGCGTCATGGGCAGCGGCACCGGCAAGATGCGGCAGTTCAACAACGAGTGGATGAGCGTGGAGGGCGAGAACAAGATCGGCCCCGAGTTCGGCATCGGCCATTACGTCGGCCACGTCACCGACGCGCCGGTGCTTATCCTGAAGTCGTGCATCGGCAACCGCAGCCTCGGCTGGGACCTGCTTCCGCCCGGCAGCGAGCGCTACGAGGTCCAGCAGAACGGCAAGACCATGGTCTACGCCGGCTATAAGGATTCGCCGGCCAAATGGGAAAAGGGCACGGAGCCGAAGAAGATCGGCTGGTACGCCGGCATGCAGTACGATGGCGACGTCGCCAACGCGAAGAAGGTCCTCGATGAACTGGACACGTATTACCCCGATGCCAGGGGATACGAGGTCGCGGGCTTCTTCTGGTGGCAGGGTGACAAGGACCGCTACGACGCCGGCCACGCCGCCCGCTACGAGCAGAACCTCGTCCGGCTTATCAAACAACTCCGCAAGGATTTCGATGCGCCCAAGGCGAAGTTCGTCTGTGCCACGCTCGGCCAGACCGAGAAGGGTGCCGGCGGCAACGAAGGTAAGATCCTCGACGCCCAATTCGCCGTCGACGGCAAGAGCGGCACGTACCCGGAATTCAAGGGCAACGTCGCCACCGTGTACACCAACCCCATTATCATGGGCGGCGCGTCCAACGGGCACTACGGCGGCCACGCCGAGACCTACATGAACGTCGGCGAAGCCATGGGCAAGGCCATGGTCGAACGGCTGCAGCGCGGGAACGAATAGAGCGGTCTAACACGACAACGCTCACTCGAGCGCGGCCTGCCTGGAGCCTGTCCCGGCCGGAGCGGAGGG
>CAZNYC010000023.1:6953-9190 GCA_964577175.1 uncultured Anaerolineales bacterium
ACAACGCTCACTCGAGCGCGGCCTGCCTGGAGCCTGTCCCGGCCGGAGCGGAGGGGCACCCGCCGCGTTGGTGTGGCCCGGTTGGCTTGTCCAACCGGGTCGATATCCCTTCCAGGCCGGACGAGCCGGCCGGGCCACACAATCCGGCACGTCTCCCGGCGGGGCCGCACACCACATGCGCGTGGGTGCAAGCACCCACCCTACGGGCTGGGGCCTGTCCCGGCCGGAGCGGAGGGCACCCGCCGCGTTGGTGTGGCCCGGTTGGCTTGTCCAACCGGGTCGATATCCCTTCCAGGCCGGACGAGCCGGCCGGGCCACACAATCCGGCACGTCTCCCGGCGGGGCCGCACACCACATGCGCGTGGGTGCAAGCACCCACCCTACGGGCTGGGGCCTGTCCCGGCCGGAGCGGAGGGGCACCCGCACTGGCAGGCAAGCCGGCAGTGGCACCCGGCGCAGGCCGCAGGCCTCCTTGGGCATTGGGCGTTGAACATTGAGCATTCGCCCGGCCGGTCGCCGCACGCGGGAAATGGCACGCCCGCCGGCGCAAGGGCTTGTCTGCCGTACGCCGGAGGGTACAATCACGCCGAAACGATCGCCGGGCCCATGTCGGACGGGCTGCCCCCAGGAAGGAAGAACCGATGATCCGCCGCCGCCTGACCCTCGCCCTCACCGTTCTGCTCGTCCTCCTCGCCGCCGGACCCGTCCGGGCGGAGAACTGGCCCCAGTGGCGCGGGCCGCACTTCAACGGTTCCTCCACCGAAACGGACCTCCCCACGACGTTCTCGACGACCGAGAACGTGACGTGGACGGCCAGGCTGCCGGGCGTCGGCGCCTCGACGCCCATCGTCTGGGGCGACCGCGTCTTCATCACCGCCCAGGTGCCGCACAACAAGGCCCTGTGGGCCCTGTGCCTCGACCGCGGCGACGGGTCCGTCCTGTGGCGGAAGCCGATGGGCCGGGGCTTCTCGAACAAGCAGGGCAACACGGGGGCGTCGCCGTCGGCCATCACCGACGGCACGACCGTGTGGTTCCACGTCGGTAACGGGGAACTCGCGGCCTTCGATTTCGACGGGAACGAGACGTGGCGTCGCAACATCGCCAAGGACCACGGCCCGTTCGACCTCCTCTGGGATTACGGGGCCACGGGCCTGTTGTACGACGGCCGGCTGTACATCCCCGTCATCCACGGGGCCCTGCGAAAAGGGCCGGGCGACAAGAGTTTTCTCCTGTGCGTCGATCCCGCCACCGGCAAGGACCTGTGGAAACAGCCGCGCCCGAGCGACGCCGCACGCGAGGCCAAGCAGGCCTACACCACGCCGATTCCCGCCAAGATGGGCGGCCGGACGGTCATCCTCGTGGGCGGCGCCGATTACACGACCGCCCACGATGCCGCCACCGGCAAGGAGGTCTGGCGGACGCCGTCGTACAATCCCGTGCCGGACCCGAACTTCCGGACGATCGTCTCGCCGGCCGTCTCGAAGGGCATCGTGCCGGTGTGCGCCCCGCGCGGGGGTCGACGCATCTACGGGGCACCGCTCGGCCGCCCCGACACGTGGGCGTGGACGCAGAAGACCGACGCCCCGGACGTCTGCACGCCGCTCGTCTGGCAGGACGACTTCTTCGTCCTCGTCGGCACGCACAAGCGGATGCTCCGCCTCCGCCCGACGACCGGCGAGACGGTGTGGGAGGGCGACCTGCCCGTGAAGACGAAGTTCCAGGCCTCGCCGACGGGGGCGGACGGCAAGATCTATTGCCTCAGCATGAGCGGCGAGGCGGTGGTCCTCTCGGCGGCCGGCGGCGAGGTGCTCCACCGGACGGACATGGGCGGCAAGGGCGTGCGGGCGTCCGTCGCCATCGCCGACGGCCAACTCTTCCTCCGGACCGACGCGAAGGTGTACTGCATCGGCCGGCGGCTATAGCACGTTAAGTTAGGATGGTAGCGCGGCGGGTCTGGAGCACCCGCCGCGCGCCAAACGTCGGCGGCATGAAGCGCAGTGGCCTGCGGAGAACCACCGCGCTACCACCCGGGGGGGAGGGAGTGCCGCGGCACGCCGCGGCCTACCAGCTCGACGGCAGTGCCTGAGTGCCTGAGTCACGGCCGCGGCCGAAGGCCGCTTTGGAGTGCGGTGCCCCGGCACCGCTTTGGCTCGCGGCTCGTGGCTCGCGGCTCGCGGCCCTCTGCCGCGGCACGCCGCGGCCTACCAGCTCGACGGCAGTGCCTGAGTGCCTGAGTC
>CAZNYC010000023.1:9290-10633 GCA_964577175.1 uncultured Anaerolineales bacterium
TCGTGGGTGCAAGCCCCCGCCCTACGGCTGCCGCGGCACGCCGCGGCCTACGGGCTGCGAATGCTCGTGGGTGCAAGCCCCCGCCCTACGGCTGCCGCGGCACGCCGCGGCCTACGGGCGCCCGGCCGGGCCACACGGCAGATGCGCGTGGGTACAGCCACCCATCGTACGACTACACTCTCAATGGGCCGCCGTTTCAACCCTTTTTCGGGCCCATCCGGCCACGCCGCGGCAAATGTCAAAAACGCGGGAAATTGACCTGCATCAAGGCATCGCGCCCAGCGGTATGCGATAATGGCCACAGTAGACGGCCGGCGTATAGCGGCATGGGACGCCGCGGCAAGCCTGCCACTACAACGCGAACTCGTGCGCGGCGGGTCTCCGCACCCGCCGCGCAGCAAAGAAGAAGGCGCTTCGAGCGCGGTGGGTATCCCTCGGCTGCGCTCGGGACAGGCGCCGACCCACCGCGCCACACACCGACCGAGCGTTGCCGTACTGGAAACGGAAGAGGAAAGGGCCGGCCATGGCCATCCGACGCTGCCCCGGACAGGACACCCGCTTCTGGCGGCCGGAGGACGTCTCCGAGAGCCCGTGCCCCGCCTGCGGGTACGCCGTCGAATTCTTCAAGGACGAGCCCCGCCGCCGGTGCCCGGAGTGCGGCACGCGGGCGGCGAACCCGCACTTCGACGCCGGCTGTGCCAAGTGGTGCCAGTTCGCGGAGGCGTGTCTCGGCTCGGCCGCCATCGACCAGCAGGAGGGCGCGGCCCTGGCGGACACGCTCGTCGAGGAGATGAAGACGGTCTTCGGCGACGACGCGCGGCGCATCCGGCACGCCCTGGCGGTGCTCGAGTATGCGGAGCGGATTCTCGGCGAGGAACCGGAGGCCGACCCGCTCGTCGTCAAGGCCGCCGCCGTCCTCCACGACATCGGCATCCACGCGGCGGAGGCGAAGTACGGGTGCGCGGCACCGAAGTGGCAGGAACACGAAGGGCCGCCCATCGCCCGGGCCATCCTCCAGCGGCACGGCGTGGACGCCGACCGCACGGAGCACGTCCTGGGGATCATCGCCAGCCACCACAGCGCCCACGACATCGACAGTCCCGAGTTCCGGATCATCTGGGACGCCGACCACCTCGTGAACTTTCAGGAGGACGGCGTGCCGGAGGGAGGCGAAAGGCGCGAGGCGATCATCGACCGGGTCTTCCGGACGGAGGCCGGCAAGCGCCTGGCCCGGACGGTCCTGGCGGCGCAGGGCGAGGCGTAGGCCGCGACGCGCCGCGGCGTTAGAGTGCGGCGGCGCGGGCGCCGCTTTGCCGTTGCAAGGAACGATGAGTTGCCGCGCG